>CAZHPC010000058.1:0-19197 GCA_964534685.1 uncultured Opitutaceae bacterium
TGGCGTAGAGGACGCTGTTGGCCTCCCTGTGGATCGTGACGACCCGGTAGTCGGGGATGTCGTCCACCAGAATCTCCGGCGGAAGCATGAAGCGAATGAGCGAGAGCTTTTCGACAAGGCGCGCCTGGGGGCCGAGGTCGGGGTCCTCCGTCCGCAGGAACTTGAGCACCGCGATGTTCGCGATGTTGTCCATGTAGCTGCGCGAGAGGAAGCGGGTGTCGATTCCCTGGGTGTACATGGAGAGCATCTTCGCGCTCACCACGTTCGAGATGTCGCTCTCTATTCCCTGGTACTTGAGGTTCTTTGGCGGCGTGAACCCGACGCCAAGCGCGGAGCCCTTCACGACCTCGGTAAGCCCTCCGCCGAAGGTGCCGAGCGAGGAGTAGGTATAGTAGATCTGCGAGACGGACGTGCAGGCGAAGAAGAGCCCCAGTGCAATCCTGGCCCTCTTCTGCACCCGGGGGAGCCCCGACCAGAGAAACGGCTCAAAGGCCTGGGCGATGCAGAGCGTCGTCACCGGTTGCGCCCACATCGCGAGCTTGAAGAGGCCGAAGTCCTGCCCCTTCTGGAAGAGGTAGACGCCCAGCACGATCATGACAACTCCCAGGTAGCCCTCCGGGGCGCCCTCCATGAAGTTCTTCCAGGTGCGCCAGGCAAAATAGACAAGGAAGGCGGCGCCGGCGACGATCTGGATCGAGATCAGCGGGTCGACACCCACGATCCCGAACGGATGAAGCCCGAAGAGCATCGGCAGGAAGGACGGCACGAGGGTCCAGGGGAACAGCACAAGGCCGCCGCTCTGGTCGTTGATCTCCGTCATCGCCCCGAGGCCGGCGGAACCGACCGACTGCATGACGAGCGTGTTTATGAACTCATAGGTGTTGCTCTCGATGAGCACGAACGTGAGGACGGCGACCCCCAGGATGAAGAGCGCGTAGGACTTGAGCCGGGTGGGCTGCGTGAAGCGCAGGCGAAGGGCGACCAGCATGATCCCAAGGGCGACGAACGGAGACACCTCCGGATAGAAGATCGCGAGGCCGGCCGTCAGGATCCCCGACACCGCCATCGCCCGCACGGTCAGCTTGCGCGTCGAGAACAGGATCGACGCCAGCACGAGCAGGAGCGCCAGCCCCCCGACCTGGGCGATCAGCTGGTAGAGGGTTCCGAGGCTGAAGAGGGGGCTCGACGCAAAGAGAAAGAACGCCACGACCGCGACCCTGCGGTACCGGCCCCTCCAGATGACGATGGAACCCATGCCGAACAGCTGCATGAGGCTCATCATGAGAACCGCCGGCATGAACACCTCGTGCGCATGGCGGCCCGTGAGCGAGCACACCCACGCGATCGTCATCTCGGATCCCGGGCGGATCTGCTGGAGCGCGTGCATGAACCAGTAGTGCTGGGCGTAGTCGCGTCCCTCCAACTCGGTCTGCAGCGGGATGGCGTAGTAGCCGTGCTCGAGGAAGCGCTCCGCCGCCAGGCAGTAGTTCGCCATGTCGTCGTTTCCGTAGGAGATCCAGTGGAAGCCGAACCGCAGCGACGGCCAGCCGACGTAGATGAGCGCGCCAAGCGAGATGTAAAGGAAGGGCGCCATCTTGCGGAGCGGCAGCTTCGGCCGGCGCCACAGGAGGACCGCGACCGCGAAGACGAGGAGAGCGAGCGTGGTCCACGGTCCCGCAGAACGGACGGGGACGCCCCAGACGTTGAGGCGCGTGATGACGACAAGGAGGAGCGAGAGGCCGACCGACGGCGCCACGAACCAGCCCCAAAGCACGCCGATCCGCAGTTTGAAGAGGCTGACGACGGCCTGGCCCAGGACGGCTAGATAGGCGAACAGGGCTACGACGAGAATCAGTGAAATCATTCTGGCGAAAGGGGTGAGGCTTTGGAAATCACGCTGGAAAACAAGCTCCTACCACCGTATCCCCGCCGCGTGGAGGCGGGCGGACAGGGCCCCCCTGAAGCGGATCCGCCGGGCGTGGCGCTCGATCATCGCGGCGTCATCCTTGTCCGTGCCGTGGAAGCGCAGGCGGATGCGGGCCATCTCGTCGGCCCCTGTCGTGTGGATCACCTGGCTCGTCTTCTGCTGCGAGTGCACGCGGAAGCAGCCGAGGAAGTACGGGAGCCTGACGATCCGGCAGCCGGCCTTTTGGAAGCGCGCCAGCAGGTCCCAGTCGAGCGCGAACTGGAAGCTCGGGTCGATCCCGCCGGCGACGTCCCAGGCGCGCTTGCGCCAGAACAGCGTCTCCTGCGGGACGTAGTCGATCCACTCGATCGAGTCCGCCTCGTGCCTCGGCATGATCCAGCGGCCGATCTCGCGGTCCGCGTCATCGATGATGATCCGGTGGCCGTAGACCACGTCGACCTTGGGATGCGCCGCGAAATACGAAGCCACAAAGGCCAGCGCCCTCGGGGCCACGAGGTCGTCCGAGTTGAACCAGGCCATCACGTCGTCGGGTCCGAGCTCGGACTCGATGTGGGAGAAGCCCTTCCGTATGGCGTCCGCCTGGCCCTTGTCCGGCTCCGAAGCCCAGTGGCTAAGGCGAGCGGCATAACGCGCGATGATCTCGGGGCTCGCGTCCCGCGAGCCGCCGTCCTGCACCACGTAGAGGAGGTTCGGATAGTCCTGGTTCAGGATGCTCACCATCGTGCTCTCAAGGAAGGCCGGCTGCCCGTAGCTCGGCGTGACGACCCCGAGCTTGGGTAGGGCCCGTCCTTTCAGGGAAGGTGCCACGATGCGCGGATCCCAGGAGATCGGCCGTGGCTCGTATTGCCTCAAAACCCCAATCTGCATCCAGTAATCCTCGACCACGGAGCGGAACAGCGCCTTTCGCAAGGGCTGGACGAGCTTCGCCCGCAGGGCGGCCGAGGCCGCGATCCAGAGCTTGCGAAGCTTCGCGGTCAAGGACGTCGCCTCTGCCGCGAGCTCGTTGATCACGGCCTCGCGCTCGACGCATGTCCGGTAGAGCTCCTGGATGACGGCCTCCTTGTCGGCGAGGAGCCGCCCGTAGTGTTTTGCCTGCTCGATGCCGCCGTAGCCGGACGCGTAGTTGGCGATGGACTGTTTCAGGTGCTCGATATCCCTGTCCCGCTCCCTCACCATTGTCTCGATGTTCGCGATGTGGACATCCTTGTCGTACATGCCCTGGGCCCAGACGGCCGCGTCGGGAGGAAGGTAGGCGAGAAGCTTAAGGCGCGCGGCCAGATCCGCGCGCTCTGTCTCAAGCTGGGCGATCTGCTGGTCGCGGGCCGCGGCGGCGGCGATATGCGCCTTGAGGCCTGCGTCCAGGCGAATGACGATCTGCTCGCGGTCGTTGCAGGTGTCCTTCAAGGCTGTGATCTCGGCGTCCTTCGTGTCCGCCTCGCCCTTGAGCTCGTCGATCTCCTTGTCCTTGTCGGCGCACTCCTGCTCGAGCTCGGCCTTGATCGCCTCCATCTCCGTCTTTCGCTCCTCGGCGGCGCGCTTCAGGTCCCCCATCTCGACGTCCTTTGAATTGGTCTCGGCCTTCAGTTCCTCGATCTCCTTGTCCTTGTCGGCGCACTCCTGCTCGAGCTCGGCCTTGATCGCCTCCATCTCCGTCTTCCTCTCCTCAGCCGCGCGCTTGAGGGCCTCAATCTCCACGTCCTTGGAGTCCGTCTCGTCCTTGAGCTCCTCGATCTTGTGCTGGCGGTCCACGCGGTCCCGCTTCAGGGCGAGGATCCCGGGCTCGGAATCGGCGATCAGCTTCACGGCTTCCGGGGGCAGGGCGTGCGACTCCAGGACCGCGTCGATCGCCTTCTTGCCGGCGGCGAGGATTCGCTCCACGGCCTGGATGACATCGGACGCGGGAATGGTCTTCACGCAGGGGCCGTCGCCAAAGTGGCAGTCCCAGTTGCAGCCGAAGCAGGGAAGGGGCTGGACCACTGAGATCGCCTGTCTCGCCGAGGGCCGGAACCTGGGCCAGTGCCCGCCGCCGAAGACGGCGACGACCGGCCGGCCCACCGCCGCCGCAAGGTGCATGGCGCCCGTATCGAGCCCGACGTAGAATTCGCAGTCCTTGAGGAGCGCCGCCAGGAGGGGCAGCTCCCCGTTCCTTCCGAGCCATGCCGCGGGCCGGTTTCCGGAAAGCTTGGCCGCCCGGGCTCCGACCTGCTCCACAATGGCCGCCTCGTCCGCGTGGGCGAGGAGAAGGACGGGGATCTTCCTCGACTGCAGCCAGGCCACCACCTCGGCGAATTTCTCCGGCGGCCAGGACTTGACGGCAACGTTTGCGAGGCCCCCCGCGAACACCGCGGCCCACTTGCCCTCAGGGAGGCCGTGCTTCGCGGCCACCGCGCGGGCCGCCGCGGACATTTCCCCTGAAACCTCGACCGAGGGCAGCACGGTCGGCAGCGGGCGCCCAATAAGGGTTTCGGCGAGCTTGTGCTGGTTGTCCACGTCGCCCGTCGTCCGGTCGGAGGCAATGGTCTCCCTGAACGCCGTGGCCGGGTCGACGCCCAGGTCGAGCCTGAGCGACGCGGCGAAGATCGGGTCCACATCGGCCCCTCCGAGGACGACGCTCCGGGTCTTCTTGAAATGGGCCGCGACGGCGATCTCCAGCCAGGTGCGGTTCAAGGTGGGCGCAAGGATCAGGTCGGGCGCCATGGCTTCCAGCTCGGACATGAGGCGCTTCAGCTCCTTTGCGCATTCGGAGGGCCTCTGCTTGAAGGGATTCAGGCGGGCCACCTTCCACTCGAGCGCCTTCGGGAACAGGGGGGCCAGGCTCTCATAACCCTCCCTGACGACAATGACATGGCGCGCATCGGGCCATTCGGCCATGAAAAGGCCGAGGGCGGGTGTGAACAGGACCAGGTCGCCGATCGTGTCGGGCCTTATGTAAACGATAGTCTTGGGCTTAACAGGCACGTAAAAGGGGTCACTTCACACCATAGGCGACGGGTGAGGCGAGCCTGATTTAGGGAGCCTTGCCCGGAAGGGAATTGAGCTTGGCCTCCAGACGCTGCATCGCCCACCAGCGGTCGTTGGATTCGTAGGCCTTGTCCAGGAGGGCTTGGACCAGGCGTCCGACGGGCCGGCGGGCAAGGGCCGCCCCGATCGAAGTCTCGTCGCGCGGGGCCGTGGGAGCGCGGCTGGCCGAGAGAAACAGGTCATACGGGAATATGGGATTGGCAAAAGTGACATGGGGAAACCCGATCCTCGAGAAAAAGAGGCCAATCGAGCGCCTGCTGAACAGGAAGAGGTGCTCGTCTTCCTTTCGCTCCATGTGCTTGAGGAACATATCCTTGCTGTTTTTGAGCTCCTCGAAACTCAGATGTTCTTTGTATTCAGGTGTTTGGATAATGAACAGCCCGTCCTTTGCGAGCAACCTCGCGCAATGCGTCATGGTGGCCAAGGGATCCGGGAGGTGTTCGAGCACGTCGTTTAAGACAATCACGTCGAAGCTTTCCGCCTCGAAATTCTGCTTTTCGACCTGGCCCGCCAGCACACGGACGCCAAAGAGCTCACGCGCGATGCCCGCGACGCCCGGGCTCAACTCGGTTCCGACCGCGTCAAACCCCGCCCATCCCAGGAGGGCCACGTAGCCCCCATGGGCGCAGCCCACCTCGAGAACCCGGCCGGGCGGAAGCCTGAGCGAAAGCAGATGCCGCAGCCAGTAGGTGCATCGCTCCGGCAGGTCGAGCCGGGCGCGCTTCCGGATATCGGGTAGACCGTGGTGCTCGGTCTGGCGGCCGTGCCAGTAGGCGTCGTCGTAGAGCTCGGCACGGTACGGCGCCTGGCTGACCAGCGTGCCGCACGCCCGGCACACCCGGTAGAATTCGGAGAAGGGCTCCAGTTGGGGGTGGCCGCACCAGCAGGCCCGGTCGGTCTTTGTAGCGCTCATCGCCTATAGGTAGCTGATGTCCATCGGCAGCTGCGCAATCCCATAAAAGGGCAGGGTGATGCCGCCGTGGTTCGCCACGTTGAGCGGACCGAGGCCGCCGACCCGGTCAAAGAAGACGCCGACGTTCGGGTTCTCCTCGTCGAATTCCGCCGCGTCGAGCGAGAGCGTGTAGGCGCCGGGCTGCACGTTGAGCGCGATCCGAAACTCGAGAAGGATCTCCTGTCCCTTCGGGAGGGCGGGCAGCGGAAAGCGCAGCTGGCTCGTCCCGGCGGCGAACACGAGGTTCCCCATCCGGTCGTGGATCTGGATTCCGACCGACGGCATCCGGATCTCCGAATTCGCCCGCAGGAGCATCCGCACCGACGCCCGGTGCATCATCTCGAAGTCCCACGTCGCGGCCCCATGACCGTCGAGCACCGCCGCCGCCAGGATCTCGAGCGCCCGGTCGCCGTGGCGCGACTTCGCCGCCGGCAGGATGTTGGAACCCTCCACGGCCTTCCTCGCAGCCGGGTCCACGGGCGCGTGCGTCCCGGGCACCGCCTTGCCCGACCTGGCCGCCGGCTTGTGCAAGTTGAAGTACCGGCTGACGCAGTCCTCCGGTGCCCCGTCGAAGATGAGGCTTCCCTGGTTGAGCAGCAGCGCACGGTCACAGAGCGACTGTATTGCGCCCATGTCGTGGGAGACGAAGATGAGCGTGGCGCCCCGGTGCACGATCTCGCGGATCCTCTGGAAGCACTTCTGAGAGAAGAAGACGTCCCCGACCGCGAGGGCCTCGTCGATGATGAGAATGTCGGGCTGCACGTTGACCGCGACGGCGAAGGCCAGCCGCATCATCATGCCCGAGGAATAGGTCCTCACGGGCTGCTCCAGGAAGTCGCCGATGTCCGCGAAGGCCGCAATCTCGTCCATCCGCTCCGCCATCTCGGCGTGGGTGAAGCCGTAGATGGCGCCGTTCAGGAACACATTCTCCCTGCCGCTGAAGTCCGGATTGAAGCCGCTTCCGAGCTCGAGAAGCGCCGAGACCCTGCCCGTGACCGAGACCGACCCCGACGTGGGCATGAGGGTCCCGGCGATCAGCTGGAGAAGGGTGCTCTTGCCCGAGCCGTTCCGGCCGATGATGCCGGTCGCCTCGCCGCGGCGCACCGAGAAGCCCACCTCCCGAAGCGCGTAGAAGTCGCGGTATTTTGCGGCGGCACGTCCGGCGAGGGAGCGCCGTCCCAACGCCTGGGGCAACAGCTTCGAAGCAGCCTCGATCAGCGGAACGGTGAGACGCGAAGACGGCCGGTCCCAAATCCGGTAGGCCTTGGTGAGGCCCTTGGCCTCGATCAGCAGTTCGTCGGGCATGGCTTGCGTCCCTTTCGTCAGATCACGTCCGCGAATGCCGGCCGCAGCTTCATGAAGAGCCAGCGGCCGACGACGAGCGAGGCAATGCCGGCCGCATAGGTGTATCCCAGGCGGTGGAAATTGACCGGCATGCCCCAGAGGACCACCTCCCGCGAGAGGACGACCGTCTGGAGGAAGGGGTTCCACCTGAGGATTCCCCAGAGATTCGCCTGCTCGATCCTGCTCACAGGGTAAAAGACGGCGCTCGCGTACATGACAACCTGTGCGACGAACGACATCGCCTGCGTAAGGTCTCTGAAGAACACGCCCAAAGCCGCGAGTAACCAGGCGAGGCCGGCGGAGAGCATGAGAAGGGGCAGCACGATGACCGGAAGCCACGCCAGTCCGACGAGCGTGAGCGAATTGCCGATCGCCAGCCAGCCTCCGAGTGCGAGGACGAGCCCGATCGCAAGATTGAACCAGAGCCCCCCCGCCTGAGCCAGGGGGAGAATTTCCAGGGGAAACACCACCTTCTTCACAAGATTGACATTTCCGGTGATCAATAGCGGCGAGGCCCCGAATGTCTCCGCCAAAAGCTGAAAGAGGGTCAGACCAAGGAACATGGCCATCGCGTAGTCCTTGAGCGACTCCACGCTCGGGTCGCGGAAATGCCCCCCGAAAATGATTCCGAAGACGACAAAGAAGATGACGAGCATGAGCACCGGGTTGAGCACCGCCCAGAGGATCCCCAGGTAGCTGCCGCGGTAGCGCGCCTCGACCGCGCGGACAGTGAACTGCCACCAGAGGTCCCGCTTGCGGGCCATTCCTGAGACGGGCGAAGAATGTCCTGATGGACTCATGATTGATTCAAGAACCAGCGCATGGAGAAAGAGTGGGAGTCAATTAGATGCAATTAGCTCGATTTGCGAGGCCTCGGAATCCTCGCTCTTGAACCTGAGGCTTTTGGCTGAACCTCAGCCTGAAGCTTGGCGCCAAGCAGACTCCGCGCGACATCGTTGGATTCGAGGAGCGGCTCATCTCCGATCGTGGGCAGGACACCCCCCTGGCAACCGAAATGACGCACGAGGCGGCTGCCTCCAGCAACGGGCGTTTCGAATTTCTCAGTGGCAGGATTCCAATAAAGGCAGCCCACATCTTCGGGTGGCAGGTCCCTCACAAGGCGTCTCGCATCGGCTATCGCCCCGAGCCAGGTGCGCTTCAGGTCGGCCAAGTCGGGGTGATCTATGAGGTTAAGTGCACTGAAATCCTCAGAATGGTAGCGTCCCTTCCTCGCCAGCATCTCGACGAGCATTCCCGGGCTGAAACCGGGGTCCTTGCCCACGGCCGCCCAGCAAAGGCTGCCAAGTGAAAGATGGTGGCGATGCACATAGATTACATCGAGAAAATCCCGCGCCTCGTCTCTGCCTGCAAGGGCAAGCACCTTGTTGATTGCCAGATCCATTGGATGCAGGCGAAACCCCACACCGGCATCCCGAATCGGCGGCAGGAAACGCCAGGATGAATCATGTGCCCATTCGACTTTTGTCGCGTCGCCGTCACGGCCGACGATGGCCCGGACAAAGCCGGGCTGACTCAGGGAAACCTCGACGCTGTAGCCGGCTGTCTCGAGGACGCATCGGTCTGCGCCAAATGCCTGCCCAACGAGCGCCTCCGCGTCGTGAAAATAATCCAGGTCTTCGCTTGTGCGCGGCGAATTGGGTTCGAGGTGCAGGGCGGCGGCTCCGGCCAGGTGGCTGGACTGCGAACGGTTGACCGCGATCAGGCGCGCAATGTCTGTCTGTTGCGGCGTTAGCGGCATTCGAGAAGGGATTGAATCCGGGCTGCGGTCTGCCAGGCCGCGCGGTTGCCGTTGCGGCGCAGCTGTTCAGCCACCCAGGCGGCATTTGCAGCCGTTATTCGAAGATCGGAAGCGTATGACCAAAAGCAGAGCGTGCGGAATCTGCGGTAGGCCGAGCGGGCAAGCCTCACTGCAACCATCTGCCGCGCCTGCGCCGTTGATAAAGCGCGCCGACTCTTCTGGCCGCCCCTTCGGCCAATCGTGGCAAAATACGCCCGTGTGGCCTTTGTGAGCATTCCATAACTTAAGCCGCTTACGTTACAAATGCAAGGATGGAAGCGCCGGCAAAAAGATGAAGCAAATGCTGATATTGTTGTGATACAATAACGTGCACCTTGTGGCTAAGCATTAGAGATGTAGCGTTTGCCACCTGCACTCTTTCTGAATAACCGTGGGACGTCGCAATCGCGAGATCACACGCGTCTCCCATCGGCGCTCATCAGGACATGTTCTCGACATTTCGCTCATAATTGTCAGCAAAGGCCGTTGAAATACCATGCGAATCTGCGTCATCGGTGGTGGCATAGTCGGTCTGGCCACGGTCCTGCAAATCCGACGCCATCAGCCCGGGGCTGATCTGCTTCTTTTGGAGAAGGAGGTCGGGTTCGGGCGCCACCAAAGCACGCACAATAGCGGCGTCCTGCACGCTGGCCTTTATTACAAGCCCGGCTCGGTCAAGGCGCGCATGGCCGTCAGCGGAATCCGCTTAATGACGGATTACTGCAGCAAAAATGGGGTCGCGCACGAGATTTGCGGCAAGCTTGTGGTCGCCGTCGACCCAGTGGAGGTGATCCGACTCAAAGGCCTTCACGAGCGTGGCCTGCAGAACGGCCTTAGCGGTCTCCAATGGCTGGAAGGTGGGGCCATCCGCGAAATCGAACCCAACGTGGCAGGGCTCGCAGCACTTAGGGTTCCCGAGGAGGGGATTGTCGACTACGCCGCGGTCGTGCAGGCAATGGTTTCGGAGGCCGGGTCGCTGGGGGTTGCGCTCCATGCGGGTGCCGGTGTCGAACGCCTCGTGTCTGATGGGAAGGGCTGGCGGATCGCCACCAAGGCCGGGGATTTTGCAGCCGACTTCATCGTGAACTGCGCGGGTCTGCACAGCGACCGGGTGAGCGCTCTCGCGGGAGAGGTCCGTGCGACCCGGATCGTGCCCTTCAGGGGAGAGTACTTCAATCTTCGGCCCGAGCGGGCGCACCTCGTCAGGAACCTGATCTATCCCGTGCCCGACCCGACCTTTCCATTTCTCGGCGTGCATTTCACCCGCATGATACACGGCGGCGTCGAGGCCGGCCCGAACGCGATCCTGGCGACGGCTCGCGAGGGCTATCGAAAGACCGACATAAATCTTGGCGACCTTTGGGACGCAGCCACATTCTCCGGTCTCTGGCGGTTTATGGCCAGAAATGGATCGATGTGCTGGGCGGAGGTGCTTCGCTCCTTCAGCAAGCGCCGCTTCTGCGCCTCGCTTCGCAGGCTCGTCCCAGCCCTTGAGGAGGACGATCTTGTTCCGGGAGGTTCCGGTGTCCGCGCCCAGGCGATGACGCGCGAGGGAGAGCTCGTTCAGGATTTTGAGCTGATTGAACGTCCCAACGCCCTCCATGTCCTCAACGCGCCAAGCCCGGCTGCAACGGCCTCCATCGCCATCGGCGACGAGATCGCCAAGCGGATCAGGGCCTGATCTAGCCGGGAGTGCACAGGGCGGATTTTCCCGGCAAAGGGCAAACTGGGTCTAATTGTGGTAGACGATCCCGCGGATCCGCCTGATGAATATCTCCGACAGGGTGTGGCCCGTTGACAGGAAATTGCGGAAGTTCAGCGCCGAGCCTCGGTCCCGGGTCAGGTGGAAACCGTCGATCGGCACCTCCATGTAGGTGGCCCCCTCGTCGAGGAGCTTCGTTATCAGGTCGGCCTGAAACCCAAAGCCGAAGTTGTAGGAGGCCCAGCGCATGACCTGGAAGCGGCTGTAGAGGGCGCATCCGTTGTAGTAGTGGATGCGGTGCCCCGCGAGCATGTTGACGATGAGCGTGTAGAGCCCGGAGATCGCCTTGCGCGTGCGGCTCTTCCCTGGAAGGGAAGGGTAGTAGGGGATGATGATGTCCGCCTTTCCCATCTGCCGGAGGATCTTAATCATCGAATGCTTGGGCTCGACGTTGTCACCGCAGACAAGCCGGTAATACCGGCCGCGCCCGCGGAAGGCGGTGTCCACGAAGCTTCGGGACAGCCCGCGATTCCTATCGTTTCGGTGAAGGCGGACCGGCATCTGCGGATTGCTCCGGCAAAACTCCTCGACGACCTCGGCGGTTCGGTCGGTCGATCCGTCATCGACCACGATCACCTCATAGCTGTGCCCCAGCTCGGCCATGGCCTCCCTGACCGTCTCGAGGGTCGGCACCACGCGGTTCTCCTCGTTCAGGCAGGGGATGAAGAGCGTCACGTCCAGCTCCTCGCGGATTCCCGCGCTGGCATCCATGTCGGTCATCGCCATTGAATCCCCTCAGCCTCCCTTCACGTCGCATCCGAGCCCAATCACGTAGTGCGCCATCGGGAAAAACCCGGTGTGCACCACCTCGTCGTTCATCGAGAATACAAAGACATTATGGAAGAACCGACCCAGCAGGGCGCGCATGCCCGGGCCGTCCTTGCAGTTGACGTGCCCCGCCTTGCTCGGCGGGGAGGCATACGCCTGGGACTGGATCGACGGGCAGCCGAGGACAGCGGCACCGTGCGCCGACAGCGACCGGGCGATGTTTCCCAGGAATACGAGCTCGTCGCGGGGCTGGATATGCTCGATCACATCGAGCGCAAAGGCTGCGTCAAAATCCCCGGCAACGGGGCCGGAAAGCATGTCATGCACCTTGCAGTCAAACGCCCACTTGGGATCCATCCTAGCGATGACGTCGGCGACGAAGACGGGGTCGAAATCGGTGGCCGTCAGCCTTCCCACCTCCTGCCGGACAAGCCGGGTCCCAAAGGCGTCGGCGCAGCCGACCTCGAGCACGTGCGCGCGCCCCGCAAACATCTTTGCGACAAACTTGTAGCGCGCCAGCGTGAAGAGAAGATGCCTCGGGTCGTCGTGCCACGCCTGGTTGGCCATGAGCCCCAGGGGGGCCAGCCCCTTCTCCTTCAGGAGATCAATTGAGCGCTGGTACTGGCCCTCGCGGGTGGACTCGCCGGGATTGCTCATGGCTGATGATAGTGGGGCAAAGGCGGCGCGGTCAGTCGAAAAAGATGCAACCGTAGTCGCCAGTGTACCCCGTCTTCTCAAAAATCCATTCCCATTCGCTCGGCGTCAGGAAACACTCGCACGTGAGCTGCCAGTAGGTCAGGTTCACCTTCTCCCGCTCATTGCGATAGCTGTCCATTAGCACGTACTTGTTCCCGCGCCCGACCCGCTCGATCTCCCTTAGCGCGCGCTCGAGCTCCGGAAGCTGGAGGTTGTGAAGCGTGTTGATCGACACGACGAGATCGAAGGACTTGTCTGCGAAGGGCAGCGAAACAGCGTTCCCCTCTGTCAGGTAGGCGGCCACCTCCGGCTTGCAATGGGTGATTGCGTAACGGGAGACGTCGAGGCCTGCGACCTCTATGCCGGGAACCGCGCGCATGAACTCGTAGAGGAGGAACCCCTTCCCGCAGCCCACGTCCAGCACCCGGTCGCCGGCCTTCAAGCCATAGTGCCCGGCCATGCGTTTCGCCACGTCGAGCCAGCGCCCGTCGTAATGGTAGCCTCCGTATCCGGTGTTGCGGCTGCCGTCCCAATACTCGATGTCGAATTTCTTCGCCACCGCGGCAAACTCGGCCTTGTCGCCCGCCAGAACGCGCGCGAGGTAATCGCGCTTGGTGCTTTGGTGCAGGTGCTCGATGAAGTCGACGTAGGCCATGGAGTTGCTTCGCCTTCGGCGGGCTCATCCAAGCGACCGCCTGACGGCCGCCGCAACGTCGTTTTCGTCCGGATAGAATTCCGGCTCGAGGGCCATGCTCATGGGGGTGTGGCTGTCCGGCAGGGTGACCCGCGCGGGCTTTGACTTCATCCTGTCGCCCAGGTTCTCCGCAACGCTGGCCATGATCTCCGCCGCGGCACCGAATGACCGCCAGGCGGGATCCGCGACCACGAGGCGTCCGGTCTTGAGCACGGAGCCACAAATCGTCCGGCGGTCCAGGGGCGACAGCGTGCGGGGATCAACCACCTCAACCCCGACTCCCTCCTTCTCCATGATTGACGCAGCCCGCATGGCCACAGGCACCATGGAGCCTATGGCCACAACCGTTGCATCCTTTCCCGGCCGGCGGACGATAGCCTGTCCAAAGCGCACCCGGTACGGTTTCTCAGGGACGTCGTCCGTCATCGAGAAAAGGCCGCGGCCCTCCACAAAGATGGCGGGCGTCTCGCTGAAGATGCTCTCCAGAAGGAGGCCCTTCGCGTCATAGGCCGTGGCCGGGACGGCCACGCGCAGACCGGGAAGGTGCGCAAACCATGCGTGGAGGCTTTTCGAGTGCTGGGGTCCCTGGCCCCAGCCTTTGCCGACAATCGTCCGGATGGTCACGGGCATGGCCGACTTGCCGTTGGACTTGAAACGCCAAAGGGCCAACCAATTGGCGATCGCGTCGAGCGAGTACAGCATGAAATCGAGGCGCTGGTGGGCGATGACCGGCCGAAGCCCGGTAAGCGACGCCCCCATTGCCACAGCCGTCATAAGGTTTTCGGCGACGGGAAAGTCCTGGACCCGCTCGGCGCCGTACTTCTCGACCAGGCCGGTCGTCGTGCCGAAGATGCCGGACTGCGTGTCCACGAGCTGGCCCAGGACGATGACCTGGGGACAGAGTGCCATGGCCTGATCCGTGGCCTCCAGTATGGCCTTTGCGTACGAGAGCTGCCGGCTCATGGGTCAGTAGGGCCCCAGCCGCGCCTCCGCCTGATCAGGGTCGAAATCGCCGCGGCTTGCGGTGCCGAGGAGCCGGTCGGCCATGGGGCTCGCGTCCTCGAAATTCATCCTGCGCCAGTCCGTGTCCGTCGGAAAGGGGCTCTCCTTCGCAAACTTGAAATTCGCAGCGATCTCCGCGGCGATTTCCGACTCCATTTTGGCCTTTGCCGCGTCGTCCAGCCCTCCAGTCTCGCGCAGCCGCTCCTCAAGAAGGACGATGGGGCAGTTCCCCTTCCAGAACTCCATCTCCCCCGGTGCCCGGTAATTGTTGGCCCCGTCATCCTCCGGCCCCACGTGGCTGTTCCAGCGATAGGTGTAGGCCTCCACGAGGGCCGGCCCGTCGCCCGAACGCACGCGCCCGACCTCGGCCGCAAGCGTCCGGTAGGCCAGCGGGGCGTCGTTGCCAAAGATCTTGGTGGCACGCACACCGAACGGTCCGACCCTCTCGCAGATGTTGTCGTCGGCCTGCCGCTTGAGCTGGTCGGAGAACGTGGCATAGCGGTTGTTCTCGACCACGAAGAGCACGGGCAGCCGGCGCTTCCCCGAAAAATTCATGGCCTCCCAGAACGCCCCCTCGTCGGTCGCCCCCTCGCCGAAGCCCGAGATGGAGATCTGGGTTGTGCGCTGAAGCTGAAACCCAAGGGCCGCGCCGACGGCGATGCTCACCGCGCCGGACAAAATCGCCCCGCTGTAGAAATGACAGCCGGAATGGGAGATGTCCTGCGAACCAGCCCTGCCGGCGTCCGCTCCGGTCTGCCGGCCATAGATCTCGGCGAAGAGCTCGTTCAACGGCGCACCCTTGGCAAAATAGTAGCCGTGGGACCTGTGATGGCTGAACAGGTAATCGTCCGCCCTGACCAGCTCCGAAAGCGCTGCGGGAATCGCCTCCTGCCCGATGCAGAAATGAATCGGGCAGCGCATTTGCTCGGCCGGATGATACTCGGCAAGCAGCGCCTCCTCCATGCGCCGCAGCCGAAGCATCTGCCGGTAGAGGCGGAGCGAAACGCCAGGCGACAGGCCCGCCAGCGAGAGGTCGCGATATCGGCCGGACTGCGAAAGTGTGCGGTGACTTAGTTCCATGCGAGAAGGTCGGCAGGTGAGTCGGGACGCCTTATCCGCCGGATTCCGAGGGGATTGCTACGCATATTGAAGCCGCTTGAAAAGGCAACGGCGAGTATCCCGGCTTATCCGGGCGGGCGATCCTCTCTTGCGAACCTTCGTTCCGGGACAATGAGCGAGAGCGTTTGGCGTTTGTGCTGGCGATAGATATGAAAGTCTGCATCGAGCGTCCAGATCGCGGCCCCTGGATTAAGCTCGGCCATCCGCACTAAGCAGGCATCAGCAAAGGACATCGGCAGTGTTGTGTAGCGTCGCATCAATTCGCGCACTTCGTGGCGTTCCTGATTGAAGTCGAAGCTGCTTCGCAGGAATCCGGTGTCTGCCATCGCAAAAAGATCATCGGCGCTGTGACCGGCGCGCTTTAGGAGGAACAGTGCCTCCGAGACGACCGCATCGCAGGTCAGCACGCCGGGCGGAGCCTGTTTGGATTGCTCGACTGCCCACGCATGCATGGCGTCATCGCGAGCCAGGAGCGCCACGAGAGGCCCCGTGTCCAGAAGCCAGGTGTTCACCCGCCGTATCCCTCCAAATGCTTCGGATTAGTCGACAGATCCGCTGGGCCGCCGCGACTGCGCCCGATGATATCCTTGATCTTGTCATAGCCCGACTCCGGGCAGGCTTTGGCCGTGATGCCGTAGCTAGCCAACGCCTCTCGCACCAACTGTCCCTGAGAGGTCTTTTCCTCCCGCGCTCGCCGGCGCAATGCGGCGCTTTCGGCCTTGGAGATACGAATGGATAGGGTCTCAGTCTGCATGCAACTTATGCAAGACACGTTGTCACAAAAAGCAAGACATCGTCCCTTACCACGGGGAGAGTGCCGCCAATCGGCTCAAGACGCCGATTTCCGTGCGCCAAAGACGGAGGGAAAGCCCTTGAAAGGTGGACCCTGGGAAAACGAGCGGCTCCTTCTGATCCGCGGACCGGAAATTCCATTCCGTTGTCAACGACTTTAGCGGCCGTTGGATGAGGCAGGACTACCCTGGTGAGCCATAGGATTTGCGGGCTGCGGCCACTGAGATTGCAAGGCCCGCATCCAGAAGCATGGGCTTATGCCCAGGAAAAGCCTCGATCGCCGCCGCAGGATCGAATCGGCGGTGCGTTACGGGGCCGCCCCGCGGGAGTTGCTCGATCGCAACGTGTCCGCCAACCAAGCGCGCCACCTCCGACGCAATCCAGCCAAACGTCACGGCCTGCCCGCTGATGAGATTGAGGATCCCCGTGCTTCGGTGCAGGAGCACGAGACGGGTCAAGTTGCAGACATCGCCTATGTAAACGTGATCGCGGGTCTCCTCGCCGGCCCCGAATATCCCTATCCGGCGTTCGGCAAGCGCCGAACGAATGAACCGGTTCGGGCCGTAGCTGTTGTGGGTGTCGCCCGCGCCGTAGATCGCGCATGGCCTCAGGACGCAGTAGGGGACTCCGGCCCGCGCAGCCGCCTCCCTAAACACCACCTCGCGCGCGAGATGCATCACCCCGTAGAGATCGGCGGGCGCCGCAGGCGTCGCCTCGGTCACGACCGGCTGGCTGCTGTCGTAGACCCCATCGGAGCTGAAATAGACGAGATGCGAGCATGGTCGCTTCGATATCGCCGAGGCCAGGTGTTCCGCCATCCGCAGGTTCTTGATCAACGCGGCAACGTCGCGCCCCTTGTCCGGTGTGAGCGCGGCCGTGACGACAACGGCGTCGCCCGGTTCCCACAGCATTGATAGCCGATCCACACATTCGGGCTCGAGTAGGTCGACGGCCGGTCTTCCGATCGGAATCACCGCCATCCGCCCGGCTTCGAGGGTGCTCCGAAGGGCGCTCCCCACAAAGCCCTTCACGCCCACGATGGCCACCCGAGGCGGGCGCAATTCCTGTTTGCTGAGGTGGGTTAGCATCGATCGGGGATCATTGTCCTGCGCCCAGAACCCGGTGGCGCATGGCCGACTGGGCGACGGCCTTCCTGTCCAAAACGCAATAAGGGTCGATCACCAGATTACCACGCATCCGGGAGCGGATCTCCATTGGCGGCACGGTGGAGAATTCCCTCCACGGGGTCATGATGACCAACGAATCCGCACCCGCCAGCGCATCCAGCGCATTTGGGTGGATGATTAGGCCTGGAAATGCCGATGCCTCGACTTTGGCGGCCGGGTCATAGGCGTGCAGCTCGCAGCCCGCAAGGGCGCGGATGAGCTCAATTGACGCCGAGTTTTTCAAGGAATGCGTGTCCTCCTTGTAGGCCAGTCCCCACACGGCGATCCGCGCATGCGGATTGGAGGCAAGCAGCTCGCGCTCCAGGGTACGCAGTACCCAAAGCCTGGCGTGCGCGCTGTTGCGCAGCCAAGCGTCCACGACACCCGCCTCTGTTCCGCGCTCGGCCGCCATGGCGCGCACCGTGACCAGGTCGCGCTCGAGATTGCCGCCCGCGATTCCAAGACCCGGCTTCAGGTATGCGTACGGGCCGATCCTCCTGTCGAGCCTGAGCGCCGGGGCTATCTCGGCCCAATCGGCGCCAATCGCCTCGCAGAGCTCCGCAAGCGTGTTGGTCGTGCTGACCGTGGAAACAAGGAAAAGGTTGATCGCTAGCTTCGCCAGCTCGGCGCTTTCAAAGCGCATCACGAGCACAGGGCAGACAAATGCATCGAGCCACGCACGGTACTGCAATGGAAGGGGAGCCGCCGGCTCGGCCGCCCCGACTATGAACCGCTCGGGTTCCATCGCGCGCCGGACAGCCGCCCCGAATATCAAAGTCTCCACCTGGTAGAACCAGGAAGTCGGCGTCGGCCCCAGGCGCCCGACCAGCGCGCGCATGAATCCGGGGCGAACCTGGCTCAGCACCACCACGGCCGCGCCCGGGTCCAGCGCGGGCGCCGTCCTTTCAATCAGCGCCTCGAGCGGCGAGAGATTGCTCTCATTGCGCTCGTTGGTGGCGACATCGAGGGCGATAAAGACGAGATCGCACCTTTTGAGTTCGCCCGAATCGGCCGTGAAATTCAGACGCGCGCCGTGGACCAGGAAGAGCTCCCTGAAACCCGGCTCCTCGATCGGAAACCGGCCTTCCCGCAGCTTCTCCACGAGTGCGGAATCAGGGTCGTACGCCAGGACATCGAAGCCTTTGGCTGCGGTGGCCAAACTGTAGTTCAGGCCCAGGTGGGATAGTCCGACAAAGGCGATCATGGCCTGTCAGCCTTGGATTGCGCGCTTCGCACAGCATTGAAGACGCCGTTGATCCAGATATCGTTGTCGATGTTGGTGGAAGGGGCCTGACAAAGCCCCAGGAAGTGGTCGTACTCAGCCTTCCATGTGGGATCCGGACATGTGAGCGTTTCAGTCTCCTCGTCCGGCCGGCCGCTTGGTAGCACGCGCTTTCGTAGCGTGAACGTGCTGGGGCCCCATTTGCACAGGCAGTCGATATGGGCGCTTCTATTTTCACCGAACACGTCGCAGCGGAAGGTGTTGCGCCATGATAGCAGGGTAATTTCGAACTCGAGCTCGGGCGAGTTGCCCCTGAAGCCGAAATGGAAAAAATCGCTGGCCCTGTTCTCAAACCGATTGCTGCGCCAGACCTCAGCCTGGACGGACGGCCGACCGAAGAGGAAAAGCGTCCAGTCAAGAAGGTGCGAGCCGAGGTCGGGGAAGACCCCCATCCCCTTGTCCCGCCAGGCCGAGTTTCGCACATCTCGGGCCGTCCCATTGCCATAGAAGAACTTGGCAATGTAGATCTTGCCCAGCACTCCCGAATCAAGCGTCTGCTTTAATCGGAGAATGTGGGGCTCGAAACGGTGGTTATATGCGGTGTAGCAAGTCGCACGGTTCTTCATTGCGATCGCCTTTAGCTCGAGCAGCTCGCCTTCGGATTCTGAGATGAGGGGCTTTTCCACGAGCGCGTGCTTCCCAAGGCCGAGAAGGTACCTAAGCAGCGGAATCTTGGCTTCGTCGGGAGTGCAGACGAGCGCCGCGTCGTAGTCGCCCAGCGGCACATCCTCGATCCGGCGGTACCGGGCATCAGGCGAAACGGGGTCCACCGTCGCCACGACGTCGGCCCCGGCAACAGTGAGCCGCTTCCTGCCCTGCACGCCCAGTCCGGCGACGACCATTCTCATTCGTATTGCGTCTGCTTCTGGAGCTT
>CAZHPC010000059.1:0-18551 GCA_964534685.1 uncultured Opitutaceae bacterium
AGGGGGTCGGCTCGCTCGTCTATGGCAACGACTACCAGCAGATCCGCAAGGCGACCCGGCGCGACGCAAGGCTGCTCTACAACCTCACGCGCAACGCCGTCCGGCGCGAAGAGCTGATCCACCGCACGCAGCAGGCGATCGAGAAGAACATCGACCACTTCTTCGTGTTCGAGGTGGACGAGGCCGTCATCGCGTGCGTGACGCTCATGTTCTATCCCGACCAGCCCGAGACGGCCGAGATCGGGTCGCTCTATGTCCTGCCGTTCTACCACAACAGGGGAATCGGCAAGAAGATGGTGGAGTACGCGTGCCTCCAGGCAAAGGAGCGGGGCGCGAAGCGCGTCATCGCCCTGTCGACGCAGAGCTTCGGTTTCTTCAGCAACGTGTGCGGGTTCGAGGAGAGCACGAAGGAGATCCTGCCCGAGGCGCGGCTCAAGCAGTACGAGGAGAACGGGCGGAACGCGCGGGTGCTCACGAAGAATATCGCTTGACGCACTCCCACGGCTAAAGCCGTGGGCTTTCGCGCTGTCATGTTGTAACCAAGGCGCGGTTTCGGCGTCTTTGGTTTCGTTAATCATAATACTTATGAATCCCTGCACATTCAAAGATATCCCCCTGGTTGGGCCCCTGCCGCTGCTTCGCGCCGCGGCGGGCGCGGCGGCGCTGGCCTCGGTGCTCGCCTTCTTTTCCGGCTGCGTGGTCGCCGTCCGTCCGGCCCCCGTCGCCGCCGTCTATGCCGAGCCCGCCGAAGTGGTCGTGACCGAGGAGCCGCCCGCGCCCGTCGCGGAGGTGGTCGGCGTCGCCCCGGGGCCAGGCTTCATCTGGATCGGCGGCTATTACCACTGGTACGGCGGCCGCTGGGTCTGGTACCGCGGCCACTATGAACGCCCGCCCCACCCGGGCGCGGCCTGGGTGCGCCCGCGCTATGTCGTGCGCGGCGGCACGCGGGTCTACGTCCGCGGCTACTGGCACTGAGCCGCGCCCAGCGCCGGCCGGCTGAAACAGCCGGCCGGCCCTAGTCCCGGACTTCGACGACCACCTGAATCTCGGCGGTCGCCCCCTTGGGCAGCCCGTTGACGGCCACGGCCGCTCTCGCATGGCGGCCCGCCTCGCCGAACACCCTAACAAAGAGGTCGCTCGCGCCGTTGATGACCGCAGGGCTGTCCGCGAACCCGTCGACGGCGTTCACGAAGCCGCTGACAAAGACGATCCGGCCCACGCGGTCCAGCGACCCCAGGGCCGCCTTCACGTTGGCGAGCGTGTTGAGCGCGCAGTTCTCGGCCGCCTTCGCGCCGTCCTGGACCGTCTGCTCGCGCCCCACCTGGCCCGTGTGCGTGAGCTTGCCGTCGATCATCGGAAGCGTGCCCGCGCAGTAGAGCAGGTTGCCCGTGCGCACGGATGGGACGTAGCTTCCGGCGGCGGCCGGAGGCGCGGGAAGGGCTAGGCCGATCTCGGCGAGCCTGGATTCCGGGTTTGTCATGGCGCCCACTCTTGGCGAAGCCGGCGGGATTTCGAACCAAAAACTTGCGTTGCACGAACCGGCCTGTTGCTCCACACACTCCCCAGCCCGCCGCCAACGCATGGTATCTCGCCTCTTCAAGCTCGAAAGTCGCGGAACGACGCCGTTCCGGGAGTTCCAGGCGGGGCTGACGACCTTCGCCGCGATGGCCTACATCCTGGCCGTCAACCCGTCCATCCTGGCGAACACCGGCATGGACAAGGGGGCCCTGGTCACGGTGACCGCGATAACGGCCGCCGTCGCGACGACGCTCATGGCGCTGTTCACCAACTACCCGATCGCCATGGCGCCGGGGATGGGCATCAACGCGTTCTTCACGTTCACGATCTGCCTGGCGAAGCACGTGCCCTGGAGCGAGGCGCTCGGCATGGTCCTCATCAACGGGGTCATCTTCCTGTCGCTCTCGGTCTCCGGCATCCGCGAGAAGATCATCGCCTCGATCCCTCTCGGGCTGAAGATCGCCGTGACCTGCGGCGTGGGCTTCTTCATCGCGTTCATCGGACTGCAGAAGGGCGGCGTCATCGTGTCCAACCCCGCGACCTACGTCACGCCGGGCGACTTCACGGCGGGTCCCGTCGCCCTTTGCCTTGCCGGGATCGTGCTTACGTCGCTCCTGGTCGCCCGCAAGGTACCCGGGGCGATCGTCCTGAGCATCCTCCTGGTCACCGTCGCGGGGCTCTTCACCTCCAACGGGGCGGGCGGCAGGGTGACCGACCTGAGCAAGGGGGTCTTCGCGTACCCGGTCTCCGCCGGGCCGGTGTTCTGGAAGCTGACCTTCGGCTTCCTCAGGAGCTGGGAGAAGTTCCAGGCGGCCCTGCCCCTCATCTTCACCCTGCTCCTGGTCGACATGTTCGACAACATCGGTACCTTGATCGGGGTCACCAAGCGCGCCGGGCTCCTCGACAGCGAGGGCCGCCTCCCGCGGGCGGGCCGCGCGCTCCTGGCCGACTCGATCGCGACGATCCTCTCGGCCCTGTGCGGCACCTCGACCGTCGTCAGCTACATCGAGTCCGCCTCGGGCGTCGAGGCGGGCGGCAGGACGGGGCTCACGGCCCTCTGGGTTGCGGTGTTCATGCTTCTGGCCCTCTTCCTCACCCCGCTGATCCTGGCCGTGCCGCCATGCGCGACCGCACCCGCACTGGTGATCGTCGGGATTTTCATGATGCAGTCCGTCGTGGAGATCGACATGACCCGGTTCGAGACGGCGGCCCCGGCCATCCTGACGATCTTCGCCATACCGCTCACCTTCAGCATCGCGCAGGGAATCGGGATCGGGCTCATCTGCTCCGTCCTGCTTGGAATCGGGCTCGGAAAGGCGCGCGAGATCCCGCCGATAGGCTACGCCGTCGCCACCATGTTCTTCCTGTCGTTCTTCAAGATCTGGCCCTTCAGGTGACCGAATAGCGCCGCAACATGTCCAGGACCACGGCCAGGCTGGTATTCGTGATCACCTGCGCGTTCTTCGCGGTCTTCTTCCTGTGGCCGATATTGCAGATCATAAAGGGCGGCTTCATGGACGCCGACGGGCGGCCGACCCTGGCGTTCCTCAGGGCGCTCCTGAGCGATCCGACCTACCTGGGGGCCCTCCTCAACTCCTTCCTGCTCGCGTGCGCGGGAACGGCGATGGCGCTCGCGATCGCCCTTCCGCTCGCCTTCATCTCGGACCGGTTCCTGTTTCCCCTCAAGGGATTCCTCAATTCCGCGGTCCTTGTCCCGATGATCCTGCCACCCTTCGTGGGGGCGATCGGCATCAAGCAGATCTTCGGGCAGTACGGGGCCGTCAACACGCTCCTGATCGACATCGGCTTGAGGCCTCGCGGCTGGACCTTCGACTGGTTCGCCGCGAACCAGTTCTGGGGGGTCGCGGTCGTCGAGGCGCTCTCGCTCTACCCCATCATCTACCTGAACGCCGTCGCGGCGCTCGCGAACATCGATCCGGCCATGGAGGAGGCGGCCCAGAACCTCGGCTGCACGGGCCTGCGCCGGTTCCGCAGGATCACGCTGCCGCTCATCCACCCCGGGCTGTTCGCCGGCTGCACGATCGTCTTCATCTGGGTGTTCACGGAGCTCGGCACCCCGCTGGTCTTCGACTACTCGCAGGTGACAAGCGTCCAGATCTTCTACGGCCTGAAGGACATCGGGGGGAACCCGTTCCCGTACACGCTCGTGGCGGTGATGCTCGCGAGTTCGATCCTGATCTACGCGGTCGGCAAGGGCATCTTCGGGAGGACGGGAAACGCCATGATGGCCAAGGCGACGACGGTGGGCGGCGCGCGCCAGCTCCCCGGGCCCCAGGCCTGGCTCTGCACGCTCACCTTCTGCACGGTCACCCTCGTCGCGATCCTTCCCCACCTGGGGGTGGTGCTGATCGCGTCGTCAAAGGACTGGTACCGAAGCGTGCTCCCGACGGGATTCACGCTCGACAACTACCGGGCCGCGCTGGGTCACCAGCTGACGGTCCCCGCAATCGCCAACAGCCTCAAGTTCGCGAGCGTCTCGACCGTGATCGACGTGATCCTTGGCGTCGCGATCGCCTACGTCGTGGTGCGCACCAGGATGGCCGGCCGGCACGTGCTCGACTTCCTCGCGATGCTGCCGCTCGCCGTCCCGGGGATCGTGCTCGCCTTCGGCTATCTCGCCATGTCGCACGACGGGCGGTTCTTCGACTTCATCAACCCGGTCCGCAACCCGACCGTGCTGCTCATTGTCGCCTACTCGATCCGGCGGCTCCCCTACGTCGTGCGTTCGGCCGCCGCGGGCTTCCAGCAGACGAGCCAGACGCTCGAGGAGGCGGCGGAGAACCTCGGATGCCCGCCCCTGAGGGCCATGATCCGGATCACCCTCCCCCTGATCGCGGCTAACCTCATGGCGGGAGCGCTCCTCGCTTTCGCCTTCGCGATGCTCGAGGTCAGCGACTCCATCATTCTTGCGCAGAAGATGGTCTATTTCCCGATCACGAAGGCCATCCTCGAGCTCTTCCAGCTGCTCGGCGACGGCAAGTTCCTCGCGTGCGCGCTCGGGGTCTGGGCCATGATCTTCCTCGGGACCATGGTCGCCGGGGTGAGCATGCTCCTCGGCAAGCGCCTCGGCGTCATCTTCCGGGTCTGATTGCGCTGCGAACGGCAACCCGATGGCTCTCCTCCTGATCGTCTCGGTCATCTGGGCCTTCTCCTTCGGCCTCATCAAGGGGCTGGGAGGGCTCGACCCGACGGCCATAGCGGTCCTGAGGCTCGTGATCTCGCTCCTCGTGTTCATTCCGTTCTTTCGGCCGGGGCCGATGAGACCCATGCAGATGGCCCGCCTCGCGCTCATTGGCGCGGTCCAGTTCGGGGCGGTCTACATCCTCTATCTCCGCTCGTATGCCCATCTGCACGCCTACGAGGTCGCTCTCTTCACCATAACGACGCCCCTCTTCGTGGCGCTCCTGGACGCAATGCTCGAGGGACGCTGGCGCATGCGCTACGCGGCGGCGGCGGCCCTGTCCGTCGCGGGCGCGGGCGTCGTCCTCTGGAAATCCGTGGGCGACGCTGGAATCCTCGGCGGCTTCGTGCTCGTCCAGCTTTCAAACCTCTGCTTCGCCGCCGGCCAGCTTGCGTGGAGGCGCGAGAGGTCGCGGCTGCCGCGCGAGGCGGGCGACGCGTCGGTGTTCGCGCTGCTCTTCGCAGGGGCGCTCGCGCTCACCCTTGCGGTCTCGCTCGCGGCAACGGACTGGCGCGCCTTCTCGGCCGGGCCGGCCCAGTGGGCCACGATCGCCTATCTCGGCGCAATCGCGTCCGGGGCGGGTTTATTTATGTGGAACGTCGGCGCCACGCGGGTCAACGCCGGCGCCCTGGCCGCGTTCAACAACGCGAAGATCCCTCTCGGGATCGCGTGCTCCATCCTCGTCTTCGGGGAGAGCGCAGACCTGGCCCGCCTCGTCGCGGGTGGCGCGCTCATGGCCTTCGGGGTCTGGGTGGCCGGCGCGGGCCGCGAGGGGACGGTCAGTTGAAGTCAAAGCCCCAGTTGCGCCTCGCGTAGCCGTAGGCCGCGGGCCTCACCGAGGAGAGAACGCCAAGCGCGGCGTCAATCGGGACGTCGCCGTAGCGCTTCTCGAAAGCGGCGATCCCTTGCTCGTAGTCGGACAGAAGCCGGCTCTTCACGTCCGGCTGGGCAAACGAATGCAGGAGCGAGTCGCGCCCCATGGCGAGGATCTCCCCCCAGGACAGGTGGTAGAGCGTGACCGCCGTGTAGTACTCGTCGGTCATGTTGGAGTCCCACATCCCCCGGTCGTCCGTGTTCAGGCAGACGGGGACGCCGGTCCTCAGGTATTCCGGAAAAGGATGGGCCGAGAGATCGGGCACGTAACCCAGCAGCCGGTTCGAGATCAGGTTGACCTCGACCAGGACATTGCGGGTCTGCTGAAGGAGCAGGAGCGTCTCCGGATCCCTGATCAGGTTGACGCCGTGGCCGATCCTCGATGCCCCCAGGAGCAGCGTGTCGCGGACATGCCGGTCGGGGCCGTCCATTTCACCGGCGTGGATCGACAGCGCGAGCGTCGGGTAGCGGGAGCGCAGCCTGCGGAACGTCTCGAGGAAGCGCGACGGGTAGCCATAGCCGTTCTCCTCAATCCCCGCCATGTTGAGGCCGACCCACAGGTCCCTGTGGGCGTCGACGAATGCATAGGAGAGCTCAAGGCGGCGCTCCGCGTCGGGCGCAAAACGCAGGATCGTGTTCTGGAAGCGCACCGTGACGCCGGTGGCCGCAACGTCCGGCTGCGAAAGCCTCCGCCTCACGAAATCCACGGAGGCGTCGTCGGCGATGGCCTTTCCATCGTTGTCCACCATCCCCATGACGACAAACTGCGTCTCGAGGTAGCCCAGGTGCTCGGCGCCGAACGCTTTCATGTTCTCCACGAGGAGCTCGGTGACGACCGGCAGGCACTGGTTCAGCTGGCCGAGCCGAGGCCAGATGTGGGAGAAGAATTCGAGCCGCCCGTCGCCCGTCCCGTCCAGGCGCAGGCTATCGCACCACTTCCGGCGCTCGTCCGCCGACAGCGAACCGAGCGGCACGTACTCGCCCTTCGCCTTGCCGGAAAGGAGGTCGTAGGCCTCCTTGCGGATCGTGCGGAACCGGGCGCCCGGATCCACCGCGTCCGGCGCGCCGGTGATGCGCATGCGCGTGTAGAAGGTCTCCCCTCCGCTCCTCGCGGGGTCGGTGCAAACGGCGTAGATCCACTCGGGCCGGTTCGCCCCCGCGGCATGGTTGTGCAGGTCCCCACCCTTCGGCATGTCATAGAGGAAGGCGTAGAGCTGGGCGGGCGTAGCCCGCCGCGTGATTTCGTCAAAGCGAGGGCCGAAGTCGGCGGCGCGCGCTCCCAGCGCCGCAACGAAGACGAGGACGGCCACCCGCCCGAAGGCTTGGATTCGAGGGACCATGCGCAAAGCAAGTCCCGGCGGGTCGGCCGCGCAAGCCATCTCCGTCGTCCCTACGGGACACCGAGGTCCGCGCGCGCGGCCGCCAGGAGCGTGTCGATGCCCGCGCGGACGACCGCATCCGAGGGGCCCTCGACCAGAAACCGCAGCTTGGGTTCCGTCCCCGAGTACCTGACGAGTATCCTGCCCCCGGAGCCGAGCTCCGCCTCGAGGCGTTTCACGGCGGCGCTCAGGCCGGAAAGCGATTCTATCGGCCTCTTTTCGTGCACCCCGAGCGTGGCGGACAGCTGGGGGCACTTCTTGAGGACCCTGCGGAGCTCCGAGAGCGGGCGGCCCGTCTCGGCCATGACCCCGGCGACCTTGAGGGCCGCCGCAAGCCCGTCGCCGGTCGGGCTGAATTCAAAGTTCAGGATGTGCCCCGAGGACTCGCCCCCGAGCGAGGCGCCCTCCAGGCGCATCCTCTCGGCGACGTAGCGGTCGCCGACGTCGGTCCTAAAGACACGGCCGCCCGCCGCCCTCACCGCAATGTCGACCCCCAGGTTGCTCTGGACGGTCACGACCAGGGTGTTGTGGGCGAGCGTCCGGCGGGCAAGCGCGTGGGTCGCAAGGATCGCGAGGACCTCATCGCCATCGAGCAGCTTGCCCAGCTCATCACACAGAACGCACCGGTCACCGTCACCGTCGTGGGCCACCCCGAGACGGGCGCCGCTTGAGAGGACCAGAGCGGCCAGAACCTCCGGGTGCTCGCTTCCGACCCCCTCGTTGATGTTGAGCCCGTCCGGACGGTTCCCCACGCAGGAGACCTCGGCCCCCAGCGCGGCGAAGACGGCCGGGCTCGAGACACTTGTGGCGCCGTTCGCCGTGTCGAGGGCAACCTTCCAGCCGCGCAGCGATCCGGGCGGCAGGATCCGCGCCGCCTCCTCGATGTACGCCTCCAGCGCGGATTCGCCGGGAAGCTCGGCGAACCCCGCTGACGGGGCGCCGCCCGACGGCGGAAGGAGCGACTCGATCTCGGTCTCCTCGGCATCGGTCAGCTTCGCCCCGTCCGCGCCGAAGAACTTCACGCCATTGTCGGACGCGGGATTGTGCGACGCGGTGACCACGGCGCCGAGCGCGGCCCCGTCCAGCCGGGTCGCACGCGAGACGGCGGGGGTCGGGACGATCCCGAGCGACACGGCGCGCCCGCCGCCCTGGTTGACGCCGGCGCCGACGGCTCGCGCCAGCGATGCCCCGGAGGCGCGGGTGTCACGGCCGATCACAACCTTGCCCGCGCTGACGCCGCGCGACTCAAGCCAGCGCGCGGCCGCAACGCCGATGCGGGCGAAGAACGCCTCATTCACAACGCTCCCGCCGTAGACCCCCCGAATGCCGTCCGTTCCAAAGAAAAGCCTCTTCATGCGTTGCCGCCTACTTTGAAAAGAAGTCGCGCGTGTCCGAGATCTTTCTTCTGACCGCCCCCCCGAGGAGCAGCTCCCGCGCCTCGGCGATCGAGCCGCGGACATCCGCCCGGGCGCCCGCCACCCAGAGGGCGACCGCGCTGTTGAGGGCGATCGTGTCGGCGAGGCCCCGAGGCCCGCCGCCGTCCGCAAGCGCGTTTGCGATAGCGAGGTTCGCGGGGACGTCCCCGCCCGCGATGTCGCTGAAGGGAGAGGCCTGGAGCCCGAAGGATTCGGGGGTCCATTCCTCGCGAACCGACTTGAGGCGCCCGACGCCGCGCACGATGTTTCGCGTCGCCGACGTGAGCTCGTCGATCCCCTTGCCGGGCGCTATGACGCCGTGGACGGCCAGCCCGGCCCCGGTCCCCAGCGCGTCGAGCGCGTCGGCGAGCTTCTCCAGCAGGCCCGGCGAGGCGGCGCCAAGGACGATGTTCGCGGGTCGACCGGGGTTGAGCAGGGGCCCGAGGATGTTGAAGACCGTGCGCTCCCCGCGGGCTGCCAGGAGCTTGCGCACCGGGCCGATGCGCCGGAACGCGGGATGCCACGCCGGGGCGTAGAAGAAGGCGTATCCCAGCGAGGTGATCGCCTTCCTGAGCTGGCCATGCGGCGCCTCCAGGTGGACGCCGAGCGCCGCGAATAGATCCGCGCTGCCGCACTTTGAGGTGATCCCGCGGTTGCCGTGCTTCATGACCGGAACGCCGGCGCACGCCACGACAAGGGTGACCATGCTGGAGACGTTGAAGCCGCCCGCATGGTCGCCCCCCGTCCCCACGATGTCGACTGCCCGCGACGCCCACTCCGCCATGCCGGGGTCGATCGCGAGCTCCCGGAACACCCGGGCGAAGCCCGCCACCTCCGCCGAGGTCTCGCCCTTCCTTGAAAGCGCGGAAAGAAAGCCGGCCTTCGCCTCGTCGGAGGGCTCCTCGGAGGCGAGCGCGGTGGCGGCCCCGCGAACCTCGTCGGTGGTCAGGTTGCGCCCGGCACCGAGCGACCGCGTCAGGAGGATCAGGTTCGCCATGTCAGTACCCCATCCCGGCGAGCACGCAGACACCGGCGGCGGCCGCAAAGCAATAGTATCCGAAGTAGTGCCAGCGCCCGTTTTCAAGCCAGCGAGAGAGCCACCTGAGCGCGGCCAGGCCGGCGGCAAAGCTGCAGACCATCCCAATGAGGCCAGGCACCGCGAGCGCCCCCAAATCGAGTCCGTTCCGGGCCGAGGGATGGGATTTGTAAAGCCTCCAGGCCTCGCGCGCGATGACGGGAGGGGTGATGATGACCGCAAGGGCGAAGCTGAACTCCTCGGTCGCCCGCCTTGGAAGGCCGATCAGCATCCCGGTCGATATCGTCGCCCCGGAACGCGAGAAGCCGCGGAAGGGCAGGCAGACGCCCTGGACGGCGCCCATCCAGATTGCCGGGCCGTTTGGGATCGCGGCATCCGACGGCGCGGGTGAAGCGCCGCGCGGCTCCGCCGAGCCGGACCAGAGACCCGCGACTACGATCAGGAGGCCCGCGGCCGCAAGACAGGCCGCCATGAGCGGAAGATTAGAGAACAGGTCCTCGACCTGGGCCCCGGCCCTCCCGCGCAGGACGAGCTTTACGACGATGAGCTGCAGGGGGTAGCCGACGGCCGCCGTGGCCACCGTCGCCAGGGCCGCTCGCACGGCGAAATCCCTGAACACGGACCGGCTTGCAAAGAAGCTGCGCCTCCACGCGCCCCAGAAGTAGGTGATCATGGCCACCATGGTGCCCGCGTGCAGCATCACCATGAGGTAGGTCATCTCGGGGCTCGAGGGATCGAGCCTCATCAGCCTCTCGGCGGCGATCACGTGGGCCGAGCTCGAGACGGGGAGCAGCTCGGCGGCGCCTTGCACGAGGCCCAGAAGGATGATTTGAAGGAGCGTGGGAGGCATTGGGTCGCTCCTTGCTACGCGACTCGGCCTGTGGCACAAGCTTTGTGCAATCCAGTGTGCGCTTGACGGGAAGGCGATGCGGCCTTTAAACGGTCAACCTTTAACCCCCTCTCAAATGGCCAATCCAAAACGCAAGCAGTCCAAGCGTCGTAGCGCAAACCGTCGTGCAGCCAACGTTTTCCAAGCTCCCGAGTTCGCGAGGGACCCTGTTGACGGGAGCCTCGTGCGTGCGCATCGGGTGAACCCGAAGACCGGCACCTACAGGGGCCGCCAGGTGCTCAACGTCGAGGCCTAAACCCTCCGTCCAGCGGAAAGGCGGCACGAGGACGGCAATGGCCCCAGGATCTCCCGGACGGATTGCAGTTGATGCGATGGGCGGCGACTTGGGCCCGAGCGAGGTTGTCGCCGCGGTCAAGCTGGCGATTGTCCAGAGCCCAAACCTGAACCCGATCACCCTGGTGGGCGACGAGGCAGTCCTCAGGCCCATTATCGCCCACTACGGGCTGAGCCGCAACGAGAGGGTCTCCGTCCTGCACGCCTCCGAGGTGATCACCATGGACGACAAGCCGTTGGTGGCCCTCAAGAAGAAGAAGGATTCCTCGATGGCGCGCGCGATCGAGCTGGTGAAGATCGGCGACGCCAAGGTCGTGGTGAGCTGCGGCAACACCGGCGCCCTGATGGCGTGCGGGACGCTGCGCCTGAGGACCATGGAGGGCGTCGCCAGGCCGGCGCTTGCGGCCGTGGTTCCGCGGGAGGGCGGCCACTTCGTCCTCATCGACGCCGGCGCCAATCCCGAGCCCAAGCCCGAGCACCTGGTGCACAATTCGATCCTGGGCAGCCACTACTGTAGGGTCATGCTCGGGATCCCGGCGCCCCGCGTGGGCCTCATGTCCATCGGGACCGAGGACGGGAAGGGAAACTCGCTCATCACCGAGACCAACGAGCTGCTCAAGCGGATAGACGGGATCATCCGGTATTCCGGCCCCATCGAGGGGTTCCAGGTGTTCGCCGAGCACGTCGACGTCGTCGTGTGCGACGGCTTCGTAGGCAACATCATGCTCAAGAGCTGGGAGTCCCTTGAGAAATTCATTCGCGGGATGCTTCGTGAGGAGCTGGGGGCGAACCCGATGCGGAGGACGGGCGCCCTCCTGTCGAAGGGCGCCTTCGCGGCGCTCAAGGACCGGATCAATCCGGAGCGCTACGGCGGCGCACCGCTTCTCGGGCTTCGCGGCAACATTCTGAAGGCCCACGGCTCGTCGAACCGCAACGCGATCAAGAGCGCGATCCGGGCGGCAAGCGAGATCATCAAGGCGGACATGAACCTGAGGATGGAGACGGACATTGCGCGGGCCAACGAGCTGCTGTGCGCCCCCGTCTCATAGCCCTTCCTGCATGTCCCACCGCTCCACCGTTATCCTCGGCACCGGCTCCTATGCTCCGAAGCGCGTCCTCACCAACGAGGATCTCTCCCGGATGGTGGACACGTCGGACGAGTGGATACGGGCCAGGAGCGGCATCCGCGAGCGGCGGATAGCCGCGGCGGACGAGGCTACGTCCGACCTGGCGCTCCATGCCGCCCACCGGGCGCTGCGCGACGCCGGCGTCGCCGCCTCCGAGATCGACCTGGTCGTCGTCGCAACCGTGACGCCCGATTACCCCATGCCGTCGACCGCGTGCATCCTGCAGCACAAGCTTGGCGTGCCCACGACGGCCGCGTGCTTCGACGTGAACGCCGCCTGCTCGGGCTTCATTTACGGCCTCGACACGACGTGCGCCCTGCTGGCGTCCGGGCGGTACAAGAAGGCGCTCCTGATCGGCGCCGAGAAGCTTTCGTCGATCGTCGACTGGCGCGACCGCGGGACCTGCCTCCTCTTCGGCGACGGGGCCGGCGCGGCCGTGATCGGCGTGAGCGACAAGCCGGGGATCGGGCTCATCGGGACGAGGCTCGGGTCGCTCGGCGAGGACACCGACCTGCTCTTGGTCCCGGGAGGGGGAAGCCGCGCGCCCACCACGGCCGACTCCTTCAAGAAGGGGGACCACTTCATCAAGATGAAGGGCAAGGAGGTCTTCAAGCTGGCGGTCCGGGTCATGGAGGAGGCCGCGAGAGATATATTGGAACAACATAACCTCGCCGCGAATCAGATTGGGCTCGTGATACCCCATCAGGCCAATCTCCGCATCATCGACGCCATCGCCCAGTACCTCGAGCTCCCCATCGAGCGGTTCTACGTGAATGTCGACCGGTACGGAAACACATCCTCGGCCTCCATCCCCATAGCCCTCGACGAGGCCCGCCAGGCCGGGCGCATCAAGCGCGGGGACATCACCCTCCTGGTCGCTTTCGGGGCAGGCTTGACCTACGGTAGCGCCCTGATTCGCTGGTGATTTACGTTCTCATGCCGTTCTCCTTTTTCCGCCGGTCTATACTCCCTGTTTGGATCGCGGCGGCGCTCGCGCTGGGCGCGACACCGAGGCTGGCGGCCGACCTGAACTGGTCCCCCGGAAAGGGCTGGCTGCTTGAGGGAGGCTCGCTTTCGGGCCTGGCGGGCCCCCAGGGCCGCGCGGCCCTCGAGCTCATGAACAAGGCGAGGAGGGCCGAGGAGGCCGGCAGCCTGGGAACCGCCATAAAGTCGTACGAGAAGGTGTCCAAGAAGTATCAGTCCTCCGTGTACGCCCCCGAGGCGCTCTACCGCGCCGGCCACATCCTGTTAAAGCGGAAGCAGTTCTACAGGGCCTTCGCGGACTTCCAGACGATGATCGCCCGCTACCCGAACTCGAAGCGATTCAACGAGGTGATCGGCGAGCAGTACGAGGTCGCGGCGGCCCTCTTGGACGGCGCCCACAACCGGATCTGGGGCTTCTTCCCGGGACCGTCGAACCGGATCAAGGCCATCGAGTACTTCATGGTCATCGTTGCGGACGCTCCGTACAGCGACTACGCGCCGCTGTCCCTGATGGACGCAGCCCGCGGCTTCCAGATGGACAAGGACACCGAGGAGGCGATCGACTCGCTCGACCGGCTGGTGAACACTTACCCGCAGAGCGTCCTCGCGCCCGTCGCCTATCTGAAGCTTGGCGATCTGCACGCCTCGCTGAGCGAGGGGCCCAAGTACGACCAGGCGTCGACGAAGGAGGCCATGACCTACTACGAGGACTTCATGATCCTCTACCCGGGCGATCCCAACATCGCGCAGGCGGCCACCGGGGTCGAGAGGATGAAGACGATCCTCGCGCAAAGCAAAATCTACATCGGTGACTACTACTTCTACAAGCGGTCGAACTTCACCGCGGCCAAGGTCTTCTACAACGAGGCCATCACGGCCTTCCCCGACTCCCCTCCCGCGAACCTCGCCAAGAAGCGCCTCGCCGAGATGACCGCGAAGGCGAACAAGGAGAATATCAGGCCCAAGACCGCCCCCAAGAAGCGGTTCTGGCTGTTCTGACCACGGCGCGGCCGACATGCGATGACGCGAGTCTGGGGCCTGCTCCTTGTCTCAGCGTTCCTGGCCCAGGGATGTGAGCACTACAGGCTCGGGGCCGGCCCCGGGCCGTCGTTCTCCACGCTCTACGTGGAGCCCGCGAAGAACAAGACGAAGCTCGCGCAGACGCAGGCGACCGTCGGCACCATGGTCCGCGAGGCGTTCGTGCGCGACGGGCGCGTTCAGGTCGTGGGCAGCGCGTCGGACGCGGACGCGACCCTCGAGGTCACCCTTGTCAACTACCGCCGTGAAAACTCCGCAAACCGGGAGGACGACACCGGCCTGGCCCGAAAGTTCACCCTGCGCCTGACGGCGAGCTGCAGCCTGAGGGACAACCGGACGGGCAAGATGCTCTTTGACGGGCGGATCATCGAGGTGCAGCGCGAGGCCTTCACCGACAACGGCCTTGGCTCGGTGCCGTTTGGCACCAGCAACGATCAGCTCCAATCCGAGTACAACACCTTCCCGCTCCTTGCCTCGCTGCTTTCAGACAAGGTGACCCACGCCGTCCTCGACGTGTGGTGAACTGACCCCTACCCGCGACCATGAACCCACCGATCCTGGCCCCCTCACTCCTCGCTGGCGACCACGCGGCCACCGGCGAAGGCGCCACGCTCGTCGCGAGCCTCGGGCTCAAGTGGCTGCACCTCGACATCATGGACGGGCATTTCGTGCCCAACCTCTCGTTCGGCCCGGAGATGCTCGCCGCGCTGCGCCGCCACGGCTCGGCCCTCTTCTTTGACACGCACCTCATGCTCTCCGAGCCGCAGCGCTACGTCGACCCGTTCGCAAGGGCCGGGGCCAACCGGATCACAATACACATCGAGCCGGCCTACGACCACGCTGCGGCCCTGAAGGCCATCCGCGACCATGGATGCAGGGCCGGGATCGCGATCAATCCCGGCACGCCCGCCGAGGCCGTGGAGCCGTACCTCGGCCAGGTGGACCTTGTGCTCGTGATGACGGTGCAGCCCGGCTTCGGCGGCCAGACCTTCCGGGACGACATGCTGCCGAAGATCGCCATGGTTGACCGGTGGCGGAGCGAACGCCGCCTCGACCTGCGGATCGAGGTGGACGGGGGAATAGAGCTCGAGACCGCGGCGCTCTGCCGCGCGAAGGGCGCCGACACCTTCGTGGCCGGCACGTCGTTCTTCGCGGCAACCGACAAGGCCGCGTTCGCGGCCGGTTTCGCGAAGCTGTAGCGCGCCGGCCGGCCCCCGCGCTCACTCCCCTCCGCGGGCAATGCGCTCGGCGCGCCGGTAGTTCTTGCGGAACCCCTCCGCGAGGTCCCGGGCGAGGCTCACGGCGTCCACCTGGTTCCTGGAGGCAAGGCCCTGCTTAATCCGGCCGAAGGCCTGGTCGTAGTCGACCGCGGAGACGTCCTGGAGCACGGCCAAAGCCCGCGTCCGGGAGGGCTCGGGAGCTGCGATGATCGCGCGCCACGCCCTGACCAGCTCCGGATGGGTGTCCTCGGTCATGACCCGTATGGCAAAGCTCAGCTCCTGGAACAGCTGCACGGTCCACTCGTCGTGGTGCACAAGGAGCTCCTTCTGGGAATAGGGGTCCACATCCGGGTCGCTCCGGTACTGACGCCATTCCCCGTGCCCGTAGAAATCGCGGCGCACCGGCAGGCGCCGCAGCGCGAACTGCCGGGGGCCGCCGGGCGTGCCCGTACGGAAGTTCCAGAGCTTCTGCCCGTCGAGCGACAGGGTGTACTCGATGAACGCCAGCGCGACCGGGGGATGCGGGGCGCCCCTGAGGAGGCCGATAGGGTCGACCGAATACGCCGATCCCCCGTCCGGTGAGACGTAGCCGAGCCTGTCGGTCCCCGGGTTGCGCCGCCTGACGCTCTCCTGCTGCTCCCTGCCGTAGAAGTCGATGCACATGCCCGCGGCGCAGTCGCCGGTCGCCACATCTATCGGCGGCTTCTGGGATGTGTCGGTGAAGTAGCGCGCATTGGCCCCCACGAGCTGGATGAGCCGCATCGCGTCAATCCATCCCAGGCGGACCGCCGTCGCCGTCTGCGGGCCCGGGGCGGCCGCGGGGTCGGCGGCACGAAGCGTGTCGAGCCTTCGCTGGATCTGCTGCTGAATGACGTTCTCGTATGCGGCCGCGATCGACCCGCTCTTCGTCGGGTCGCACATCCCGAGCTCGCCGACGAAGCGGGGATCGGTGAGGTTGGACCACTGCTCCGGTTCGCGCTCGAACCCGAGCCGCTTTAGGGAGTCCCGATTGAAGAGAATGCCATAGGAGCTCAGGACGGACCCGAACCAAAGGTCGTCGCGGTCATACTGCGCCTCGCCGCCGAACGTGCGCGGAAACGCCTCGTCCGTGAACCAGCCGGGGTGAAGCTTGCGGATGCCCGGGTCGACGAGCCTGCCAACGCGCGCCTGCCTCACAAAGTCGTAGGGCCCCCCCCCGAAGAAGAGATCGATCCCGCAGCCGACGTTCGAGGACAGGAAGGCCGCGCGGGCCTCGCGGTCCGCGGGCGCGGCGTCGGGCGGGAGCCTGTCGCTCTGGAATGCCGACTGGATCTCCGCGCTCCACGGCCTGCCCATCTTCCCGGTCCACAGGTCGCGGAAGGATGCGACGTACTCCCCCTCCAGGTAGCGCGCGATCTCGCTCGTGCCGCCGATCATCCTCCAGTCGACAAAGACCGTGCGCCCCGTCTTCGCCTTGTACCAGTCCATGAAACCCAGCTCGAACTCGTGCCGGATGGCCTCGTTGTGGGGCGTAATGACGACCAGCGTGTCGTCCGCGCTCCCGGGCGACGCCTGCCGCGGCCGAAGGACGAACGGAAGCGCGACTGTTGCCACGAGGGCAACGAGGATCATCCCCCGCTTGAGCATATCGGCATCCTTCAGTCCTTCAGGATGACCACGTCCTCGGGCCGGGCGCTCGCGAAGAACTCCTCCGTGTCGGACCGGTCGATGAACCGGGGATTGAGCTCCATGATCTTGAGATCGGCGCCCCCGGACATGAAATCGTACTGGGCGTTCTCGCCGAGGTAGACCGAAGCGCCGATGCGCCCGCGCACTGCATTGGCGGCCGGGCGGTCGGCGGAGAGGGTCCAGCACTCCGGCCGCACCGAGAGGGTCACCGCGGAGCCGATGGCCGGCGGTGAGTCGGGCTCGCCGAGGACGCCCTCGAATTCGCCGATGCCGGTGGACACCCGCGCGCGGCCCTGCGAAGCGGACAGAAGCGTCCCTGCTATGAAGTTGGTCTCGCCGATGAAGTCGGCCACGGTCCGGTGCGCCGGCCGGCGGTAGATCTCTTTCGGGGAGCCGACCTGGAGAATCCTCCCCCCGTCAAGTATGGCCATCCGGTCCGAGACCGACAGCGCCTCCTTCTGGTCGTGGGTCACGTACACCGTCGTCAGCTTGAATTCCTTGCACACCCGGCGGATCTCCAAACGCATCTCGAGCCTCAACCTGGCGTCCAGGTTCGAGAGCGGCTCGTCCAGGAGCAGGCACCGCGGCCTGATGACGAGCGCCCGGGCGAGCGCCACGCGCTGCTGCTGGCCCCCAGAGAGCTGGTTGGGGCGCCGCTCGGCGTACGCCCCCATGTGGACCGACTCGAGCGCCTCGCCCACCTTCGTGCGGATCTCGGGCCGCGGCAGCTTCCGCTCCTCGAGCCCGAAGGCCACGTTCTCCGCGACGGTCATGTGGGGCCAGAGGGCGTAGCTTTGGAACATCATCCCCGTGTTTCGCTTGTGGGGCGCCAGCTGCGTCACGTCCTCGTCCCCAAAGAATATTCTGCCCTCGTCGGGGATGTAGAAGCCCGCCAGACACCTAAGGAGGGTCGTCTTGCCGCACCCGCTAGGCCCCAAGAGGAAGAACAGCTCCCCGGGTCCGACCAGCAGGTCCAGGTCTCGCAGCGCTGTGACGGCGCCGAAACGTTTGGTGAGTTTCTGAATCCGGATAGAAATCATTCCAGCGTGAACGGCCGAGTTTCGACGCAAGGACCGCCGGAGTCGAAGTCAAAAGAATGGCGGGTGGAGATTTAGGAGAATTGCCCTTAACGGTTTGCGTCCGGCGCCGCAGTGCGCATGTCTGGACTCCCCGACCATGCCGACCAAAAGGAGGAACCCAGAGCGCCACCCCGACTTGGAGAGCGTAATGTTCACCGAGGCCCAGATAAAGAAGCGCGTCAGGGAGCTCGGACGCGAGATCAGGAAGGTCTACGGCGACGGCGAATTCACGATCATATCGATCATCAACGGCGCGGTCATGTTCACCGCGGACCTGATGCGCGAGATCGACAACCCGGTGCGCCTCGATTGCGTCCGGATCTCGAGCTACGGCAACAGGACGACCTCGGTGGGCACCCCCCAGATCGTCAGCAGCCTGACCATCGACATCGCTAGGCGCCACGTCCTGCTGATCGACGACATCCTCGACACCGGAAAGACGATCACGCTCGTCTCGGGCCTCATCATGAAGCTTGGCCCCGCAAGCCTCAGGACCTGCGTCCTCCTGGACAAGGTCGGCAGGCGCGAGGTCCCGTTCGACGCCGACTTCGTCGGATTCAAGATACCCGACAAGTTCGTCATCGGCTACGGCCTCGATTTCGCCGAGCGGTACCGGAACCTGCCCTGCATAGGGGTCCTCAATCCGCGGCTGCAGAACCCGCCCGAGTGGGCCTGAGCCTCCGGGACGGCGACCCCGCCATCTTCCGGTAGCTGCCCGACTTCAGCGCGTCGATCTGGTCGCGAAGGAGCGCCGCCTTCTCGAACTCGAGCCTTTCGGCGGCCTCCCGCATCTCGTCCTCGAGCTCCGCGATGACGGCCGCGACGTCGT
>CAZHPC010000060.1:0-18263 GCA_964534685.1 uncultured Opitutaceae bacterium
TCTCCGAGGGAAGGCGCGACCCCATGTGGCCGGGCGCCGCCGCCAGCGACACGATCGGGCCACAGGCCGCCAGGAGTGCGAGCAGATAGGCTTTACTCCTCATCTCGTTGATTGGCGAGCTGACTTACAGAAGTTTGTTCAGACTACTTCTGAACATTTCCTCCTGCTACGTCCGCTTGGTATTGTTCGTCGCTCACTTTTTCCATCCAGTCGACAGGTCTTCCGTTGAGGTATTCCTGGATGGCGATGTGCGTCATGGCCGTGGCGGGTGCGGCGCCATGCCAGTGCTTCTCACCCGCCGGGAACCAGATCACGTCGCCCTGCCGGATCTCCTCGATCGGGCCCCCCAAGCGCTGCGCCCGTCCGCAGCCTGCCGTCACGATCAGGGTCTGACCCAATGGATGCGTGTGCCATGCGGTTCGAGCGCCGGGCTCGAAAGTGACACTCGCGCCCGCAGCACGGCCCGGATCTGTCGCTTGGAACAGCGGGTCAATACGCACGGTGCCGGTAAACCACTCGGCGGGGCCTCTGTTGGAAGGTTGTGAGCCGCTTCGTTTGATTTCCATTTGATGACGTCCTTCGACCGATTGTTTTGTAGGTTGCTCTCGCGGTATAATAGGGCAACCGGGATGGAACGGAAGGTGTTTAGAGGCCCGTCAGTTTCTCAAGCCTTTCGAGATAGCGAGCCCTTGAACCGTGATCTTCGGGGCACCGGTTTCAATCCCGGCGTCAGCGGTGATGAGGCCGAGATCTTCCTGGCATCGAGATGCCTATTGAACTTCGTAAACCTCGACAAGGGCCAAACCGACGTCGCCGCTCGACCCCGATACCTGTGCCGTATACGCCCCGGGCGGAAGCGTGATGAGGACCGCAGAATCCGGGGTTGCCGATGCACCCCACGAGAATGCGCCAACCCAGGCCGCCGCCGTGGCTATCTTTGGGTCGCCACCCCAGCCGGTGTTCGTCGCAAGTGGAGTGATTTCCGATGCAGATCCAAAGATCTGCAGCTTGGGGTCGGGAAGTGCACCCGTGATGCCGAAGGGAGCCAGCGCCGGGCCTGAGGCGCGTACAAGGACCGTTTTCGGTGTCGATCCGCCCACCACAAATCCTGCGATCAGGATATTCGCGCCGGAGCCCACCTGAGAGCGCGCCGAAATGTTGACAAGCCGCGGGGTCGCAGGGCCGCTGCTGCCAGCGGGCGTGGCGTCGTAGAGCTCGGCCAGGGCGACTCCGGTGTCCCCCGTTTGCCCGGAGATATTCGCTGTGTAGGAGCCGATTGCCAAGGTCTCGAGAAGCGCGGTGTCGTGGCTTGCGGGGTTGGCCCATGCGAAGGCGCCCAATTCAGCGGCTGCGCTCGAGAGCTCCGGCGCGCCACCCCATCCGGTGTTTGTCGCGAGAAGGCTGCTCCCCGATGTGGTGGCGTAGAGCTGGAGCTCGGGATCGGAAAGTGCACCCGGTACCCCGAAGGGGGAAAGAGCCGGCCCCGAACCGCGAATCAGAAGGGGAGCCGCGCCCACCGTGCCCTTTCCGCCGACGACGAATCCGGCGATCAGGATATTCGCGCCCGTTCCCACTTGTGCGCGGCATGACAGGTTGATCAGCTTGCTGTCGTAGGGCGCCGTGAGTTCGAGAATGGTCTCGCCATCGCCGACGACAAAGACGGAGTCGCCGATCGCAACGCCGCCGACGAGATCGGCGGTCGTGCCGGACGGGATCTGCGACCAGGGCCCAAGACTATAGCCGTTGTTGATGGAAACGGTCGCAAGCGTGCCGTTCTCCCCCGTTGCAAAAAGGGCATTTGCGCCCTGAACAAGGCCGCGAAAATCAACCGGGATGTAGATCGAGGAGACGGCAAAGTACTCCGTGGGGGGCATGAGCCCTAAGAGGGCAGACGTGCCGCCCATTTGAATCCAGTCATTGTTGACCACGGTCCCGTCGGACCCGACCGCGGCGTAATCCGCGGATTGGGTGGTTACCAGCGCCTCCAGATCCTCTCCGATGACCGAAGGGCCGTTTCCGTGCAGGTAGCCCTCGTTGCTCCACGTGATTCCATCGAGTGAACTGATGATCGCGCCCCCTTGCCCTGACGCGACGAACCGTGCCGGCATCGTTCCGATGGACTGATTCGTGAAATATCCATACACATAGCTCAACGGAGCCACGTAGGTCAGCCCGCGAAGCCATCCAGTCAGGCCCGAGCTGCGCGCCGTCCAGGTCCGGCCGTCCGGCGAGGTAATGATGGCGCCCCCTTCGCCGACGGCGACGTACTGGCCGGCGGCGTAGATCACGTTGTTGAGCCGCTCCGCCGTGGCCGACTGGGCCACGCTGAGCCAGGCGGCTCCATTGGCGGAGAGAAGCACGCATCCATTGTCCCCAACGGCGACGTATTGGCCGGGCCCGTAGGTGACGCCAACGAGCCAGTTGCTTGTGCCGGAGTCGCGGTGCGTCCACGTCACGCCGTCGGCCGAGCTGAGAATCGCGCCGCCGGTGCCCACCGTCACAAGGCCGGCGGGGCCGGCCGCGATGGCCCACAGGAAACTTCCCCCGGGCAGCGAGTGCCGGGTGACGGTTGGCGTCCGCGTAGTGAGCCCCGGACCGATCGTTAGGGTGGCGTACGCGGAGCCGGTATAGTTTGGATCCACTATCGTCGCAAAGACACGGTATTCGCCAACTCCCACCGGCGCGGTGGGACTGCCGCCGTAGAGCACGGTGGTCGCGAGACCGGCGGGAGAGGTGACCACCGATACACTCTTCCTGGTGCCATCGTACCTTTCGTCCAAGTTTCCCAAAGTCACCGCGGCCTGGGACTGGGCGAAGGGGAATCCGGTTCGGACCGTATTGGCATCGAAATCCACGACATACACGTTACCGCTCCCGTCCACGGCAACACCGCTTGGAAACTCAAATTGCGCGGCCGGCCCAATCCCGTCGGCGCTGCCGGGATATCCCATGATGCCCGCGATGGTCGTCACGACTCCCCCGGCTGTGACCTTCCGGACTATCTCGTTGTCCGTGACAAAGAGGTTCCCGCTCCCGTCAACCGCCACACCGGAGGGCTCAAAAAATTCCGCGGCGGGGCCCGCTCCGTCGGAGTAGCCTTCCTTGCCCGGCGCTCCAGCCAATGTTGTCGTTACGCCTCCGGGAGTGATCTTACGGATCGTGCCATTATACTTGTCGGCGACATAAACGTTCCCGCCTCCATCGACCGCGATTCCAGCGGGTAAACTGAACTGCGCGGCGGGGCCCGTTCCATCCTTACTGCCGGAGACGCCAGCCGTGCCCGCCAGCGTCGTCGTCAAGCCTCCCGGGGTGATCTTGCGAACCGTGTTGTTGTTGTCGTCGGTAACATAGACGTTTCCGCTCCCGTCCACCGCAACGAAAAGAGGACTGTCGAACCGGGCAGCGGAGCCGGTGCCGTCCGCCGAACCCGGGGTGCCCGCTGTGCCGGCAAGGGTTGTTACCACCCCGCCCGCAGTGATCTTGCGAACCGTGCAATTGCGGGTGTCGGCAACGTAGACATTGCCGCCCCCGTCCACTGCAACGCCGACCGGCGCATTGAACTGCGCGGCGGGGCCCGTTCCGTCCTTGCTGCCGGAGACGCCAGCCGTGCCCGCAAGGGTGGTCACAACGCCCCCCGAGACGATCTTTCGAATGGTGTTGTTGAACTGGTCGGCAACATAGACATTGCCGCTTCCGTCGACAGCAACGCCATCGGGCTCAGAGAATTGCGCGGCGCCGCCGGTTCCGTCCGCACTGCCCGAGACGTTTGCCGTACCCGCCAATGTGGCGAAGTCATAGGACGTGTAGGTGATCTGTGCGATCAGAGGCCGCTCCAGCCCCACTAGAAGGGTGGCGAGGACTGCAAAGTGGGCGTTTCTCGGTGGGACGAGACGGAAACGGTTCATTGGTATAACAACGACAATCGTGCGGGTGATTCCCGCCACCGGAGTTTTTCGAAATTTCAGAACCAGCACCAATGCCGGCGGTCAGTGGATTCTGGGGTGGCACTGACGCTCGCGGCCTGGTAGAAATGCGGTCGGTCGCTATGCTGCTTCGTCCGAAGCGCAAAAGCCCCCTTGAAAAGGGTCTGCCCCAGGGAGGCTATTTCCGGTACCATTCCCCGCTCTCGCGCTGGAGCCAGACACCCGGTGCCGCATTCTCGGCGATCTTCTTGGCCCGTGCTTGCCCGACGGCTTCTGGAGTTGAGCCTGTCTTTTTTGAAACCGCTGCGTAAACCTCGGTCCGGTCGGCATTTTCCGCCGCAACCAATTGGTGTGCGTCGCCTCCTCCTCCGCGTACCTCAGCAAAGCCGCGGTTGTTCTCTCCGACGGCGCCGCTCGCTCGCGCCGCGTCGAGCTGGGGAAGGCGCTGCGCCATGCGCTGTTTGACTGCGGCAATGTCTTGGCAGAAGGCCGTGGATGCCACGGTTAGCGCGAGGACGACGCCGATGGAACGCAGGATGTTTTTCATGGAATAAGGTGTCTGTTCAGTTCTTGGTGGCAAGAGTCGTCGATTTCTGGTCAAGGTCGCCGAAGAAATCGTCGAGCGCTTTTTCGACCTTCACGTTGACATCGACGATGATGTGGATCGGCTTCACCTCTATGGGATCGGTCTTCACGCTGACGCAGGCGACGAAGGCGAATTGAAGGAGGCACAGGACGGGCAGAAGGCGCTTCATGGTGCTTAGTATGATTGTGTGCGAGACCGCATGCAATCCTGCCGTTCTCGTTCCGTCATTTGCCCACGGAGGCTCGGAGATTGCTATTGAGGCCGAAGTTGATGAGCGACTCGATCGGCCCGTGGAGGTTGATGCTGAAATCGATCTTAGGAGCTTGGGTGGAGGGATCCTTTGGTTCGCCGCCCACATGGATCGTCGCCCATGAATCGGGCGCGCCGTCCCTGGGCTTCACGTCTATCCGCAGCGCGCTCACCCGCATGCCGATGAGGCCGGTTTCCATTTTCTTGAGCATGGGATAGGCGGGGTTATTGGGGGCTACGCTTGACGTAAGAAGTCCGTCGGCTTGCAGCTGCATTTCCGCCGGAACGCCATCCTGAAGTGCAAGCCAACCCGTGCCAAGGTGCAGGCCGTCGCTTCCGTAGCTGATCGGGACTCTTCCGCTCACGCCGCCGCTAGCCTTTGCCGGAACATTGGGTACGAACTCGAGCAGCTGTTCGACGCGCAGCCCCTCGGCAAGAACGGTGACGTCGTACTTGGAACGAGCCGGATCAAAATGGAAAGGCTCGGTGCTCACGCGGCCGCCAAAGGCGGAAACGGAAAACTCCCGGACCCACACACTCGCCAGGCCCAGGACCTGGATGTAGGCCGTGGCATTTTGCGCGACAAGGTCAGCCACCTTGATCTCGCTTACGGCAATCCGCTGCCGGTCCGCAGTCGCGGGCTTGGCGAGATCGGTCAGCTGGATGTCCGCCTCGATTCCGCTCAGATCGAGCTTCGCGGGCGGATACGCCAGTCGCGCCTCGCGAAGGGTGAGCCGTGCGCTTCCGCTCAGGATGTGGTTGTCATAGGCCCCGCGCGCCGTCGCCTGGAGGCGTCCGGTCGCAGTCCAGTCTGAAAAGGGAAGGGGTGCCACGCCGCCCACGAAATCTCGCAAAGGCTGGATATCGGCGGTCGCATCGGCGACCTCGAATACACACCGCCCCGTCGTGAGGTTATAGTCTCCCGCGATGTGCGCCGTGAGGCCGGGCAAGTTGAGCACGCCGCTGCCGGCTGCGGTGGTGTTTCCTGCCATGCGCGCCTGGAACTCAAGCGAAACGGGAGCCGATGCGTGTGCGAACTGCATTTGCAGGCGGCCGGACGCGCTTATCTTCTCGAGAGGCAGCGCGGCAAGATCGAATTTTGGACCCGCCTCGGCCGGCTTCGCCGGTCCGTAGGGCGTCGTAGCCGGTGCGGGCTGGAACAACGCGGCTAGGTCGAGTTGGGCGTCGATGCCCTCGACCTCAAGCCTTCCCAGCGATCGTTCGAGCGGAGCGTCCCGGATCAGAGTGATCCGCGCTATCTTCATTCGCTGCCCTCTTGCCGTAAACTCAAGTGGTGAGATCTCGAGGATCCCGGGATTTAGACGGGTCACGCTGACGCGCAAATCGGTGACGTTGGCGCCCGTGAGCGCGTCCCTGATGGCCCACTCAGCTAGGCGGCGGCGGCAGGCGACCATGGCAATCAGCGCCGCCATCGTTAGGACGCCCAGCGCGGCAAAGAACTGGACGAGGATTCGCAGGACTAGACGCAAGCGGGGAGCCATCGCGTGGCTCCCGGATGCCGGCCATGCAGGTTCAGATGCTGGATTCACGGACTGTTTCTGGTCGGCAGCTTGGCAAGGGCGCGGCGTTCGCGAGTCTTCACATGTTCTTAAACGACTCGAACTGTCCCCCGAGCTTGTCCATGAAGGCGCCGATGTTGGGGAAGCCGTTTTTGCGGAGGGTGTTTTGGGCCTCTGCGACAGCCTTGGGATCGCGGCAATTGGGATCGGCCTTGAGCTTTGCGACGACCTCGGCGACGGCCTTCATCCCGGCCTCGACATTGGGGGCGAGGTTGCCGATCGGGCGGTCCTTGAGTTTGTAGGCCTTGCGCAGGGCGACCAGGGTCTCGACGGCCTTGTTGGCCTGGACGAAGGCCTCCTGGGGTTGCTGGGCGTGCAGGACCTTATCCTGGTACATGAGACCCAGCCCCTGAGGATCGGCTAGATCGATCTTGGTGTTGTCGGGGTCGGGCTTGGCGACGGGGGCCAGGGCCGGGTCCTCCGGGACCGTGTCCCACTGCTTGGTCTCGCTGTTCCACTTCTGCTTCTGCTGGTCGCCGCTCACCTGCTGGATGTTGGAGACGACCCGGATCTTCTCCATTTGCTTGGTCTCCTTATTGTAGACCAACTGATCGGAGAAGGCGACGGAGGCCTCGGCGTGGGACTTGTCGGTGGCCAACTGCTGGTGGTCGGCGGCCCACGTCTCGGGACCTCCTTTGTATCCGTCGGGGCATCCGGTGAGCTTGGCGAAGGTTTCGTAGGACTTGTCCTGCCACTGCTTGCGGGGGATCTCGATCCACTGCTCCAGCCCGTTCTTGTCCCATCCTGCAAAATAGCAGACGCGGTAGTCGCGATCGGTGTTGAGGCTGGCTCCGGTGGCGCCGGGGGTTCGGAACTCGCGCACCTTGACCACGCGCTTGGACATGCCGTCCACTGTGGTTCTGACGTACTGTTCGACCACGCTGTCGTGCTGCTCGTAGATCTGCTCGCGTGTGTTTGAGAAGGCCTCCTGCACCTCGGCGGGCGCGTTCTTGAGGGCGCGCACCATGGTCGGATCCTTCATGATGGTGAGCACGTCGTCCTGATGGGCGAAGAGCCTGCCGTCCGGTCCTTCGGTCGCGCGGCTGCGCACCAGGGCGGCCGCGTCCGACTCCTGGGCGGGCGTGGATTCGACCGCCGGGGCCTCCGGCTTGGCGGCGCCGGGCGGAGGCTCCCCCTCGGCCGCAGGCTTCTCCGCCGAAGCCTCCTTGGTCAGTGCGGCTTCAGTGGAGGCAGCCTCCTTGGTGGGCGCAGTCTCCTTGGGAACAGCCGCCGCTTGCGGGTTCTGCGCCTTGGGCAGCAAGTTCTGCACGGCCGTCTTCGCCTCCTGGCCCTTCTCGCCAGCCCACTGAGCCACCTCCTTGCCCGCGTTTTGCTTCACCTGCTCGCTGAGCCAGCCGCCGATCACGTAATTGGTCGCCTCCTTGCCCGTGTTCTTGAGCGCCTCCACCACGGTTTGCCCGTCGTACAGGTTCGCCAGGAAGTGGTAGCCGAGGTAAACCGACCACGCCTTCGTCTTGCTCCCGACTCCCATCTTCTCGAACACGGACGGGTCGACCACCTGGCCTCGCAGCATCCCGCGGATACTGATCAGGTTTTCATACGCCCATTGCTGCGGCGTCTCGCCGTCCTGGTAGGCGTTGATCGCCGACACGACCGCGCCCTTGAGCATGTCCGCCCCCGCCGCACCGTACGGCCCGGTCCAGGTTCCAATCGCCGCGTCGAAGGCCATGTCCCCGGCCCACTGGGACCATTCCAGGACGTCCGTGATCGCCCCCGCCCAGGCGGCCTCGTTGGCGTAGCCCTCGCCGCCCTCACCCAAGGTCAACTCCGCTGCGGCGTTCCAGATCTTATGCCTGAGCTGCGCCAAGCCCTCCGGCCCCAGCGTCATCTTCCGCTTGTCCAGCATCGCCTGCATCTTCGGGTAGTAGGTCGCCGGCACAAACTTGGTGACCACCTCCTGGCACTTGTCCAACTCCACCTGCCAGTTCGAGCCGCCGGGTCCGTCGCTCGTCGTCTGCACCCCCACCGTGATGATCGAGGAGAAGCTCGCCCCCTCCTCGTCCGAGTAGCTGATCCTAAAGTCGCACGGCACGATCCGTCCGTCCGCCGGCACCTCCTTCGGTAGGCTCAGGCTAAGGACCGCCGCCGGATCGTTCACCTGCCGCACCTTGGTGAAGCTCCCGTCAAACTTTCCCACTTCCAGCACATTGGAGGCCGGCGTTCCCTTCGGATCCAGCCGCTCCACCGTCAGCTTCTTCAAGCCCCCCTCCTTCGCCGTCACGTTCACGATCTTTTTCGTCTTCGGATCCTTCGTGTACACCCGCACGTCGATTTCCGTCGGGGGCCGGGCTTTCCCGTCCCCGTTCAATACGAAGATGCCCTTGTCCGGATCGCGCCCGTCGGTCGATACGAACAGCCCCTCCTGGTACACGTTCACCTTGATGTCCCGCTCCAGCGTCGCGCGGCCCTTCTGCTCGGCCGTGATCTTCAAGAGCGCCTGCTCCTTGTTCGTTCCGTCGTGCTGCGGATCCAGCCCCGCTTCCTTCAGCGCTATCGTTGCGCTCTTGCCGTCAACCGCCTTCAGATCCGCCGCCGCCACCTTGCGGCTGTCCTTGTCGTAGTCGGCGTGGAACTCCCACTTGTCCGGCCCCGCGTTGTCGATCCCCACCGCCACCTTCGCACTGTCCCCGGAGCCCGAGGTAAATTCCACCAGGTCCGGCTTCGCGTCAATGTCCGCATCCGGCGCTATCGGGATGTCCAGAGACTGCGTCAGCTCTGCGTTCCCCTTCTGCGCGCGCGCGGCCACCGTGACGGTCGCCGGTGGCTTGACATAGCCTTTGCGCGCCGCGTCCGGGTTGGACGCCTGCACCATCGTCACCATCCAGCCGTCCCGCATCTCGGGCTTGTAGTTGAGGTCCACCCATCCGCTGTCCGCACCCTCAGCTGTGAATGTGATTCCGGCTGTCGCCGCCGCAGCGGCGGCCCTATCCGAATCGCCCTTTGGCTTTACCCGCGCCTGAATATACACTCCGTCCTTCCCGTCGGCATGGAAATCCGTCTTCGGGCCCGGCAGAAGCGCAAGTTCCACGGGACTTAGGCCGTAGGCTGGGAAGTACGGCGGACCTACCCATTGGTAAGTATATACCGCGGCAGTTCCACCGCCCGTGCACACCTGCAACTGAACCCCGCCGCACAACCAGTCCAGCTGCACCCTGCTTTTCTTGAGTGGTACTTTGCTGGGATCGTAATCACCGATCATCAAATTGTCGTCAGGAGTCCAGAGGGTGACATAGGGGATCTCGTTCGTGTTGCTCACCGCGAATACGGCGGCTTGTTTGAAAAAGGGGGCAAGGTCGGGAATCGTGAGGGCGAAGGTGTCGGAAGGATGGTACAGTCTTCCTCCGCGCGCGTTGGGCGGCAGGTTGCTTACTTTCGAGATCATATATCCCCCCTGCATTCCGTGAATGGCAAAGAGGATGTAGCCGCCGGCAGACTCGGTGCCCCAGGGACCGCTGATCGAGGTACTCATCCTAACGCGTGCGGGCACGCCCGGCATCAGCGCCGATGGGACGCTCCAGCTGCATTGTCCCATGATGGTCCTCCAAACAGGGGGATTGGGCGAGGTGGGGCTATTGACGTGGGTTTCGTCGACTTTCTCGACGTCGGTCCAACTGGCGGACGTGCCTCCTCCATCGAAGTGCCCGCTGGTGATATCGGTGTGCCTGTTGAACTTGTCGTATGGGGCGGCCATGACCCTTCTGACATTGTCGCCGGTCGAGTCCGCCGCGGGCATCTCGGTCTTTACCAGTTTGAAATAGCCTGAGACGGGCAGCGAAGGCGGCGCCTCGTCAGACACCGGTGTTGTGGACTTGGGCGGATTGTTCGCGGTTGTTGGAGCAGTGGTGGGAGATTGCTTCTTCTGCGCTGCCGCGCTGGGGGGTGTCTGCGCCGGCGGACCCGAAGTTTTTGGGCTATCAGGCGCCTTGGGGATTCGGGCGGAAGCCGATCCGTTTGCCGGTTCGGGAGCGACGGTCTGCTGTCTATCTTCGACTGGGGCGGCCGGTGGGGGGGCTGCTTCCTTCGCAGAGGGCGCGACCTGGAGAGGAGCCGCGGTGGTACCGGAAGCTGCGGATGACGCCGAGGAAGCCGGCCGTTTTGCGACAACGGAAGCTGCCGTGGGAGCCGCGCTTGCCGCCTGCAATGCCGCGAGGTGTCTCGTGGCGTCCGTCTGCTTGGGATCGAGCGCAAGCACGAATCGATACTCCTGCGCGGCCTTTTCCTTTTCGCCTTGCGCCTCGAAGATTATTGCCCGGTGGGTCAGGGCATAGGTATCCCGCGGTTCCAACTTGATGGCGGCCTCGAAATCCCGCAGGGCCGAGTCCCGATCCTTCATCCTTTCGAATGCGTCGCCCCTCCACTTGAGGGCCATCAGGTAATCAGGCTTGATCTGGAGCGCCCGGGTCAGATCGACGATCGCCGACGGATAGTCCCCAAGCACGACGTTGACCACCCCGCGGTTCTCGAACAGCTGCCCATCGCCGGGAGAGAGTGTCAACGCCTGGTTGAAGTCAGCGAGGGCCCCCTTCAGGTCCTTGTTGGCGTATCTGAAGAGTCCCCGATAGCGCCAGGCGTTGACGCTCTTCGGAGCCAGCGAGACCGCTTGGCTAAAGTCGGCCGCCGCCTGATCGTTCTTGTCAAGTGCCTGGCGGGCGCGGGCACGGCTTACCAACGCGGTTGCATCGTTGGGATCTGCCGTGAGAACGAGAGTATAGGCCGCCTCTGCGTCTGCCATCTTGCCGGCCTTGAATGCGGCAGCGGCATCCTCTTTGGGCCCGGCCCAGGCGGACGCAGTGCCCGCCAGCAGGATTGTGAGCGCTAGCCGCAAATAACGGAGTTTATGGAAAGCGGAGCTTCTTTGAGTTTCCATGGTATCACCCTTTCTCCAGATCAAAATGCTGCCGTAATTCACATGTTCTTAAACGACTCGAACTGTCCCCCGAGCTTGTCCATGAAGGCGCCGATGTTGGGGAAGCCGTTTTTGCGGAGGGTGTTTTGGGCCTCTGCGACAGCCTTGGGATCGCGGCAATTGGGATCGGCCTTGAGCTTTGCGACGACCTCGGCGACGGCCTTCATCCCGGCCTCGACATTGGGGGCGAGGTTGCCGATCGGGCGGTCCTTGAGTTTGTAGGCCTTGCGCAGGGCGACCAGGGTCTCGACGGCCTTGTTGGCCTGGACGAAGGCCTCCTGGGGTTGCTGGGCGTGCAGGACCTTATCCTGGTACATGAGACCCAGCCCCTGAGGATCGGCTAGATCGATCTTGGTGTTGTCGGGGTCGGGCTTGGCGACGGGGGCCAGGGCCGGGTCCTCCGGGACCGTGTCCCACTGCTTGGTCTCGCTGTTCCACTTCTGCTTCTGCTGGTCGCCGCTCACCTGCTGGATGTTGGAGACGACCCGGATCTTCTCCATTTGCTTGGTCTCCTTATTGTAGACCAACTGATCGGAGAAGGCGACGGAGGCCTCGGCGTGGGACTTGTCGGTGGCCAACTGCTGGTGGTCGGCGGCCCACGTCTCGGGACCTCCTTTGTATCCGTCGGGGCATCCGGTGAGCTTGGCGAAGGTTTCGTAGGACTTGTCCTGCCACTGCTTGCGGGGGATCTCGATCCACTGCTCCAGCCCGTTCTTGTCCCATCCTGCAAAATAGCAGACGCGGTAGTCGCGATCGGTGTTGAGGCTGGCTCCGGTGGCGCCGGGGGTTCGGAACTCGCGCACCTTGACCACGCGCTTGGACATGCCGTCCACTGTGGTTCTGACGTACTGTTCGACCACGCTGTCGTGCTGCTCGTAGATCTGCTCGCGTGTGTTTGAGAAGGCCTCCTGCACCTCGGCGGGCGCGTTCTTGAGGGCGCGCACCATGGTCGGATCCTTCATGATGGTGAGCACGTCGTCCTGATGGGCGAAGAGCCTGCCGTCCGGTCCTTCGGTCGCGCGGCTGCGCACCAGGGCGGCCGCGTCCGACTCCTGGGCGGGCGTGGATTCGACCGCCGGGGCCTCCGGCTTGGCGGCGCCGGGCGGAGGCTCCCCCTCGGCCGCAGGCTTCTCCGCCGAAGCCTCCTTGGTCAGTGCGGCTTCAGTGGAGGCAGCCTCCTTGGTGGGCGCAGTCTCCTTGGGAACAGCCGCCGCTTGCGGGTTCTGCGCCTTGGGCAGCAAGTTCTGCACGGCCGTCTTCGCCTCCTGGCCCTTCTCGCCAGCCCACTGAGCCACCTCCTTGCCCGCGTTTTGCTTCACCTGCTCGCTGAGCCAGCCGCCGATCACGTAATTGGTCGCCTCCTTGCCCGTGTTCTTGAGCGCCTCCACCACGGTTTGCCCGTCGTACAGGTTCGCCAGGAAGTGGTAGCCGAGGTAAACCGACCACGCCTTCGTCTTGCTCCCGACTCCCATCTTCTCGAACACGGACGGGTCGACCACCTGGCCTCGCAGCATCCCGCGGATACTGATCAGGTTTTCATACGCCCATTGCTGCGGCGTCTCGCCGTCCTGGTAGGCGTTGATCGCCGACACGACCGCGCCCTTGAGCATGTCCGCCCCCGCCGCACCGTACGGCCCGGTCCAGGTTCCAATCGCCGCGTCGAAGGCCATGTCCCCGGCCCACTGGGACCATTCCAGGACGTCCGTGATCGCCCCCGCCCAGGCGGCCTCGTTGGCGTAGCCCTCGCCGCCCTCACCCAAGGTCAACTCCGCTGCGGCGTTCCAGATCTTATGCCTGAGCTGCGCCAAGCCCTCCGGCCCCAGCGTCATCTTCCGCTTGTCCAGCATCGCCTGCATCTTCGGGTAGTAGGTCGCCGGCACAAACTTGGTGACCACCTCCTGGCACTTGTCCAACTCCACCTGCCAGTTCGAGCCGCCGGGTCCGTCGCTCGTCGTCTGCACCCCCACCGTGATGATCGAGGAGAAGCTCGCCCCCTCCTCGTCCGAGTAGCTGATCCTAAAGTCGCACGGCACGATCCGTCCGTCCGCCGGCACCTCCTTCGGTAGGCTCAGGCTAAGGACCGCCGCCGGATCGTTCACCTGCCGCACCTTGGTGAAGCTCCCGTCAAACTTTCCCACTTCCAGCACATTGGAGGCCGGCGTTCCCTTCGGATCCAGCCGCTCCACCGTCAGCTTCTTCAAGCCCCCCTCCTTCGCCGTCACGTTCACGATCTTTTTCGTCTTCGGATCCTTCGTGTACACCCGCACGTCGATTTCCGTCGGGGGCCGGGCTTTCCCGTCCCCGTTCAATACGAAGATGCCCTTGTCCGGATCGCGCCCGTCGGTCGATACGAACAGCCCCTCCTGGTACACGTTCACCTTGATGTCCCGCTCCAGCGTCGCGCGGCCCTTCTGCTCGGCCGTGATCTTCAAGAGCGCCTGCTCCTTGTTCGTTCCGTCGTGCTGCGGATCCAGCCCCGCTTCCTTCAGCGCTATCGTTGCGCTCTTGCCGTCAACCGCCTTCAGATCCGCCGCCGCCACCTTGCGGCTGTCCTTGTCGTAGTCGGCGTGGAACTCCCACTTGTCCGGCCCCGCGTTGTCGATCCCCACCGCCACCTTCGCACTGTCCCCGGAGCCCGAGGTAAATTCCACCAGGTCCGGCTTCGCGTCAATGTCCGCATCCGGCGCTATCGGGATGTCCAGAGACTGCGTCAGCTCTGCGTTCCCCTTCTGCGCGCGCGCGGCCACCGTGACGGTCGCCGGTGGCTTGACATAGCCTTTGCGCGCCGCGTCCGGGTTGGACGCCTGCACCATCGTCACCATCCAGCCGTCCCGCATCTCGGGCTTGTAGTTGAGGTCCACCCATCCGCTGTCCGCACCCCCTGCACTGAACGTTATCCCAGCTGTCGCCGCAGCGGCCGCCGCTTTCTCCGAATCGTCCTTAGGGTTCACCCGCGCACGCACGTAGACCCCATCCTGCCCGTCCGCGCGAAGATCCTTCTTGGGGCCTGGCAAAAGAGAGAATTCAAGCGAATGCCCAGAGCCGGGACCGACCCACGTATAAGTGTATTTGGCAAACGGAGCCTTGTCGTCGCAGGCCACCTCGACCTCCAGATCGCTCAGCCAGTCGCGGAGCACGAGATGGCAGTCCTCGAGCGGCAGAGTGTCAGGGGTGGTTGTGGTCTTGACTTGGGAGTTATTGAACCCGCCGATGTCGTCCATACCCCGCTGATCCCGCATCTTGAAGGAGTTTTTGCCGGACTGCGCCTTCCAGAATTGGGAATCGGGACTCGCCGACATATAGTCAGCCATTAGCCCGGGCAGCTCCTTTGGCAGGGTGAGTTCGAAATCGTCCGTGAGGTTTGACTGCACCGGTTCGCTTGTGTCGCTTTTCGGCCAGTTGCGGACGCACACCATGTATTTGGGAACGTACCAGTTTGCCTGGTGGACTGCCATGAGCGTGATCCTGGCGTGCGCGTAACAAACGTCTAGGATCGACATTTCCAAATGGAACTTCACGGGTACATCGGGCACGAGGGCGTTCGGAACGCTCCACCGCATATCCTCGCCCACGGTCGTTCTATTCGCATCCATCAGGTTCCAGGTGTTCGTCCAGCTGCCGACCGTATTTAGCCCCGGCTGCACGATCAATGTCCCGTCCTTGGCGAACCCCAACTCGACCTTGACCAGTTTGAAATAGCCAGTTGACGGCGTGGGAACCACGGTGGCGACGGGCAGTGCCGGTTGGCTCGGTTTGGATTGGTCCTTGGTTTTTGCCTCGGATGTCTGGGATTGCGGCTTGTTTGCCGCCACATCGGTGGGCTGCGGCGCCGGGCCATTTGCCGCAGTGGATTTGCTGGGATTCGCACCTTGACCGGTTGTAGCGGCGGATTCAGGCGCGACAGAAGGGTTCGGCGCGGATGCCTGTGACTGGGTCGTGGTTGAGGCGAGGCTTTGAGTTGGGCCGGGCGTCGTGGCGCCTTGGATTGTATTGGCCGCAGGCGCATGGGCAGGGGGCTTGACGCCTGAGGAAGAGCCGGGAGCCGGCGTGCTGGACTTCTGCAATGCCGCTAGGCGGTTTGCCGCGTCTTTCTCCTTAGGGTCCAGCGCCAGCACCACGCGGTACTCCCGTGCTGCGGCTTCCTTCTCGCCGCGCGCCTCATAGATAGTAGCCCGGCGGGTAAGTGCATAGGTGTTGCGGGGGTCCAGCTTGATGACCGTCTCGAAATCGCGAAGCGCCGAGCCCTGGTCCTTCACCTGCTGCCAGGCATAGCCGCGCCAATTGAGGGCCAGTATGAAGTCCGGTTTGATCTGGATTGCTCGAGTGCAGTCGACAATCGCGGCATTGTAATCCTTGAGTGCGATCTCCACGGTCGCACGGCTCTCGAACGCCGACGCAGACTGCGGAGAAAGCTCAGCGCCCTTGTTAAGATCCTCCAGGGCTCCCTTGTAGTCCTTGGATTTATATCGGAGAATGCCGCGGTAGTGCCAGGCGTCCGGACTATTTGGAGCAACCCGAACGGCCTGGTCAAAGTCGGCTGCTGCTTCGCTCTCCCGGCCGAGAGTATCCCTTGCGCGGCCTCGTCTAATCAGAGAGTGGACATCGTCGGGCTTTGCAGCCAGCGCCTGCGTGTAAGCCGCCTCGGCCTCGGGCATCTTCCCGGCCTTGAACGCGGCGTCGCCATCTTCCTTTGGGCCTGCCTGCGCCGTCAACGTTTCAGCGAGAAGGATCGCCCCCGCCCACAGAAACGCTGTAGCCCCGCCCATGTAGGACAAATTATGAAGTTTCATGGCGCTTTTTGGTATGAAAGGTGATGAGCAGCCGTCGCCCGAGCCTCGACAACTGTCACTTCCCCAACGGGCGTCCCGACTGGATGAAGAACGTAGGTGTAATCCTCCCCCATGAGGACCCCCCCAGCGGCGAAGAGAATTAAACGGACCGTCCAGGTCTGCCCCAGGGTGCCAACCGGGGCCGCATGTTTAAACGCTTCTTCACATCTGTATCCCGTGGCTCCTGGGCCATTGTCGATCTTATGTGCGTATTTGTCGTCGGGCTGGCGGGTGAAGCCATCTTCTCCATAGCTGCCCGGTCGCCGAAGTGGCCATGGATTTCGGACCATTGCGCGGTGCTGGCATCTCATAGTGTCTCCTGCGGGTCTATGCCATGCGTTTCGCTTCCGCCGCCAGTTTGCTCAGCCGCATCTTCTCACTGAAGGTCTTCACCGGCACGCCGTAGTAGGCGCCGACGGCCAACGCGATGTAGTCCGCCAGAGCAGGCGTGCGGATCGTGCCACCAAGCCACCACCGCCGCTTGTCGGTGGTTCTCACGGCGATCGCATAGTCAACGCTGCCCTGCCAGAACCCGACTTTGTGCACCTGCTGCAAGGTTTCCAGTTCCGCGATGTTGTCCACAGGCTTGGCCTTGCGTCCGGGCCACCAGATTGGGCGGTGCACCTCCTCGATTCGCGCGGGATGCGCGGTGATAAACGTCGTGTTGTAGATGCCGGCCAGCATCCAGTAAAGCAGCCAGAGGATCGCCGGCCAAACAAACGCCCCCAGAAACGATGATATTGTCCCACTCGAAGTCGGGTCGTGATGGTCCCGCCACGTGACCCAACCGAAGAAGCCCGTGATGGCCAAGGCGAAGCCGACGCCCACGACATACCCGACCTGGTACCAGCGCCATGCAATCACTAGGGCTTCTCCCTCAATGTGCGTCGAAATGCCCTTTGGAGGCGTCGGAAGCTTTGACACCGCGCCCGACGGCCCTGCGCCTGGTGATGGTGACGGAGCGTCGGTCCCGCATTGCTCGGCGCCACATCGCGGACAGAAACGGCCATCGCTCCCGATTTCCGCACCACATTTCCTGCAGCGCCGCCCGGGGTTCATGTTGAGATGGGGGAAGGTAGCGTTACCGTTCCGATTGCGACTAGGTATCGCATTTTGCCTTGCGAACTACTCTGCGTCTCTTGCTCAACGATGGTCATTTCTTGGCCATCCGCAGTGGCCGGAATGGTGCGAAATCTCTGACGAACGGAGTGGACGACACCTGAACCGCCGCGAAATGCCCGGGGATCCGGGAACGATTCTCGGGCAATGCCTATAGAAACACCTCGGTTGCCGATCCGCTTGCGACCGCGGCGCTGCGCAATGCCGCCCAAAGACCCTTCGGCCGCGCCTATACTTGAGCGGCGTTCTTCTAATCGCTCAAGTCCACCGCGCGGCCAGTGCGCATCACCGGCAGGGACGTCATCTCCCGGGATATTTAAACTGAGTCGTGATTTCTGGGCTTAGACAGTGAAGCATGAATTTCTCGAGGCGTTTGAACCGTTCTTGCAACGCTCAAAGAAAATTTACTTCAAGTGACATTTGAATTGAGTATCTCTGTTAAGCATTCGGGCGTCAGGCTCCGACCTAGAGGTCTTCGCGAAGCATTCAACGGCGGTTTTTGCCTTAGATGGGGTTTTTTCAGCCGCATTCTTAACATCAAGCATTTTGCATGGCTCCGGCCTGTGGGGGAATAGGACATATTGGTGGAGCTGATATTGACCCAGGAGGTCAATCGGTCGGTCTAGATCGATCAGTCCAACTTGGCGGTTGCTCTCGAATGTCTCCTCGATGTGGCGGCGAGCAGATGGAGTGATGAAGGCGCTTGCGATCACGACGATTCTGTTCACGCGCTTGCGTTCGTTGTCCAGGTCATCGATGAAGGAGACTCGGAGCGACTGATGGGCTTGGCCGATAACTTCGCCGGCGTTGCCCGGGCCGCTGGATGCTGATGAACGGAATGTCGTGTGCGACGTATGGGCTGCATGGCATTATTCACCCCCCACGACATTATCATTTTGGACCAATGTCAGCGGTAGTCTTCGCCAGTCTGTGCGTTGATGATCTTGAAGTTCTCGATGTGATAGTTTGGGTCGGCGCGGAAGGCGAGCTGCACGCCGAAGCTCTTCTCCATGCGCACAAGAAGGTCGGCGTCCTCGCTGCGGAGGCGCT
>CAZHPC010000061.1:0-18073 GCA_964534685.1 uncultured Opitutaceae bacterium
CAACCGCACCGGCCAACAAGAAGCCTTGATTGCGCCCGAAATTACGCCACACGCTAAGCACAAAATCAAAGATCCGGCTGAGGAGCCGATATATATGTTGGAGCTTCTTCATTGCCGGAATAGAGGATCGAAAGATAACATGCAATTTACCGATAACGACAGGAAACTTGCTTTTCAGCGGAAGGGGTTCAAGGGAAAGGTGGCGGCGGTCCAAGCGATAACACGGCAGTGCAGGTGTGAGCCGACCGAGGTGAGACGGCTCCTGCCTGCTCCACACCCTTGGCGAACTTTGGCGTGAACCGTCTATCGACGTTCGCGCATGTCGCCTGTCGCCGGCGAAGAAGTGGTCTTCGCGCTTCGATATAAAAAGATCTTACTTTCCCTCTTTCTCCTCGGTCTCCTCCTGTTTTCGTTCCTTCGTGATCTCCACCGCGATCGCAGCGGCCTTTTCCACCGGCTTCTCACCGGTCCGCTTCTCGTACTGCTGCTCGTCCTGCTTGTCCTTCCTCCGTGTTTCCACGTCCTCGGGTTGCTCGGTTTCGCCAGGGAGATCCACGCGCAGTTCGTCAATTAACATCACGATCGCCGCAGCGAGCGGCAGCGCCAGCAGGACGCCGATGATGCCGCCCAGGACCGCGCCGACGATGAGTGAGAGAAACACGACCGCCGACGGCAGCCGTAACGCGCGGCCGTACACCAGCGGCACCAGGACACGGCTTTCGAATTCCTCATAAAGGACGAGCGCCGCGAACACCACCACCGCGATCACCGGGCCATGGCCATACGCGGCGAAAACCGCTGGCGCGATCGTGAGCAGCGGACCGATGTAGGGCAGCACGTCCATCACGCCACCGAACACCGCGAGCGTGAGCGCGTTCGGCACGTGGCACACGAGCAGCAGCACGAAGATGAATGCCGCCATCAACGCGCAGGTGATCACCTGGCCCCGGATGTAGCCGCCGACGATCTTCTCGAGGTTGAGCAGCACGCGGGAGTACCGGAGGTGATGCCTCCGCGGCACGACGGCGAAAACGGCGCCCCGCAGCCGGTCGCGATCGACCATGAAGTAGAGCGCGAGAAAAATGACCGCGATCAGGTAGGCGAAGATTTCGAATGCGCGTACGGTGACCGCCAGCATGGTCATTTGCGACGATTTCAGGCGTTCGGTGTAGTCCAGATTTTTCAACTGTTCCGCCAGCGAGCTCGTGAGCGGCGAGCGTTGCAGCCACTCAACCGCCTGCCCGCGGATCTCGGGCTCGCGTGCAACGAGTCCCTGCAGTTGCGTGATCAGCGGCGGGATCGTCAGCAACAATAGCAGCGCGGTAACGATGACGGCCGACCCAAACACGATCGCGATCGCGCTTTTGCGCCAGACCCGTTTCGCCTCTAGCCAGCCGACGATGGGGTTGAGAATGCCGACCAGCACCAACGTCGCAACGAGCATGAGCACGACCGGGAGCAGCTTCACGAGCACGCAGACGGCGGCGATCATCAGCAACGCAATGAGCATCGTCTTCGGCGCGAGCTCGAACCGCACCACGCGACGCGGTACGGGAGGAAGCGGCGAAGATTCGTCCTTTGGCTGAGAGGGCTTCATCTGCATATGCTGAGAGGAAACTGGTTCTTCAGCGCGAGGTGTTCAGGGGAAGGGGGCGGGTGGAAACCCGGGGTTACCCCGGCGGTCCGCCAAGTCCCAGAGCCGCATTTCTGCCCAGCGGAGCGAACGGCCAGACGACAAAGCGATGCAGCGCCGGCCCTTCGGGCGACGCCCATAGAGCCGGGCCATCTTTGTATTGAGAGCCGGCTCATCGATGAAGATCAAGCGCCGGGGATCCCTCTCCGGCTGCTCGCGGCGCCGCCTAAAATCGGATTCGGCCTTCTCATCCAGAGGACTTTCAGCGGAGTCTTCCTGATATTTGTATTACGCCAGCTCATTGAAGCAAGTTGATGAGCGATGTCTTCGGGCGAAAGGATGAGGTCAACATGGTCAATTTGAATCGCGTTAATGGGCATTGATTTGGCGAACGCCGACGCAGGTTCTTGAGCCATGGTGACTCCGCCGCTTTCCTCCTTCAGAATCTTAATTCCCTCAGCACCGTCGGAGCCCTCTCCTGAAAGAATAATTCCGATAGATCCGAAAACACGATCTTCCGCCAGCGAGAAAAGGAAATGGTCGATGGCATTGTTCGCTCCCTTGGGGGGGCGCGGCACCAAATGGAGCGATCCCTCTGCGATCTCCATCAGTTTATCCGGAGGAATGACGTAGATATGGTTGGCGAGAAGTTGCATCTTATCCCCCGCCTGAATAACCGGCATTTTTGTCGAGTGCGCCAAAATCTCGGGCAGCAGACTGGTCGAACCGCGCAAAATATGAGTGAGTAAAACAAAGGCCATGCCCGTATCGACCGGCAAGTTTTCGATGAGCTTCCGAAAGGCGTCCAGACCTCCCGCCGAAGCTCCGATTGCAACCACTCTTGGTCTTTCTACATTTCGCATCGGGATGATTTGCCCTTCTGCAGGCGTGCCGTTGAGAGGGTCGCCCAATACGGGACGATCTAAATCGAAAATGCTTTAGCTTTCCTGCTTGAGGCCAGGGAACAGTCGGTGGACCTTGCGGCGCACGGTCGCCTTTTCGGCGGGCGTTCCGTCCTGGGACACACGGGAAAGGGCATTACGGGCGTGAGCCTTATCCTCGACTGGATACCTGCGTCCGGGCAACGCGAATTTGCCGGTCGGAATTTTCTTTCTGGTCGCTGTAGTTAGCTTTGGCATCGTGTATTCTTTTGTGACGGGTTGAGGAAAGGATCTCTCTCACCAAGTAACGGCGCTATTACCTCGATGTCTTTAACTCAGGATCGAAATGCACGGTGACAGAATGGAGTTGCGCCTCGAAGGCTAGGCGATCAACCGCCAAGGTTGGCGCGCCGTTCACTACCCAGTCACTCTTTCGTGCGAAATCCGCCCATAAAAAAGATGATAAGGCATATCAGTATAATCAGGCCAACACCACCTCCACCGATGGCAGGCCCTCCGAAGTAGAAACCGCCGCCGCCGAATAGGAGAAGAAGCACGACCATAAGGAGTATCAGATTCATGGCCATATGATAGCCCGATGATGTGGCCACACCTATGGGGTCTTCACCTCCGCAAAAACCGCCTCCGAAAGGAAAGGCGGGACGCGCAACCATCACGAAACGAAACTGTGACAAAATGTCCGCTGACGGTATTAACCATCGGACATTCCACGCGAACATCGGAGAATTCATCCAACTACTGCAGGCGTCCGGGGTGAACGTCTCGGCGGGATGTTCCTCCTCGTGGAGCCTTGGAGCCTTTTCAGCGCCCGCAGGCACGGTGTTCGGGCGTCGTTCCTGATCCGCACGTCGCGGCCAGGGGCGATCCAGACGAAGGTGGACTCCTGCAGGCGTTGCACTTTTTAGCGGGTTACACCCCATAGCGGACGCAGATCGTTACGCGTACCCTAACATGGGCCCGTTGCCATTAAGATAATGAACAAAGCCATCTCACTCGCGCTGCTCGTCGGCGGAATCATCCTTATCATTTACGGCGTCAGTGCCTCTAATTCCACCGCCTCTGGCTTCTCCCGTTTTTTTTCCGGAAATCCGACCGATAGAACCATGTGGCTGCTCATAGGCGGTGCCATTGCAGCCGTTGTTGGGGTGGTTGGCTTACTTCGTGGATCGAAAGCACCGTAGCTACCCTTTTTTCGTCTCAACCGTTAGTCCAATAGTTAGCCCAATAACCCATGAATGTTACCAAAAAAGAATTCGATAAAAACGACAAATCACGGAATCCCGATCCTATTACCAAAACCCAAAGTTCACATCTTGTAGGGACTGGAATTGGCGCGGTCGCCGGTGGTGCTGCAGCCGGCGCCGCTGTGGGAACTGTCGCTGGACCCGCTGGCACCATCGCAGGCGCAGCCGTCGGAGCTGTCGTCGGCGGTTTAGCCGGCCACAGTGTGGCAAAAGCCGTGAACCCCTCCGTTGAAGACGCCTACTGGCGCGAGAATCATCGGCGCCAATCTTACGCCAAGGGCCGGTCATACGATGACTTTGGCCCAGCGTACAGGACCGGATACGAAGGCTATGCGCAATATGGAGCCAAGGGTTTCACATTCGAGGATCGCGAGGTGGATCTGCGAAAGAGCTACGAAGCGACCCAACCGAAACTAGCTTGGGACGCGGCTCGTCCCGCTTCGCGCGCTGCGTGGCAACGGTTCCAGGAGCAGCCCCCAAAGGGATCCAAGGCCGCCTAGGGCCTTGGGCAACGATTCAATGTGAGGCCGCGCCCATTCTTGTGGCGCGGCCTTCTCGTTTCGGACGCGCAAGGGGTAATACAACACCCCGTCCTGTTCGCAAGAGGTGGGATCACACCCTGCCTTGTGGCAGGTTAAAAGCACTCAGCCGAACCGCTTTTTTTGCCCGGAAATCACGAATTCCTGTGGGACGGAAATGAACTTAAATCCTTCAATCAGTCACGAAAACATCGCTCGGCGGGCCTATCAGATCTGGGAAGAAACCGGTCGGCGGGACGGCAACGAGACGGCGCACTGGCTGCAAGCCGAACGCGAACTGCACGCGCAGCACGGAAAGACTGGCGAGGTAGATAGCGCCCGATCGGACGAGCAAAAGCAGTGGTCTCAGCGCGTCACCCAGTACAGCAATGCCTTGGATCTCGAGTCAGGTGTATTCACTTGGGACGACCCGGTGGCGATTGCCCAGTCGCTCAAGGCCTCTGCTGAGGCCAGCGACCGTAGAAAGTCCACTGCGTTTCGGTCGGCAATGTCGATGCTCACGTTCTATATGAATCGGGCCGGACGTGAGCTAGCAGCAGAGCAGCGGGCTCGCCTTGAGGCCGCAAAGGACGAACTTCGCGTACTCTTCAATCGCCCTCGCCGTAGCTCGCCATTTTCAATAAGGTGTCCGACCGCACGATCCCGCGCTCGCTGCGGATGATGGAAGGGTTTGGGGTTCATAGCCGAGTTTCGATTTTTCCGACCCGAATGCGTCTTTTGTGCGGGGATCTTTAGCCTTTGAGCCATGCTCTCGAACTATTCCAGGCTAGCCTAGAATGCCGATTCAAAGCTGTCGCGGCCATTATTTGGAGCTGAAGTGACGCGATAATTGGCCAAACGGCAATGACAGCTATGTTGGCCTAAAGACCATGTTATGCATCATTTTCCAACTTATTTGATTAGAAGAAGTTAGCTGGCGTCCTAATGGGGATTCGAACCCCGGCGCCGAATCCCATTGATGGTTAACAACAACTTACATTGATGACGAGTGTGATATGCATATCGGCATCATCGGCTATCCCACACGTCTCAATTGCCGTGGAAAAGAGGGTGTGTTGCATAGCCGTGGCACGCACCCAAGCGGCGCCGGAGTGTTCTGTCAAAAGGGGGCCGCGCACGCGGCCCCGGGCGGCTGGACATTGGCCGATTGCGTCGGACAGGCGCGGTGGTATCACCCATGCGAACGGATGACCCACGGCACACTCAAGGGGTGCGGCCCCGTCCGGGGAGGCCGGCCATGACCGAGGCGCGCAGGGCGAGCGGCGCCCTTGCTGCAATCCTCGCGGCCTCCGCGGCGCTTCGCTTCGCCATCTGCGTCCGGGGCGGGCAGTATTTCATCGGCGACGAGGAGCGCTACGACCGCTCGGTGCGCCTCTATCTGGCCGCCATTCACGGCGACTGGCATGCGGTGCGCGGCGTCCTTGCGCTGCCCGAGCACCCGCTCTTTGTCTGGGTCGGCGCCGTGGCGACGGCGGTCCAGCACGCGCTTGCGCAGGCCACGCCCTTTGGCGACTGGGGCCGCCACCCGGAGGGAGCTCTGTTCACCATAGGTCTTGGTGCGTGCGTGCTTTCGCTTTTCTCGACGGCGAACATCCTCCTCGTCTACCGGCTCGCGCGGACACTGGAGGCGGACCGTAGGGAGTCCCTTTGGGCGGCCCTGCTCATGGCGGCCTCGAACACCTCGTTCTACTACGCCCGGCACCTGCTCCCGTACGACTGCGCGATCTCTGCGGCCCTTCTGGCGCTTGTCGTTGGCCTTCGCTCCCCCGCATGTTGGCGCGCCCCGACCTGCGGCGTTCTCGCAGCCTTCGCCTACCACCTGTACAACGGCTACTGGTTCCTCCCCCCCACCGTTGCGTTGCTACTTCTTGCCGCCCGGCGCCGCGTGCCTGGCGCCTGGCGCGCGGCGGCCCCTTGGGCGGCGGGCCTCGCCCTGGGGTTGGCCGCCCCCCTACTTGTCGGCTCGCTGGCGGGTGGATACGGGTACTGGCGGACGATGGCCGCATTCAGCCGGACGGTGACACAGGGCCTCTTCGCCGAGGGTTGGTCACTCCCGTGGGCGTACCTGTGGGAATCCGAGGGCGCGCTGGGCGCGGCGGTCGCCGCCGCCGTCGCCGCTGCCCTCTGGCGGAGGCTGCGCTCGGGCGCGCACATTGAGGACCGGGTGCTTGCCTCCCTCGCCGCTCTGGTCGCGGCGTACGGGCTGCTGGTGTTCCTCTCGTCTGGCCTGGGGCGGTTCGTGGTCTACGCGCGTTCGGTGAAGCCGCTTGTGCCTTTCCTTTGCCTCGCCGGCGGATGGGCCCTGGGTCTCCACCTGCGCGGGCGCGGGTGGCTCGGGGCCGCCGCCGTTGCAGGCGTGGTCCTTCTGAGCGCCCATAACCTCGCGCCCCACCTGGCGCGCGCGTTCCCCAGGGAGTTTGAGATATCCGTCCTTCGCGGGTGGGGGAATCCGAAGCGCAGCCTGAGCGTGTCGGGCTCGCTCTACACCCCGCTCGCTATGCCCGTTGCGAGGCCCGACCTGGCGCTCGTCAACGCCCAGTACCTATATCCGATACGCGATTACATCGGGCTCCCGGCAGGCGACACGCTCCTCAGGGCCGAGAATCCGCTGTCCTACCGCCCGTTCCAATACGAGGGCTTCACGCCCCGGCAGCGTGCCATCCTGCGCTCAGGGGACATCTCGATGCGGTTGATCAGGCTGAAGGACGCCGCCGCCTTGCCGGATGACCTACCGGCCCCCTTGCGGTTCCAGGCGTCTGAGAGGCCGTCGGGCCGGTAGGGCGGGTTGGCGGCCGCTGATCCGGACGCGGGCCTGCGCCCGAGATAAGGGCGCCGTGGATCTCGGGCACTCAAGCATCCCCGGCCACATCAAAGGCGACGGCAATGATTCCATTCGCTTTCATAGCGATATAGCGTGTCAGCTACTTGCCAGAGAAGAATTTGGAGTCCTAGGGTCTGTGGCGCACAAGAGGTTGTGGCTAAGCCGCCGAAGCATGGAGTATCGGGCCGGCGCGACGCTTTGTGTGGGCCCGGAAGGCGGGTTTCTAGCCTCGAGCAGGGAGCACCTACTTAGTGCGTATATGCACGCCGACCTCGGCCAGGTCACAATAGACGAAGTGTCCGATGCGGTGATGGGGAATGCGGCGTAGCTTTGTCCATTGTATTAGGGTGCAGATAGACGGTTCCTTGCCCTTGGGGAAAATCCCTCCGAGGCGCAGTCCGTTGATGTCCGTAAGCTGGCTTCCATTGGCTCGTGTTGAGGGTGTTTCCATACCCTAAGCAGTCCATCAACTCATGCCGTCGAGGATGGCGGGGTAGGGCGACGACCGACACGTCGCGTTTCAGGTTGGGGAATTCCGCTCCGGCAGCCAGCACGTTTGCATGAGCCTGTTTGGGCATGATATTGAAAAACTCCTCGGCCTCCGACGCGTTTTTAAGATCGAGGTAGTGTTTACGAATAATCGATTCGGAGTTGCCCGCTTGGAGCGCTGCCTCGCCCATCGACCGGTATTTGGCGGCGAACATAGAAATAAACGCTTGCCGAAGCACGTCATGGGTGAGGTGAAACGTCTTCGCGAATTTGGCCCGACGTTTCTGAAAGTCCGCTACAACGATGGGAAATCTCTCGAGAGGATAGGCTCGGAGCCACGCCGCAAGGTTCGGCTGAATGACCACCCTGCGGGGCTCGCGGGTTTTAGATACCTCGGCCGGTACGAAAATCGTGTTAGCGTTGAAGTCGACGGCTTCTGGTCGGAGCTTCGAAATCTCGCCATCAGGCATCCCAGGGCGGACGCCCGCAAATAGGCAGAGGCCTAAATAAGGCGCCCACCGTCCCCCCTCGAAGCTTTCAAGGTGCTCCATGAGGTCGCGCGCTTGGGCGGCGGTAAGCGTGGCCGCGGATCCGCTCCGGCGGCGGATCCGGTGATGGGGCACTTTGAAGATCGGATTATCGACAATCCAGCTCCGCTGAAATGCGAATTTTAGGAATGTCGAGAGGATGCCGCGCCGATCGTTGTAGGTCTTCAAGGCGGGCCGGCCGATCGCTTCTGTAAATACTCGAGCTATTGCGAGTCATCTGGCTACTTGGAACGCGCTGAGATTCTTGCAGCGCTTGTCCGCCTGCACGAAGAGGAGAATCCGCGCGAGGCAGTCCTGCTTTTCTCAAGCCACACAAGTTATTCAGTCCGCCTTGTTGTCTGTCGGAATTCATCGAACCGGACTGCAATGAATAAATTGCCCATTTTCCGGCTCGTGTCCAAGGCACGTTTACCTTGATTTTGCCACGTCTTACGGTGAACGGGTCTACACACTGCATCTACGCAGACACCAGCCCGGTCAGGCCGAAGGTTGCCCGCGCACATCTATCCACACAACCCCAATGGCGCAATCCTATGACAATATGCTGCACCGACTGCAGAAGGAGTCATTCGGCTATTTTGCTCGTGAATATAATCCATCCAACGGATTGGTGCGTGACAAAACGGAGGGACTATCCCCTTCAAGCATTGCTGTCACCGGATTTTCGCTTGCGGTCTACATCGTCGCAGTCGAACGCGGCTTCATAGGCCGGAGCGAGGCGCTAAGACGTACACTGACCGCAGTCAGGTTCTTTGCCGGCAGCTCTCAGGACGCGGTGGCTGGCGCAACCGGCTATCGCGGCTTTTACTATCATTTTCTAGATATGGAAGAAGGCAGGCGCGCCTGGGCGTGCGAGCTGTCCACGATGGACACGGGTTTCTTGATCCTTGGAATGCTGGTCGCCGCCGAATATTTTTCCGGTGACAATGCTCAGGAACGGGAAGTGCGCGAACACGTCTACGAGCTTTACCAAAGAGTGGAGTGGGATTGGGCCTGCAACCGCGCTCATACCTTGAGTCATGGATATTCCCCCGAAAGGGGATTCTTGAAGTTTCGCTGGCGGGGTTACAACGAGGGATTGCCGCTTTATCTTTTGGCACTTGGTTCGGCAGCACATTCTTTATCCGGCGAGAGCTACCGCGCATGGACGCAAACCTATCGATGGAAATGCGTCTATGGTTACGAGTATCTTTACGCTGGACCATTGTTCATTCACCAGTTCATGCACGCCTGGATCGATTTTCGCGGGCTGCAGGACGACTTCATGAGGGAGAAGTCCATAGATTATTTTGAGAACAGCCGTCGCGCCACGTATGTTCAGCGGGAATATTGTCGGAGAAATTCACGGGGTTTTGAGTGTCGCTCAGATCTGAGCTGGGGTATCACCGCTTGCGACGGTCCCGGACCCTGTGTGCGCCGAATCAAGCACCGAGAGATGCGCTTTTTCGGCTACCATGCGCGCGGAGTACCTTTTGGGCCGGACGACGGGACGGTCTCCGCGGGAGCAGCTGTGGCGTCGCTTCCGTTCGCGCCGGAGATTGTGTTGCCGACGATCGAATATTTCCTGAAGACGGAGGTTGGAAGACGTGACCCGTGTGGATTCTCCGCTTCGTTCAATCCTGTGTTCAGCGACTCAACTCCCCAGGGTTTTTGGCGATCGAAGCACAATTATGGCTTAAACCACGGCCCGTTGATCCTGATGATAGAGAATTTCCGTTCTGGCCTGATTTGGCGCCTGATGCGAAACTGTCAGCCGATCATAAGGGGACTCCAGCGCGCCGGGTTTTCAGGAGCATGGCTACCGTCCGGGATAAGGTCGCTGCCAGGCAAAGGCTACTGCAGAAGAGCGACCAGGGCCGGGGGCAGGACGAAAAGCGCTAGAGAATCTTGAGTCTCACAATTGGTCTACCCTGTCATCCAGTGCCACCTTTAGAATTGAATTGAGCTCTCCGTAAGGATTGGTCGCGCTTTGCGTCGCCTGCGGATCATTAGTCCAGACGCCGTCCACGACGAAACGATACTCATACTGACCCGACCTGAGCATCAGGTGTGTGGTCCAACCTTCGGATCCTTTGTTCTCCAACGGGTTGGCGTCCGGGCGCCAACTATTGAAAGTGCCAGCCACCTGCACATCCTTGGCCCCTGGAGCATAAAGCGTGAGCATCACTTCTTGTTCCTCCAAGGTGGGGAATCGCTCGGAAATCGGTTGGATTGACGATGGCAGTTTCATATCACCCTGCTTTCCTGCCGGAGCCGCTCCTTTTACCTCCGCCTGTCAGCTTGTTGACGGTAGCCCAAGCCTGTGCTTCCGCGGTCTTCATGCTGACCCCATTTTTCTCGTAGCCGGCTTCGATGTGTTCCGCCTGACGCTTCTGTTTGTCAGTATAGCCGGATTTATCGCCTTGAGGCATTGGTGGCTTCTTCGTTCAAGGGGAACGGCATGATTTCAATTCGCTACGTGTTCTCGCCTTTGACCTACCGCCGTAGCTGAAACGTCAATATGTGAGTTCCGGACAACTACTGTTCGATCGTCTTCTCGAGGGCCGTGGCGTGCTCGAGATGCATGCTCAGGGTATCGACATACTTTTTTGCAAAGGCTACGACGTCGGGGTCCTTGCCATTCGCAACCTCCTCTTTGAAGAGATCCACTGCCCCCTTGTGGGCGCTCACCATGAGCTTGGCGAAAGCCTTGTCAAAATCGGCGCCCGACTTGGGAGAAAGGCTCGATATGTTGTCCATCTTGCCCTCGTCAACCGGTCTACTGATGTCGATCCCCTTGCTAAGAGCGAGTGCCTTCAGGTCGGAGTTTGCTTGATTGTGGTCGGTGATCATCATTTGCGCGAAGGGTTTGACTTCGGGGTTCGAAGCACGGCTGTCGGCCAGCTGGGAGAGCGCCACCTCATTCGTGCTCGCTCGCGCAGCCTTCATGATGAAGTGTTTGTCGCCATGGGAGAGCGTTTCCGCTCCCTTGGGTGTCGCTGAGCCAGGTAGCGCGGTCGGAGTCGACGCATCTTGAGCGTAAATCGCGGTGGTACCCGCTGCCAGGATCAATACCAGAGCGAGCGGTCGGAAGAAGTTTATCGTTTTTGAGATGCGGATAGTTTCTGTATTCTTATTTTTCATTGGGAAAGTTATGGTGATCCAACACCAATCGCGGTTAATTGCGGTTTACGGTCAATCTGCACCTAGCAAATCGCCGAGGAGATCGGGCGCAGCCGAGCCAGTTGCCACGCTGATTGTGGCGGGTTTCTTGGAAACTTGGATTGTCGGCATAGGGGCATCTCGATAGAACTCCATGGTCAATTTCGTGGGACGACCTTACCACCGACCTGTCCTCCAAGAAATGGGGTCTAACCCGCCTTTGGATACTTGCGGGGTATCGAATGCCGGCTTGGGCGCCTGCGGGTCGTAACGGCCTGAGACGAAAGCCGACAGCCGGCCGGAGAGGTCACATTCAAGCTCCCATAGGAGATCAGCCTAAGTATAGAGCAGCCTCGACGTGCCCCAGCGCGGAAATCGCATGGGCTCTCGCCTCATGGTATCGCATAACGAAGTACTCCTGAATTATGTAGAAACGCTGGCACAGGGTATGGACAATTTCGGCCGCAGACGTGCTCAAGAGTTTGTTCAGAATGCGAAGGGCTTCGGCATAGATTGCCCTTAACTCGACGAGACATTTCCTAAGCAGGCGTAACTTTGTAGCTGGGGATTCAGGTAGACGGGTTCGAATTCTCGCGGAAGTCCTTTTTTTCACGCGACAAGCGTACACGTGTGGTCGCCCTTGCCGCCATGGGGTTTTATCCTCACTGCACGCTTGCTCCCGGCGGGAGCGGTGTAAGATGAGCCGACCGCGACAGCAATGAAGGGGGGAGGCACGACCCGAGTGTTTAACTTTCTTCAAGACTGGATCTAGGCCCCTCGTCTCCGAAGAGGAGCTCCAGCTCATTCGCGTTGTGTGCTGGACGTTACCCAAATTGCCGATTCATCCGAACCCGAATAGCTCCGAAATATCGCGGCGCTCCTTTTTTGTGGGACGGCCCATGCCCCGTTGACGGGCGAGCTTGTGCTCAATACCGGCCTGTATCACCCGCTCATATTCGGCCGCGGGGGTGTGGTCTGTGATGAATTCCGGCAACTGCTTGGCGCTGACGCGCGAGCGCGGAATCGCGATTATCTTGAGCGTGCGGGTGATCGCACCGATGCGCACTACGAGAACCTCCCCGAGATGGACATCGCGGCCCGGTTTGGCTTCGAACTCACCGACAAGTACATGACCGGCGCGGCAGGCCGCCATGGCAAGGGGGCGCGTCTTGAACACCCGCAGACTCCAGAGCAATTTGTCGAGCCGGGGGTTGTCCATGGCAGTAGATTCAGGCGAGAAGAACACCGAACTCAAGAAGGCAAGTCCGTTACCGGTCATATCTTCTGGCGGCGGCCTGAGATTGGCTCACCTGGCCAACCACGAATGGGCGTAACAGCTCCCGGCTAGGTGCTATACGATCTGGGCAGGCGCTATTCGACAAATGGGGCACGACGGGACTCCTGAGCGCATGATAACCTGAAGGGCGGGTTCCACCCCATGGGCCAGATGGGATCTTTCGTCTACAGTAGCCGCCTATGAAGAACCCACAATCAATTGATGAGAAGTCGGGCACCCGAGATGAAGTCGAGGGCACAGCCAAAAAACTCGCGGGCAAGGTCAAGGAAGGATTGGGCAAGGCGCTTGGAAATCCCGGCCTGGAGGGTCGCGGCGACTACAAGCAGTTCGAAGGCGCCGTCCAGAAGGAGATTGGAGCGCTCAAGAAGGCGATCGGCAAGTGACAAGAACCCACAATGCAATCCACCATGATTCACAACACGCCAGTTCAGACGGGAACCCGCCTCAGTGACCGCGACTTCGATGTCCTTTTCCGCAAGGCCCGGACGCACAGCGCATGGCTCGATCGGCCAGTCGAGGACGGCATACTGAAGCAACTCTACGACCTGCTAAAATGGGGTCCGACCAGCGCCAACTGCAGCCCTGCTCGAATAGTCTTCCTGCGCACCCGGGAGGCAAAGGAAAGGCTCCGACCGGCGCTCATGCCGGGAAACATAGACAAGACGATGGGCGCTCCCGTCACTGCCATCATCGCCTACGATTCGAGCTTCTATAAGCTGCTGCCAAGGCTTTTCCCTGCGGCGCCCACCATGCAGGACATGTTTGCGAAGTCGCCAGAGTTGGCGGCCTCCACTGCGATGCGAAACGGCAGCCTGCAAGGCGCCTATTTCATGATCGCAGCTCGCTCGCTCGGCCTCGATTGCGGCCCCATGTCGGGTTTCGACAACGCGAAGGTCGATCTTGAATTCTTCGCCACTGCGGCATTAGGGACGGGTTCGACGGCCGGGGCATTCATCGCAGCGGGTCCAGTGAAATCAAACTTCCTATGCAATCTCGGCTATGGAGACGCTGCGAAGCTCCATCCGCGCGGCCCGCGCCTGGAGTTCGACGAGGCCTGTCAAATGCTCTGAGTCTGCGCGAAAGCGCCGCTTTGGCATCAATGAAGGAGGACATCCCTAGGGGAATTGGATTGGGTTAGGTTGATGAGTTCGGTCCGTGACGGTCTAATGTCGGCTTAAGCTGACAAACGGCCCGACAAGGACGCCTATAGGGACACCAGCAAACGCGGTATCGAGATGGGGCCTAGAAAGACATCTTTGCCGGGTTGCCGATCGTTAAATCGGTCCAAATGTCGGCGTCCAATTCCCACGTTATCCTGCGGGAATTGAAAGCCTCCCCCAACCGGAAAGGCCGGCGGTTCCACGGGCGGGCATATTCGGCATCACGCGTTTCTTAGGGATAATTGGACAGATTCGTCCCTCAATAGGGCCGATTGCCCTTAAAAAGGCGGAATAGAAAGATCAGCGACGGCAGCAGCACGAAAGCGCCGGCCGCCAACGCCAGGATCAGGAGGCGCAAAGTCGCTTCCGGCGCGCAGGCATTTGCGACTGTGACGTCTGGCGTGACGAGATTCGGGTACTGCGCCAAGCTCCACCCGACGAGGATGAGCGTCACCTGTCCAGCGGCTGCGGCTCGCGCCGCGGCAAAATGTCTCCGCCACAGAGCCCCGAGCGCACCAAGACCGCTGAGGCACGTCGCTCCGAACAGCAAGGGCGCCCACCACCGCGTCAGTCCGTAAAACATCTCCGGCGCGCCATGCCTAGCCGTGAGGAGAACCACGCCGGCAACTGGCACGAGGGCCACGCCGGACCAGATTGCCCGCCGCCGAAAATCTTCCTGCAGATCGGGCTGGTCCTTGGCGTCAAGCGTGAGGTAGGTGGCCGCCAGGAACGCAAACAGACCGAGCGCGAAAACGCCGCAGGCGAGCGCGAACAGCGTCAGCCAGCCCGCAAGAAACCCGGTGGTTACGTGGCCATTCGCGACGCGAATCTGGCCGGTTGCCAGGGCGCCGAGTATCACGCCCTGGGAAAACGGCGTGAGAATGCTGGCGATGCCGAACACCATGCTCCAATGCCGCTGCTCGAGGCCTGACTGCGAGTCGTAGTTGCGGAAGATGAACGCCGAGCCGCGCAAGACGATCCCGATGAGCATCACGGTGATGGGAATGTTCAGCGCAGTCATCATCGCGGCGAATCCGGTGGGGAAGCCGGTGAACAGCACCACCACGGCGAGGATGAGCCAGACGTGATTGGCTTCCCATATTGGCGCGATGGCCCTTGCGACCAGCTTTCGCTGCTGCGTGGCGCGCGGCCCAACGGCAAGAATGTCCCACATGCCACCGCCAAAATCCGCGCCGCCCAAAAGCGCATACAGGATCAGCGACAACAACAAGGACACGGTTGCGGCGAGTGGGAACATGGCGTCAAGCAGACGGCGATTCCGGGACGGCGCCCGAGGTCTCGAGAAACAGGCGCCGCAAGAGGCTGACGACAACAAAGGCGAGAAAGACATACAGGACCGTGAAGGCGAGGAAGGGGACCGCGATTCCGGGCATCGGCGTGACGGCGTCCTGCGTTCTCATGACATTGTAGATGATCCACGGCTGGCGCCCAACCTCGGTCACGACCCAACCGGCCTCGATGGCGACAAAACCCAGCGGTCCGGAGGCGACCAGCGCGCGCAACAGCCATGGATGGTCCGCCAGGCGCGGCCGCCGCCACCAAATCCAGGCCGACCATCCGGCCAGCGCCAGCATCGCGAAGCCCGAAAGAACCATCAGGTCAAACGACCAATGAACTATCCGCACATTGGGCCAGTCCTTGCGCGGGTACTCCTCAAGGCCTGCGACCCTCGCACTCGCACTATTGGCGAGCAACAGGCTCAGGCCGCGCGGAATCACAAGCGCATGATCAGTTGTGCGCTTCGCATCATTGGGAAGACCACCGATCAGCAGCGGCGCCCCCTCCTGAGTCCTGTACAACGCCTCCATTGCCGCGAGCTTGGCCGGTTGCAGCCGGCCCACGGCGCGGGCGCTGAGATCGCCGCTCGAGATCTGCAGCGGGATGCTAATGCACGCCACGGCCAGCGCGAGGCCCAGGGCGCAGCGATGGAAATGACTGCCTGGATTTCGCAGCAGAAAGAACGCATGAACCGCGGCCACGGCGAATCCCGTGGCGACAAAGGCGGCCAGCGTCATGTGCAAAATTTCATGAAAGCTGGCCGGGTTGAACATGGCAGCGACCGGGTCAATTTCGGTGAACTGGCCGTTGACGAATTTGAAGCCAGACGGAGCGTTCATCCACGCGTTGGCCGTCACGACGAAAATGCCGGAGAAGATGCCGCTAACCGCGACCACCACTCCCGACAGCCAGTGCAGAAGCGGAGGCAGGCGGCTTCGGCCGTAAAGGTACACGCCGATGAAGATCGCCTCGGTGAAGAAGGCAAAGCCTTCGAGCGAGAAAGGCATGCCGATGATCGCCCCGGCCTTCCCCATGAAACCGGGCCAGAGCAAGCCGAGCTCGAAGGACAGCACAGTGCCGGAGACCGCTCCCACCGCGAAGAGAATCGCGGTGCCCTTGGCCCACCGTTTGCTGAGCTCTAGGTAAACCGCCGTCCCGGTGCGCAGATACGCTCCCTCCGCCATGACCATGAGCAACGGCATCCCGATCCCCAGGGCCGCGAACACGATATGGAAGGCCAGGGACATCGCCATCTGCGAGCGGGCAAAAAAGAAATCACTCATGTCCGAATGGCCTGATCGAATGCGGCTCGCGCTGGCCGCGGCGGTCCGCAGCGGTCATTTTGAGGCCGGCCCCGCTCTGTTCTCCCTCTCATCGCCATGCTTTACCAATACCGCGATTTGCGGCCAACGGTGATCTTGGTGCGCGAGTAGTCCCTGCACCGCTTCCGGCCCCCAGCTTCCGGAGTCATAGTTGGGAAAATCACCCGGCTGGGCTGTGTTCCACGCCTCGACCACGGGCGTCAGCAGCCGCCAAGCCGCCTCCACCTGGTCGGCGCGCATGAAGAGCGTGGCGTCATTCTTCATTACGTCCCACAGCAGCGTCTCATACGCATCGGGCGAGGGTGCGTCGAAGCTCTCGCGGTAGCTGAAGCGCATGTCCACCGGCCGCAGCTGCATCTTGGGCCCAGGGTACTTTGCTTGGAAGCCCAGCACGATGCCCTCGTCGGGCTGGATGGACATGACTAGGCGAGACGGCTGCCAGCCAAGCGAGGCCCCGGGCGGAAACGATCGATGAGGCACCGCGCGAAACTGGATGGAGATTTCCGAAGCCTGCTGGGGCAGCCGTTTGCCCGTGCGCAGGTAGAACGGGACGTCCTGCCAGCGCCAATTGTCGAGGTACAGCCTCAGTGCTGCGAACGTCTCGGTCTGCGAGTCGGGCGCCACGCCGGCTTCCTCGCGGTAGCCGGGTACCCTTGCGCCGGCGATGTTGCCGGGGCCATACTGTCCGCGCACGGCGCACTGAGAGACCGCGTCGGGATGAATCGGACGGACCGCATGGAGCACGTCCACCTTCTTGTTGCGGATCTCGTCGGCGTCGAAGGAGACCATCGGCTCCATCGCGACGAGGCAGAGCAGCTGCATCAGATGATTCTGCACCATGTCGCGGAGCGCGCCTGCCTTGTCGTAGTATTCGCCGCGATGCTCGACGCCCACGGATTCGGCGACGGTGATAGTCACATAGTCCACATAGCGTCGGTTCCAGATCGGCTCAAAGAGGGGATTGGCGAAGCGAAAGGCCAGAATGTTCTGCACCGTTTCCTTGCCGAGATAGTGATCGATCCGGAAGATCTGGGATTCAAGGAAGCTTGCGGCGAGGACGGCGTTTAGGGAACACGCCGATGCCAAATCGTAGCCGATCGGCTTCTCTATCACGATCCGCGCCCATTCGCGATCGCGTGCCAGCCCGGCTTTGCCGAGATATTTGGGGATTTCGCCGAACATTGACGGCGGCGTGGCCATGTAGAAGATGCGGTGCGCCTTTGTGCCCCACTGTTTCTCCAGCCCCGCGCATTGGACGCCCAGCGCGGCATAGGTCGACGGCTTATTGAAGTCGCCCTGCTGGTAATGAATATGCTGCGCGAACTGATTCCATTCGGCACTCCGGGCTTTCCCGAACCGGGAGAATCGGTTGACTCCCTCGTGCAACCGACGGCGCAGCGAGTCATCGCGCAGCTTTATACGGTCCACGCCTATGATCGCAAACTTGGCGGGAAGGCTGCGGTCCTGCGAGAGGTCGAATAGCGCCGGAATCAACTTGCGCCAGGTCAGGTCGCCGGCACCGCCAAAAATTACAAACACCGTTGGATCGAGTTGCTCGTTGTTTTTCATGGGTCTCGTGTGTTTTCCCATACCGTGTGGAAAGTACCCTTGGCATCGACGCGTTCATAGGTGTGCGATCCGAAATAGTCCCGCTGGGCCTGGATCAGGTTGGCCGGAA
>CAZHPC010000062.1:0-17744 GCA_964534685.1 uncultured Opitutaceae bacterium
ATCACCGGCGGCGGTTGCAACGGCTTGAGCTACAAGCTCAAGTTCGCCCCGGAGCCCAAGCGCGGCGACATCCTCGTTCGGTCGTCCGGGGTCTCGGTGATCGTCGACCCAAGGACCGCCCTCTACCTGAAGGGAACCGTGCTTGATTATTCGACCCAGCTGATCGCCGGCGGATTCAAGTTCAGCAACCCGAACGCCAAGGCGAGCTGCTCCTGCGGGGAAAGCTTCAGCGTTTAGGAGTTGTATTTGAGGCGGTTTCAGACGAGCGTCGCCGGACTCTACACACCCAGCAGCGTAATTATTGATGGCCATACCGACTCCCTCGGCCGCCCCAGGCGGCAATCGTCCAAACGGACAATATCAGCGCCGCAACAACGATCCGTTCGCGAGCATACGCCGCAACCACCGAATAAAGGTTCCGCAGGTCCGCGTGATATCGCCGGAGGGCAAGCAGCTCGGCATCCTTGACACGCCGAAGGCGGTCAACCTCGCGCTCGAGGTGGGGCTCGACCTGGTCGAGGTGGCGCCGAACGCGACGCCGGTGCCCGTCTGCCGGATCATGGACTTCGGCAAGTACGTCTACGAGGAGTCGAAGAAGCATTCGCACGCGAAGTCGACCGCGAGCAAGATCAAGGAGATCGAGTTCACGGCGCGCATCGCGCCGAACGACTTCAACACCAAGCTGCGCCACGCCGAGGAGTTCCTCGACCACGGAAACAAGGTGAAGCTGCGGCTCAAGTTCCGCGGGCGGGAGATGGCCCACACGGAGCTAGGCTTCGAGGTGATGAAGAGGGCGGTGTCCGAGCTCGTTGGCATGGGCCACCCCGACGCCGACCCGAAGCTCATCGGACGCAACATCCACGTCATGCTCACCCCGCTGCCGGCGAACAAGCGCAAGGCGAAGTTCCACGTGAAGGGCACCGAGGGCGAGGATGAGGCGCCTTCTTCGGCCTCGCAGGCGGAGGCCTGAGTCCGCCGCGGCCATGCGCCTGGCGGCATTCATCCTCCTTTTCCTCCCGGCGATCCTCTCAGCATCCGAGGCGGCCGATCTTGCGTCCGTCCGCAACAAGGGGATAGACTACGTGTCGCTCGAGGACGGCGCCGCGCGCCTCGGCCTCCGGCTCGAGCGCTCGATCCCGGCGACGGCGGTCATGCTCAAGGACGGAGCGCAGCCGGTGGCCCGGCTCGCCGACCGCAGCCGCGAGACGGACATAAAGGGGCTGCGGGTCTTCTTCGGCGACCCCGTGATCGAGCGCGGGGGAAAGTTCTACCTGAGCCGCAGCGACTTCAACCTTCGCCTCGTCCCGCGCCTTCGGCCCGAGCTTTGCGGTCCCGCCCCCAGGCCGCCGAGGGTGATCGCGATAGACCCGGGGCACGGGGGATTCGATAACGGGACCGAGAACCCGAAGCTCGGCGCGGTCGAGAAGACGTACACGCTCGACGTGTCCCTGAGGCTCAAGCGGCTCCTCGAGCAGGCCGGCTACACCGTGGTCATGACGCGCGACTCGGACGTCGACGTCCCCAAGCCGATCCGCTCGGAGATCGCGAACCAGGCGGGCGCGGACCTCATGGTGAGCGTCCATTTCAACTCGCTTTACCCTAACACCAAGACGACAGGGGTCGAGCTGCTGCTCTTCCCGCCGAAGACGCAGCGATCGGCGGACTCCTGGAGCCCCGGCAAGAAGGATGACGCCCAGGCCACGGACGAGCCCATCAACGCCAACAACGCCTGGAACACGGTCCTGGCCGGGCCGCTTCACCGCCGGCTCCTTGACGCGCTGCACGACGGCGACCGCGGCGAGAAGTTCGAGCACCTCAGGGCTCTGCGGGGCCTCAAGTGCCCCGGCGTGCTGGTCGAGCCCGCCTTTCTTTCGAGCGACACCGAGGGGGCGCGCCTTGCGGCACCCGCCTACCGCGACACGATAGCGACGGCGATCGTCGCGGGAATTCAGGACTACGCCGAGATTCTCCGGCGCCTGCATCCCGCACCTCCTCCGCCGGCGACCCCGTCCCCGGCGCAGGCTCCGGCCCCGGGCGCCGCCGCGAGGTCTCAGCCGACGCGCCCCGCAGCCGGTCCGTGACAGGTGTGAGGAAAATCTCCCCGCTTGAGGCCCGCCGGTTCCTGAGGAGGGCGCACCTCATTGATTCCAGGGCGCCCGACGTGGGGACCGCTCTCGCGCACCACGGCTACATCCAGATCGATCCGATCAACGTCTGCGGGAGGATGCACGACCACATCCTGCGCAACCGGGTCGACGGTTACACGGAGGGGGGCCTCGTGCGCCACCTTCACGGAGGGGAAACCGGGGGATGGCTTCCCGCGGGCAGGCGCACCGCCTTTGAGCACCACCTCCCCTCCACCGGCATCCTCGTCGCATTTCCCCTGGACGCCTGGCCGTACCTTCTATCCGCGATGCGCGCGCGCACGGGGCAGTCGGGCGCGTGGTCGGGACGGCTGACGGCGCGCGAGAAGGAGCTTGCGGCGCGCATCCTGGAGAGGTTTGCGGAAGGGGGCGTGCTCGGCCCGGAGGCCTTCGCCGACGGCCGCAAGGGAAGACGGGTCTGGGGGGCGGCGACGCTCGCCAAGGCGACCCTGCAGAAGCTCTTCTTTCACGGACGCCTGCTGATTGTCGGCCGCCAGAGCAACCGCAGGCTCTACGACCTCCCGGAGAGGGTGCTTCCCGCGGGCGTCCTGGCGCAGCCCGAGCCGACCGCCGAAGACACCGAGCGCTGGCTCGCGGTGACCCGCCTGCGACAGCACCGCCTGGTGGCCCTGAAAAGGCGCGAAATTGCGCTCGTGGAGGATTTGGTCCAGCCGATCGGCATCGAGGGCTGCCCGGCGCTCCACTGCCTCAAGTCGGACGTCCGCTGGCTGGATGCCCCCCAAGGGAACGATCCCGTCGCGGGCCCGCTGCTCCTGGCCCCGCTGGATCCGATGATCTATGACCGACGGATCACCCGGAACCTCTGGCAGTTTGACTACACGTGGGAGGCCTACGTTCCCGCGACAAAGCGGAAGAGGGGACACTACGCGCTACCCGTGCTCTCGGGAACGGAGATTGTGGGCCACGTCGACCTCAAGGCGGATCGCAAGCTGGGCCGCCTTGGCATTGTCTCCCGCAGCGTAAGGAGCGGGCACGCCACAGCCGCTGCCGTCAGGGACCTGGCCCGCTTCCTGGGCCTGAGGACAGGGTAGACTACGAGGCCGCAGCCGCCACCTGGCCCTCGCCCCGGGAAGGCTCAAACCACTGGGAGGGGTTGCTGTCGCGGGCAAACTCAGGGCACTCCTCCGCGAGCCTGGTGCGCAGGCGCTCCCGGGCCCTCGCGATCCGGCTTTTCACGGTGCCAACATTGATACCGAGCGCAGCTGCAATTTCCTCGTAGGACTGGTCGAGGACGCTGCGCATGGACAGGATCTTCCTGTGGGACGGCTCGAGCTTCTCCATGCAGGACTCGACCGCGCTCACGAATTCATTGCGCGAGGTCTCCCGGGACGGGTCGGGATCCGAGGCCGAGAGCAGGTTCGAAAAGGTCGATTCGCCGGACTCGCCGAGCGCCGCATCGAGCGAGAGCGTGGAATGACGGCGCCTGCGGAAGAAGTACCAATAGCGGTTCCTTGCCAGGTTGACCGCGATCCGGTGCAGCCAGGTCGCGACCGACGAGTCCCCGCGGAACTTCGACAGGCCCCTGTGGGCCCGGATGAACGTGTCCTGCGTGATCTCCTCGGCGTCGGCGCGGTTTCGCAGGAGGGCCATCGCCGCCGAGAAGATCCGGCTCTTGTGCCGGTTCATGATTTCGACAAATGCGGACTCGTCGCCGCCGTTGAATCGGTTGACCAGATCGGCGTCCTCGATGGCTTCGGCATTCATGCTGCCGAATTCAGTACCTATCTTCGTGCCAGAAGATGCGCGGCTGTCGTAAGAAACTTCGCGGCTGCGCCTTAGGCTTCAAATACCGATAGGATCCGTCATTACTGCCACGAATGTCGTGCGTTTTGCATCTGCATTCTCAGATGAAGCGGGCAAATGGCACGAGCTAGGCTGGCGTGCCGATTAGCGGTTACAAATTTGCGTCTTTCAAAAACATTCGGCTTCGATGCTTGACTGACGCAGCAAACGGCGATGTTCCTTTGGCCAAGTGTAAGCAACTACAGTCTCCTCACCTGGGAGGCTTAAATTCGTTAGAGTTAATCCAAGTAACACCTATGAAATCGACGTTCCCATCTCTGAGATGGACCTTTGCCGGAGCAGTGGCCCTGGCTTTCGCAGCGACAACGACCATGTTTGCCCAGGGCGTTACGACGTCCGGAATATCCGGCTTCGTGACGAACAAGGCCGGCCAGGCCATTTCCGGGGCGACCGTCACGGCCGTTCTGGACGCGACCGGCGCCCGCTACGCGGCGACCACGCGCTCGGCCGGACAGTACTCGCTCTCGGGCCTCACGAGCGGCGGCCCATACACGGTCACCGCGACGGCCTCGGGCTTGCCCGCTGCCGAGAAGAAGGACGTCTATCTGAACCTTGGCCAGACGACGGCGGTGGACCTCGAGATTTCGACGGAAATCGTCCGCTTGGAGGCGGTGAACGTGAGCGAAAGCGCCGCCAACACGACGTTTGACATGAGCTCCATGGGCACAGGTTCAAATTTCAACACGAAGCAGATCCTGCAGATCAGCTCGATCCGCCGGGACCTCCAGGACTTTGAAAGCCTGGACCCGCGTGCCGTCACGCAGCAGGTCTCGCCTTCGGACCCCGCGTACACCTTCAGCGTGGCGGGCCAGAATCCACGTGAGAACGCGATCCTGGTGGACGGCGTCTCGGCCGCCGACAACTTCGGCCTGAACTCAAACGGGTACGCGGGCCTTCGCAACCCGGTACCGCTGGAGTGGATCTCGTCAGCGACCCTCGCCATCAACCCGTTTGACGTGGTTTACAGCGGATTCTTGGGCGCCGTCACCGACGTCTCTCTCAAGTCCGGAACCAATGAATTCCATGGAACGGCCTATGAGATCTACACCGGAACAAGGATGCGCGGCCCGGACCCGGTGGTCGGCGCGCTTGGGCCGCATGAATCCACGCAGCAGCATACGACGGGCGCGACGCTCGGCGGCCCGCTCTGGAAGGACAAGCTGTTCTTCTTCGTGGGCTACGACGCCTTCCGTCAGATCGCCGCGGCACCGGCCCAGATTTTCAATCCCCTGGGATCCCCCCAAGGCCAGACCGATGTGACCGAGGTTATTAATGCGCTCAAGGGCGGATATACGATCGGCGGCAAGACCTACACGTATGACCCAGGCAGCCTCAACGCGATCAGCCACACCTGGGAACAGAACTTCGTGGGCAAGATCGACTGGAACATCTCCGACTATCAGAAGTTCACGCTCACATTCCGGCACACGATCGGCGACGCTCCGGTGTTCTACAACTATACCGCCAACACGGAAACCTCGTTCGACACGTCCTGGTACAACTCGAACCGCAGCGACCAGTCGTACACGGCTCAGCTGAACAGCGACTGGAGCCGGCTCATCCCGAACTTCCACACGGAAATCGAGGGTACCTACAAGCGCTACAACGGCACGGCCACATTGAACGGCCCGAAGCTTCCCGCGCTGACGATCCAGAATTTCCCGGGCTACCAGCAGAACATAAGCTCGCTCGTTACAAACGGCGTCCTGTTCACCGGAACCTACTGGGCCTATCAGGACAACAACATCTACACCTGGGAGCAGGAGGAGCACGCGTACGGCGACTATTCGATCGGCAACCATACGTTCAAGTTCGGCGCCCAGTTCGACCGCACCGGCTACACCGACACGTTCATTCCGAACGCGATCGGCAGCTACACGTTCTCCGACGTGACGAACTTCCTCGCGGGCAAGGCGTACCAGTCCACGGTCGAGATCCCCGCGACCGGCTTCACGTTGGCCTCGGACGTCTCGCACTACTACCTGTTGGACGTCGTGCCCCTCATCCAGGATACGTGGAAGCCCAATTCCAGGCTGACAGTGATCGCCGGCCTCCGCATGGACTACCCCTACGAGCCGCAGGATCCGGTTTTCAGTCCGGTCTTCTTTAAGGCCTACGGGTTCTCGAATTCCACGACGATGAGCGGGAACTACACAATCTCCCCGCGCGTCGGCTTCAACTACAGCTTCGAGACGAAGCTTCCCACCCAGGTGCGCGGCGGCGCGGGCCTGTTCCTCGGCCAGAACCCCGTGGTCTGGGTCGAAAACTCGTTCAACAACGCCGGTCAGCTGAATTCGGTCACGAACGGCGTGGCGTCCACCGCGGCGCCGTCGATGGACTTCACCGACCCGAACTTCCACTGGCCGTCCACGTGGAAGGAGAACATCGCGATCGACAAGACGCTGCCCTGGTTCGGCCTCATTGCGACCGCCGAGATCGACGTCACGCAGGTGAACAAGGACGTTTTCTACCAGGAGACGAACCCCTACGTCGTGCCGACCTCAGGCCCGCTCACGATGCCTGACGGACGCCTTCGCCTTGGCGGCAACATCACGCCGTCCGGCATCGGGTCCGCCTATTACCTGCCGGGTTACACGACGACAAACTTCTACACGAGCGTCACCAGCTCGCCCACAACCCTGTACCAGAACCATGGCACAGCCGGCGTGTACGATCTGACCAACACGAGCAGGGGCGGAAGCCAGGAGTACACGGTCGAGCTCACCCGTCCGCTGCTCGACAACTGGTCGGCCAGCATCGCGTACACCTACACGCATGCGACGCAGGTCGACCCGTTCACATCCTCAGTCGCCGCCTCGGGCTTCGCGGGCCAGCCGATCATCAACCCGAACGACAACATCGCGTACAGGTCGAACTACTCCGTTCCGAACAAGTTTGTCGCGACGTTCACCCGCCAGTTCAACTTCTTCAAGCAGAAGAACTCGACGACGTCGTTCTCGGCGCAGTTCCTCACCGAGACGGGCCAGGCCTACAGCTTCGTGTTCAAGGGCGACGCGGACGGCTCGGGCCTCACGGGTGAGTCCCTGTTCTACGTCCCCACGGGCCCGAACGACCCGAAGGTCGAGTGGCTAAGCTCGACCGAGGAGGCGAACTTCTTCAGCTACATGGCCTCAAACCCGCAGCTCAGCAAGTGGGCGGGCAAGATCGCGCCGCGCAACAGCGCGACCGCCGGAGAGCAGGCGACGCTGAACCTCCACTTCGAGCAGCAGGTCCCGCTGTACTACAGGAACACGCGGGTCGTGCTCTACGCCGACTGCTTCAACTTCGCCAACCTGCTGAGCAAGAAGTGGGGCGTGGTGGACAACTTCAACAACTCGTTCGTCACCCAGACGATTGCCGGCACCGGCTACGACAAGGTCACGAACAAGTACATCTACGTGTTCAACAACGGCACCCTCGGGACGCCGACGATCTATTCGGACGAGTCGCGCTGGCAGCTGCAGGTCGGCGCCCGGCTCGAGTTCTGACATCCGGATCAATCGAGCCTTGGCATCGCGACGGCCGCCCGCAATGGGCGGCCGTCTTGCTTTTCAGGGACGCAGCCGTCAGAGGGCGCACAGCGCGGCTTGTAGAAGTGCCCCGGGAGCCGATAGCCTCGAGACGCTCCACCAATGACCGCCCCATCGCTGCCCTCCCCGGCGCCGGCGCGCGAACACCGCTCGGCGATCGTGTTCTGCTGCGCGGCGATTGTCGCGGCCGTGGTGGCCGCGTACAGCCAGAGCTTCGGCGGCCGGTTCCTCTATGACGACGTCGAGTCGATAGCCGAGAACCCGACGATCCGGCATTGGTCGACGGCGCTCAGGCCCCCGGATGGAGCGACCGTAAGCGGAAGACCCGCCCTCAACCTCTCGTTTGCCGTCAACTATGCCGTGTCGGGCACGCATGAATGGAGCTACCACGCGCTCAACGTGGCGATCCACGCCGTGTCGTCGCTTCTCCTCCTGGGAATTGTGCGGCGCACCCTGCGTACCCAGGCGGCCGGCTCACGGACGCCCTCCGAATCCCTTGCGATCGCCTTCGCCGCCGCCCTCGTCTGGGCCGTGCATCCCCTCCAGACGGAATCGGTCGCCTACGTGGTGCAGAGGGCGGAGTCGCTGATGGGGATGCTCTACCTCCTTTTGCTTTACGCCTTTATCCGCGGCGCCGGGGGCGGCGCTATGGCTCCCCTCTGGCGGATTTCTGCTGTTGGCGCGTGCCTCCTCGGAATGGCGACCAAGGAGGTCATGGCGACGGCGCCGCTGGTGGTGTTCCTCTATGATCGGGCGTTTGTCGCCGGCTCCTTTGGCGAGGCGTGGAGGCGGCGCAGGCCGCTCTACATTGCGCTTGCCGCCTGCTGGCTTCCGATGGCCTGGTTCGCATGGCTTGGGGGCGGGCGAAGCGGGACGGCCGGATTCGGCTCGGGCGTCGCCTGGTGGGCCTATTCCCTGACCCAGCTCAGGGCGGTGGCGCTCTATGTTCGGCTCGGCCTCTGGCCCCATCCGTTGATCGGGGACTACGGCCGCTTCCTGGGCGGAAGCCGCCTCGAGGTCGCGGTGGGCGCCGTCCTCGTGGTCGCGCTTGTCGCCGGCACCGTGACGCTTCTGCGGAGGAACCGGCCGGCCGGGTTCCTGGGTGCCTGGTTCCTGCTCATCCTTGCCCCGAGCTCGAGCGTGATCCCGGTCTCGACGGAGATCATCGCCGAGCACAGGATGTACCTTCCCCTGGCCGCAATGGTGACCTTCCTCGTCGCCGTGCTGTACGCGGCGGTCGGGCGCCCGCGCCCCTTCCTGGCGCTGGTGGGCGCGCTGGCGCTCGTGTTCGGCGTGATGACGGCCTTCAGGACGCGGGTATACCAGGATGCGACCGCGTTCTGGAGCGACGACGTCCGGAAGGTCCCGGGAAACGCGGGGGCCTGGAACAACATGGGGGTGATCCTCGCTGAAAAGGGCGACCAGGCGGGTGCGATCGAGCGCTACAGAAGGGCGCTGGCGCTCGTCCCCACCTTCGCATTCGCGCATTTCAACCTGGGCAACTCCCTCGCGGCGACGGGCCACGCCCAGGAGGCGGCTTCGGAATACGAGGAAGCCTTAAAATACCGGTCCGAGGATCCGTCCATCCACAGGCATCTTGCCTACGTCCTGGCGGTCGGGAAGAGGGGGTATGCCGCCGCTGCTGAATACCGCGAGGCGATCCGGTTGGAGCCGGGGAGCGCGGAGGCGTGGGCGGGCCTTGGCGCCGCGATGGTGCAGGTGGGAAACCTGCCGGAGGCCGCGAACGCGTATTCACAGGCCGTCCGGCTGCGCCCGGACCAGGCGGATGCGCGCGTCGATTACGGCGACGTCCTGGCGCAGCTGGGCAGGGTTGCAGAGGGCATCCGCGAGTACAGGCAGGCGCTGCGCCTGAAGCCCGGCGCCGCGGACGTCCACAACAACCTGGGCGGCCTGCTCGCCGAGAGCGGAAACCTTGCCGAGGCCAGGGCCGAGTTTGAGGAGGCCCTCCGGATCAAGCCTGACTACGGCGACGCCCGCGACAACCTGGAGCGTGTGCGGGCGCTGGAGAGCAAGCCGGGGATTCGCCCATGAAGAAGGTTGCGCGAATCCTCATCATCGCCGCGGTGTCCGCATGGATCTATTACCCCTGCATCCACGGCACGTGGCTCTGGGATGACGGCCTTGAGGTCGCGCAGAACGCGGTCCTGAGGGCGCCAGGCGGGTGGTGGCAGCCTTGGGTGCACCCGCAGGGCATGGATTACTTCCCGCTCAAGGGCAGCCTCCAGTGGATCGAATGGCACCTCTGGGGGGCCGACCCAACAGGCTACCACGTGGTCAACCTGAGCCTCCACATCGTGGGCGCGCTCCTGGTGTGGAGGCTGCTTCGCGTGCTCCGCGTTCGCTGCGCATTCATAGGCGGGCTCCTCTTCGCCGTGCACCCGCTGGCCGTGGAGTCGGTGGCATGGATTTCGGAGTTCAAGAACACCGTGTCGCTGCCCCCGCTGCTTCTCGCGTCGGCGGCCTACGTCGAATTCGACCGGGATCGGCGCCCCCGGGCGTGGATTTCCTCGCTTCTTTGGTTCCTGGCCGCGTTGGCGTGCAAGACGTCGGTGGTCATGTTCCCGGTGATCCTCCTGCTCTTTGCGTGGTGGCGCCGCGGCCGCATCGGCATTCGCGACCTCCGGGACTCGGCGCCTTTCTTCGGGGCTTCGCTGGCGATGGGCGCGGCCACGGTTTGGTTCCAGTCGACCCGCGCGATAGGGGTCGCCGGGACCCAGTCGGGATTGGCGGAACGGGTGGGCCAGGCGGGATGGAGCATTGTTTCCTATGCGAGGCAATCGCTTTTGCCAGAAGGCCTTGCGCCAATCTATCCCCCCGTCGCTGGATTCCTGCCAGCCTGCGTGCCATGGCTCGCGATCGCCCTGGTCCTCTCTTTTTTCTGGGTCTGGCGGGCGAGCTGGGGTCGGCACGCGCTCCTGGGGTCGGGCTGGTTTCTCATAAACCTTGCGCCCGTTCTCGGGATAATCCCGATGGCCTATCTTAGGATTTCTCCCAGGGCGGATCATTTCGCGTACCTGCCGCTGGTGGGGTGGGTGGGTCTTGCTGCGGCCGCCTACGGCGCGGCGGTCGACGCCTGTCAAAGACATAAGGGCTCCGGCGCCCTCCTGAGACTCTTCCTCACCGGAGTCGCCGCGGCTGCGGCCTGCGAGCTGGTTTTCGAGGCGCTCGGCTATGCGGCCGCCTTCAGGGACGAGAAGGCGCTCTGGACCCTTGCCGTTGAGCGCAACCCCGCGGCCTGGCTTGCGAGGAACAACCTGGGCAAGGTGTTCCTGCAGGAGCACCGCACGGCCGATGCGGAGGCACAGCTTCGGAAGGCGGTCACTCTCAAGCCCGACTCGCCTGAGGCACACGCCAACCTCGGTAACTGCCTCGCGGCGGAGGGCCTCGCAGCCGAGGCGCGCGGGGAATACCGGACGGCCCTTGGGATCGAGCCCGCGTTTGCAGGCGCCCACTACGACCTGGGCCTTTCCCTCCTGAGGTCGGGCCTTCTGGAGCAGGCCGCCGGGGAGTTTTGGGCCACCCTCAGGCTCGATCCCCGCCATGCCCAGGCCCACAACAACCTCGGCCTCGCCCTGGCGAGTTCTGGAAACCCAGCAGGGGCCATGGAGCACTACCGGCTCGCGCTTGCTATCGATCCGGGACTCGAGGAGGCCCACCTGAACCTTGGGAACATCTATTTCAGACAGGGCAGGCTGGAGGACGCGGTGTCGGAGTACCGCGAAGCCCTCCGGATCGATCCGGGCTACGCCGGGGCCCACAACAACCTTGGACAGGCTTTGGCAGGGCTTGGCCGCGAGAAGGAGGCCCAGGCCGAGTTTGAGAAGGCCCGGGGAGCGGCAAATCATTGACTCCGAAGGGGAAGGTCGGACGGTTATCTCCCATGCGGCGACCCGGATTATCAGCTGCAATCGCACTTGTCCTTCCCGTGGCGGTGTTCGCGGCTTACTGGCCCGCGCTGCGCGGAGGATTCATCTGGGACGACGACGCGCACGTGACGCGGCTCGACCTGCGCCCGCTCCACGGCCTGTGGAGGATCTGGGCGGAGCCCGGGGCGACGCAGCAGTACTACCCGGTGCTTCACAGCGCGTTCTGGCTCGAGCACCGACTCTGGGGGGATTCGGCGCTCGGCTACCACCTGCTCAATGTCGCGCTGCACCTGGTGGCGTCCCTGCTCCTGTACCGCCTGCTCCGGCGCCTGTCGATTCCCGGCGCCATCCTTGCGGCTTCGGTGTTCGCGCTTCATCCGGTGTGCGTCGAGACCGTGGCCTGGGTTTCGGAACAGAAGAACACGCTCTCCACCGTGTTCTACATTGCGGCGGCGCTTGCCTACTTCCGATTCGATGCGCAGCGGCGATGGGGATCGTACGCGATGGGGACCGCCCTCTTCGGGCTTGCCCTCCTAAGCAAGAGCGTCACGGCAACCCTGCCGGCCGCGATCCTTGTCGTGCTCTGGTGGAGGAGGGGCCGCCTTTCGCTAAGGGGCGACGTCCTCGCTCTGGCGCCGTGGTTGTGCATGAGCGCAGCGGCAGGCTACATGACCGCTTGGATGGAGCGAAACTTCATCGGCGCCTACGGCGCCGCGTTCCAGCTGAGCCTGGCCGAGCGTCTCCTTGTCGCGGGACGTGTCGCCTGGTTCTACCTTGGCAAGGTCTTCTGGCCGGCCGACCTGGTCTTCATCTACCCGCGCTGGAACGTGGATTCCCACGCCGCGTGGCAGTACCTCTTCCCCGCCAGCGCGATCGCCGTCCTGGCGCTCCTCTTTGCGTTGAGGAAGCGCTCCCGCGGTCCGCTGGCGGCGGCCCTGCTGTTTGTCGGGACCCTCTTTCCGGCCCTTGGGTTCATCAACGTTTACCCCTTCGTCTTTTCCTACGTTGCCGACCACTTCCAGTACCTTGCAACCGCCGGCCTGGTCTCGTCCGTTTCCGCAGCCGCGGCGCTCGCCTGGGGTCGCCTGGGTCCGGGCGGACGCGTCGCCGCTCAAGCCGCGGCCGCCTGCGTCGTCGCGGTCCTCGCCGCACTCACCTGGGCGCAGTGCGGCAAGTACGGCGACATCCAGACATTCTACGAGAAGATCCTGGAGAAGAATCCCGCCAGCTGGCTGGCGCACGACAACCTGGGCGTCGTCCTCGTCGCCCGCGGAAGGACGAGCGAGGCGGCCGAGCACTACCGTGAGGCGATGCGGCTCAATCCCGGCTACCCCGAAGCGTTCAACAACTTCGGCAACGTGATGGCCAAGGCGCGGCGGTGGAGTGAGGCTGAGGAGGCGTACGCGGGCGCGTTGCGGGCGAGGCCGGGCTTCTTCGCCGCGGACTTCAACTGGGGAACCGCCATGGTCGACGCTGGCCGCTACCGCGAGGCCGAGGGTCATTTCAGGGATGCGCTGCGGCTCAAGCCCGACTTTGCACCGGCCCACTACGGTCTGGCCAACGCCCTGGCCAACGTGGGCCGCCTCCCGGAAGCGATAGCCGAGTATGGGGAGGCCCTGAGGCTGCTGCCTGAATTTCCGGAAGCTCATGCTAATCTAGGCCTTGCATATGCCGAACAGGGCTTCTGGGATCGGGCTCTTGGGCAGATCAACGAGGCCATCCGGGATCGACCGGGTTATGCGGAGGCCCATGCCTATCGCGGTTTTGCGCTTGCCGGCTCGGGAAGGCTGACCGAGGCCGTGGCGGACTACCGTGAGGCCATCCGCCTCGGCGCCAACAACGCCGATATCCACTACCAGATCGGCGTGGCGCTCGGAAAACTCGGTCGCATTGACGAGGCGAATGTCGAATTCGCCGAAGCCAGGAGGCTTGAGGGACGCCGCTGACAGGAAGCGCCCGCCCTATGGCAACCGATCCGACAGCCAGCTCTGGGAATCCGGCCGGGAACCGAATCGTGCTGGCGGCGCGGATTGCGGCGATCGTCCTGTCGGGCGCTTGGATCTACTCCCCGGCAATCACCGGCGGGTGGATATGGGATGACCTCCAGGAGGTCGCTTCGAACCCCGTCATTAAGGAACCCGGAGGGCTCGCTGACGCCTGGCTCGGCAGGGCCGGGCCCGATTATTTCCCGCTCAAGACGACCTTCCAGTGGTTTGAATGGCACCTTTGGGGCGATTCCACCCTGGGCTACCACCTTGCGAGCTTGGCGCTGCACATCCTGAGCGCGCTCCTCCTATGGAGGATCCTCGCGAGACTCGGCGTCAAGACGGCCTGGCTCGGCGGTCTTGTCTTCACCGTCCATCCCGTTGCGGTCGAGTCCGTCGCCTGGATTGCCGAGCTCAAGAACACGCTCTCGCTGCCTCCACTGCTCCTCGCGATCGGCGCGTACCTCGCCTTTGACCGCGACCAAAGACGCCGGGACCTCATCATCGCATCGGCGTGGTTCACGGCTGCGATGCTTTGCAAGAGCTCGGTGGTCATGCTGCCTTTTGTGATCCTCCTTCTCGCATGGTGGAGGAGGGGCAGGCTGGGGTTGTCCGACTTCAAGGCCTCCGCTCCTTTCTTCGGGATATCGCTCGTTCTTGGCCTTGTCACGGTCTGGTTCCAGGAGCACAGGGCGGTCGTGGACCAAGACCTCGGAATTGGTGGGATCTGGACCCGATGCGCGCTTGCGGCCCGCGCCATGGTGTTCTACGCCGGGAAATCCGTCATGCCCGTGGGCCTCATGCCTGCTTACCCGCGGTGGGAGCCGGTAGCCGGCGACTGGCGGCTGTGGCTGGCGTGGATCGTTCTCGGGGTCCTGGCGGCATGGGCCTGGCGCCGTCGCGGGGACTGGGGCCGCCATGCCCTCCTCGGGGCGGGCTTCTTTGCCCTGAACCTGATCCCGGTCCTCGGCCTGGTGCCGATGGCCTACCTGCGAATCTCATGGGTCGCAGATCATTTCGCGTACATCTCCCTTGCAGCCGTAGCCGGACTTGCCGCCGCCGGGACCGATCGCCTGTTCGGCAGGGCGAGATGGCCCGTTGCCGTCGGGTCGGCCGCGGTCGCGGCGCTGGCTGCGCTCGCCTTCGAGAGCCATAGCTACGCCGCAGCCTACACGAGCGACGAGTCCTTCTGGGCCTTCGCCGCCGCGAGGAACCCCGGGACGTGGATTGCACGCGACAACCTTGGGCTGGCCCTCTATGGCCGCGGCGACGTCGAAGGGGCCATCGCGCAGTACCGGCGGGCCCTCCAGATCAATCCCGGAGACGACGCGGCCCACGTGAACCTTGGCAATGCCCTCGCGCGCACCGGCCGGCCCCAAGAGGCTGCGGCCGAATTCCGCGAGGCGATCCGCATCCGGCCCGACGACACAGATGCTCGCACCGACCTTGGCAACCTCGCCCTGGCCGCGGGACGCTTCGCCGATGCCGTCAGGGAGTACGAGGGCGTCCTTCGCATGAGGCCCACCGACCGGGAGGTCCTGCGCAGCTGCGCCGAAGCCCACTACCGAAGCGCCAACCAGCTTGGCAACGCCGGCAGGACCGCTGAAGCCGCGGCGGAGTACTCGGAGGCGCTCCGCCTGTGGCCGGATTTCATCCAAGCCCGCGCAAACCTGGGCCTTGCGTACTCGGAGGAGGGGAGGACGACCGAGGCCATTGCGGAGCTCGAGGGGGCGGTCCGCGCGAAGCCCGACTATCCGGAGGCGCAGGCCTACCTTGGCCTCGCGCTTGTCAGGGCTGGCCGCCCGGCCGAGGCCGTTGCCCACTACGAGGAGGCGCTCCGGCGGGATCCGGACTCCGCGGACATCCACTACAATCTGGCGGTCGCCCTGAGGGCCGCTGGGCGGCCCGCCGAGGCCAGGGAGCATTTTGAAGCTGCGGCCCGCCTTGGCGCCGGGCACTAGGATGGCGGACGTGCCGGGACTGCCGACCATCGTCCACCTGGACGCCGACGCGTTCTTCGTGTCGTGCGAGCAGGCGCGCGACCCGTCGCTCGTCGGCAAGAAGTGCGCCGTCGGCGGCCGCGAGCGGGGCATCATCTCTTCGGCGAGCTACGAGGCGCGGGCGTGCGGCGTGTACACCCCCATGCCGACGGCGCGCGCCCTGCGCGTGTGCCCCGACCTGGTAATGATTCCCCACACGTTCGGCCTCTACGGCGAAGTCTCGAGGAAGATGTTCGACCTGTGTGAGGCCCTGACGCCGGCCGTCCAGCGCAACTCGATCGACGAGGGCTATCTCGACCTGGCGCCCTGCCGCCTTGGCACCGTCGAATCCGTCGAGCGGGCGGTCCGTGATCTGCAGCGGCGGATATGGGATGACCTGAGGATTCCGGTCTCGATGGGCATCGCCGCCAACAAGCTGGTCGCCCAGATCGCGTCGAAGCTCAAGAAGCCGCACGGCTTCGTGGTCGTGAGGCCGGGGGAGGAGGCGGCCTTCCTTGAGCCGCTGCCACTTGGGAGGCTGCCGGGCATAGGCGCGAAGACCGAGGCGGCGCTCGCACGTCATGGGCTTCGCCTCGTGCGCGACCTCTTCGGGCGCGGCGACGCCGAGCTGGCTGCGGCCCTCGGCCGCGACTGGCGAAAGACGCTTGCGCAGGCGAGGGGCGAGGACGACAGCCCGGTGGAGACGGAAAGCGAGGACGCAAAGAGCTACTCCAAGCAGGAGACTTTCTTGGCTGACGTCAGGGACTTCGCGGCCGTCGAGCGCGTGGCCAAGGGCATGATCGACGAGCTGCTTTCCAAAGTGCGCTCCGACGGCGCGAAGGTCAGGACCCTTACGGTCAAGGTGCGTTACGCGGACTTCACGCAGGAATCGCATGGGCGGAGCCTCGAGGCGGCGACCGACATCGAGGCGCCCTTTTATCCGCTCGTGGCGCCGCTGCTGCGCGCGGCGTGGACGAAGCGCAGGCCCCTCAGGCTCGTGAGCGTGAAGCTCTCCGGCGTCGACGCGGGCCCGGCCCAGCTGGAGATGTTTGCCCAGGCCGACGAAAAGCGCAGGAAGCTGGCCGGGATCCTGGACAGGCTGAACCGGGGCGGGCGCGACGCGGTCGTCATCCACGGGCACCAGCTCCCTCAGGACCCTTCGCGTAGCAACAGAATGGATACATGACGGGGGCGCCCAAGGTCCGGGCGGGATCCGTCCCGGGCTGGACCGGACAGCCCCCGGGGAGGCGTTCCGGGCGGCCCGAGGGGAACTGCGCATCCCTTGTCCGCGGGGGCAGCTAGATTTTCACATAATTTAACAAAATATGCGCACAAACCTGTTGACGGCCGAAAACCAAAGCGCAATAGGTTGTGGCTGTCCAGGGCCGTGACCACATCCTGTTGTGGTCAACAACGCGTAAATAAGTTCCAGCAACTTTTAGTCGCCTAGGCTTGTTGCGCGTCGGAAAACGCCCCGGTCATACCCCTCAGTTCATCCTCTTTAGCCCAGTTGCCATGCAAAAAATCTTTCAGGTAGGTACAAAGACGTTCGTCCTCGATCAGACCAAGGCGGAAGCCGCGTTTGCGGCAAAGCGGGTGATCAACGGGCGGGAGACCATGACCTTCAATCTCCTGCCGCTCAAGTACCAGTGGGCCTACGACCTCTACCGCAAGATGAAGGCCAACCACTGGGAGCCGGAGGACATCCCGATGGGCAAGGACATCGAGCAGTGGCGCGATGCCAAGGCCGTGTCGGATGTCGAGCGCTGGATCATCCGGATGGGCATCGGCTACTTCTCGGCAGCCGAGGGGATCGTGGGCGACAACATCCAGCACGTGGTCCGGGAGCTGGTCACGGCGCCGGAGCTCAAGCTTGTCCTCGGGCGCCACGCCCACGAGGAGAACATCCACGCGGATTCCCTCCTCTACATGATCGCTTCGCTCGGGATCAACCCCCACGAGTGCGAGGCCATGTTCGAGGACGTGCCGACCATCGTCCGGAAGAACGAATTTGTAACCCGGATTTCACGCGAGCTCCGCCGGGACCTCGACCTGACCAAGCTGGAAAACAAGAAGCTCCTGGCATCGAACATCTTCGTATTCGGCCAGTGCATGGAAGGGACCCAGTTCTACGGGCTCTTTGGGATGATCCTGTCGCTCTACCGGCAGAACAAGTTCCCCGGCATTGGCCAGATGTTCCGGTACACCCTGAGGGACGAGTCGAACCACATCGAGGTGTTCCGCAACCTGTTCATGGACCTGGTCGAGGAGAACCGCGAGATCTGGTCGCCCGAGTACAAGGAGGAGCTCCGCGGGCTCATGCGCGAGGCGATCTCGCTGGAGAAGGACTTCATCCGCGACTGCCTGCCCGTCAACGCCGTGGGACTGCGGCTTG
>CAZHPC010000063.1:0-17276 GCA_964534685.1 uncultured Opitutaceae bacterium
AAAAAAGAGGGCCCGGATTTCTCCGGGCCCTCGAACTTGGGATTCCTCAGGCCGGCTTACCGGCTCGAAGACCGCTTCCATTCTGCGCGGTAGTCGACCGCCATGACGGCAGCGACTCCCGCGACGCAGAAGAGCCCTGCGACGAGCGCATCCGCGTTGAGGTAACGGAACGAAAGCAAGATTGCGGCAATGGCGAGGATCGCCGGGGCAGCCGCTCTGATGATGGTAGTTTTCATATGATGTATCCTTTCTTTTTCCCCTGCCTTATCTGCAAGGTACGGGAATAGTACATCCCAAGAGCGATATTGCCAGTTGCAGTTATCTATGAAAATCATAGGATCTACCTATGGAACTACACCAACTGCGGTATGTCTTGGCCGTGGCCGAAACCGGGAATTTCACGCGTGCTGCCGCCCAGTCACACATATCTCAACCGTCTCTAAGCCAACAGATAATAAATCTAGAGCGCGAGCTTGGGCAGAAACTTTTTCATCGCCTGGGACGCAAGGCAGTCCCTACCGAGGCCGGGTATGCATTCGTGGAGAGGGCCCGCAGAATCCTATTCGAAGTTGAGGATGCCGCCAAGGAATTGGGAGACAGCTCCACCATTGAGCGGAAAATCACCGTGGGCGCCATCCCCACTCTCGCAACCTACCTGCTTCCTGGGCTGATAAGTCGCTGCCGGCAACGTTTCCCAAATCTGCAAGTGAATATTCGAGAGGATTTTAAGAGCACATTGATCAGGGAAATGCTCGGCGGCGAACTCGATTTGGCGCTCGCGGCACGTCCCATCGCGGATCCCAGCATTCATGTCGAACCTCTTTGGAAAGAAAAACTTATATTAGTTGTGGCAAAGGATCACCCGCTGGCAAAGAAGGCGAAGGTGACGAGCGCCGACCTAGCGACGGAAACTCTCGTCCTGCTCGGATCCTCCAGCTCCCTTGCCGCCCAAGTCAGGCGGTTCTGTGGAGACCACCATTTTGAGCCCCGGATTGGGTCCCGCTGCTCCCAGATCGCCACCGTCAAGGCGCTGGTGGCGATCAATGCAGGCGTCTCAATCCTTCCGGCCGGCGCACAGGCGCCGGAGGACCACGATACACTGGTCTATATTACCTTGTCCGACGCTGAACCGATCCGCGAGATCGTAGTCTTTAGGCATATGCAACGGTATCAAAGCCGGGGAGCGGAGCAGTTCCTCTCCCTTGTTCGCGAGGGGCCGGCAAGCCCAGAGGCGCCCGTTCAATCGTGAAGGCGTTTGCGTATGGAGCCCTTCAGCGATAAACTTATGTACTATGATTGAGACATTCAAAAAGACACTTCTTGCGGGACTAGGTGCAGCAGTCGTCACAAGAGAAAAAGTTCTGGAGGGCCTTGAGGACTTCGTAAAGCAAGGGCGGATCAGCGCCGCCGAGGCGCGGGAGATGGCGGAGAAGATCGCGGAGGAGGGCCGGCGCGAATTCGATAAGACGAGCGCCAAGCTCGGAGAAAAGGCCAGGGACCTGCTGACGAGTCTCGACAGCAAGTGCATCGAGAGGATCGAGGATCTCGAGGCACGGGTCGCGGCACTTGAAGGCAAGGCACACAAGGGCACGAGGCCTCGCACGAAGACGTGAGGTGTTTCGATTTTCTGGCCCATGCGGTGCGGGCCAAGGAGATCTTCTCCATTCTTGCCCGCAACGGGTTCGCTGACCTGCTCCAGCAGGCTGGCGCGCCGACGAGGGCCCGCTACGCGGCAGGCACCAGGAAGTGGAACTCCGTCCCGCTGCCCGGAATGCTTGAACAGGCGATGCTGCCTCCGTGCGCGACCACGATCTCGCGGGCGATGGCCAGCCCGATCCCGGCGCCGGGCTTCGTCTGTCCTTGCACGCGGTAGAAACGGTCAAAGATGTGGGGCAGCGCCTCGGAGGGGATGCCCTGGCCCTTGTCCCTGACCGCAAAGCGCACAAAGCCCTGCGGCCCGGCCGATGCGCCGAGTGTTATCGTCCCTCCCTCCGGCGAATATTTCGAGGCGTTCGAAAGGAGGTTGATGAACACGTGGCGAAGCCTGCTCGCGTCGACGTCCACGCTACCCAGGCCTGTCTCCGACTCGACGACAAGCTCCTGTCCGGCCGCGGAGATGAATGCGCGGGCCTCCTCCGCAATTGGCCGCAGCAGCTCCCCGACGGGGATCGTCCTGCGTTCCAGCGCCGATGCGCCCCCCTCCAGGCGGGTGAGGTCGAGAAGGGAGTCCAGGATCCTGAGCAGGCGGTCCGCGTCGTCCCTGGCCGACTCGAGCATCTCTCGCTGCTGGGGAGCCAGCGGCCCCAGCGTTTTCTCGAGCAGGAGGTACACGGCCATGCGAAGCCCCGTCAGGGGTGTCTTGAGCTCGTGGCTCACGGTGCCGACAAGGTTTGTCTTCGCGTCGTCCAGGAGGCGGAATTTCGTCACGTCCTGCAGGATCACAGCGGCTCCCTTGAATTCCGTGAGCTTGTCGCCGATCGCGAGGATTCTCGGAAGGTAATGGCGGTCCTCGCGCCCGATCCGGAAGGTCACCACGCGGCCGTAGTCGGTCGGCAGGTAATGTTCGTCGGTCGCCATCACCGAGCCCAGCGGCTCGGCAAGGCCCGGCGGAAATCCGCCGGAGAACTCGGAAAGCCTCGACAGCTCCTCGGCGGCCGGGTTGCGGACCTCGACGACGCCCTCCCTGGAAACGACAAATAGCGGGTCGGGCGCCGAGGTGAGCGTCGCCTCCATGGTGCGCTGGGTCCTGAGCACGCGCGCGAGGGTGGCGTCCCGGTAGGCGCGCAGGCGGGCGGCCATCGTGTTGAATGACCGGGCAAGGCTGCCGAGCTCGTCGCGCGAAAACTCGGGCACCTCGGTGTCGAGATTCCCCTCCCCCAGCGCCGTGGCGGAGGCCGTTAGGGCCTTTATCGGCACCAGAAGCGACGACGCCAGCACCCACGCGATGAGGACCGACAGGGCGACGGCCGCGCCGATCGTCGCGGACAGGATGCCGACCGCGGTGGTCGCCAGGTGCTCGGCGCGGGCCTCGGCCTCGCGCGAGGCCGCGTAGTCGTTGGCGGTGAGTCGGTCCAGCGCGCTGAACACGCGGTAGAGAGCGTCCTGGTTCGCCATGTTCTCGTTGAGCGAGACGCCGCCGCCCGCCGCGAGCGTGCGGTCGCACCTCGCGGAGAAATCCTGAAATGCGGCGTCGAGCTCATCGACAAGCCGCGCTCTCGGTGTGCCGGCGGAGGCAGCCGACTGGCCCATGAGCTCCTTCGTGAAGGCCGACCGCCGTTCCTCAAGCGTCCGCCGGGCGCCGATCGGGTCGGCCGCCGACGCGAACGCGAGCGCGTTCGACATGAGCGTCGCCGATGCGCGCATGTCCTGGCAACCGAGCGCCGCGCGGTAGTCGGCGACAAGGTCCTTTTGCAGCGGACCCGCCAGCTGGTGGCAGACGCGGATCGCATAGGCGCCGGTGGCGACTATCACCAGGAGCAGCGGCAGCAGGCCAAAGAAGAGGCGCGTGCGGAGCATGCCTGGTTTTCCCATCAAAGAAGGCCCAGCTTGCTGCGCTTCCGGTAGAGGGTCGCCGGATCAATGCCAAGTATGCGGGCGGCCTCATCCAGATTGCGGGAGGATGCCAGGATCCGGCGGATGTGCTCGGCCTCAAGCTGCTCGAGGGTCACTCGGGCGCCGACCGCCGACGCCTGGCTGCGCGCGGCCGAGAATTCTTCCGGCAGGTCCGCGAGCTCTATGGTGTCGCCCGGAGCGAGGATCACCGCCCGCTCGATCACGTTGCGAAGCTCGCGAAGGTTACCCGGCCACGGATAGCCGGCCAGCGCGTCCGAAACCGCCTGGGAGAACTTGATATCTCCCTTGCCGGCCCGGGAGCCGAAATACCTCCGCGCGCTGTCAGCCAGCCGCCTCAGGTCGGCCGTGCGGTCGCGCAGGCCCGGAAGGGTCACCGCGATCACGTTGAGCCTATAGAAGAGGTCCTCGCGAAAACGGCCCGCCTTGACCTCGGCCGCGAGATCGCGGTTCGTGGCCGCGATGACGCGCACGTCCGCCCGCCTCGGAAGCGCCTCGCCGACGCGCTCGTATTCGCGCTCCTGAAGCAGCCTCAGGAATTTCGGCTGGATCTCGGGCGGCATTTCGCCGATCTCGTCCAGGAACAGGGTCCCTCCGTCCGCCGCGGCGACCTTCCCGGAGGTTTCGTTGACGGCGCCCGTGAAGGAGCCCTTGGCATGGCCGAACAGCTCGCTCTCAAAGAGTTCCCTGGAGAGGCTCGGGCAGTTCACCGTGACAAAGGCGGCTTCGGCGCGCATGCTCCGCTTGTGGATCTCGCGCGCGAGGATGCTCTTGCCCGTGCCGCTGAGCCCCAGGATCAGTATGTTTGCATGGGTCTCGGCCGCCTTGAACGCGACCTGAAGCGCGCGCTGCATCGACGGCTCAGCGGATTCCAGGTCGACCGGGGGCGCACCCGATGCCAGGTCGCTTTCCAGCGCCTCGACCCTGCGCTCCAGGGCATGCGCCTTGGCCACCTTTGCCAGCACGGCGCGGATCTGGTCGGGCGTGAACGGCTTGGGGATGAAGTCGAAGGCGCCGCGCCGCATCGCCTCGACCGCCGTGGCGATATTGGCGTACGCCGTGAAAAGGATGACGGCAGGTGCCGGGCGCAGCTTCATCAGCCTGCCTAACACCTCGAGGCCGTCGTCGGCGCCCAGCTTCAGGTCCAGGAAGACGGCGTCGAAGCCTTCCGTCTCGGCCGCCCTAATGGCCTTGGCTGCGTTGGGCGCCTCGGCCGCGGCATGGCCCGAGGACTCGACGGCGATCCGGGTCGTCCTGCGGATCGAGGGTTCGTCATCGACGATTAGGACGCGCATGGTTTAGCGCGAGAGTCTGGTCCCGCAGCCGCTGGGGGCCAATGACAAAGAAAACGCCCGGCGGTTCCTGAATGTGTGACACACCGTCCCGAAACCGACCCCGTTCAGCGAATCATGGCACCTTGCAATGCGCCGCAATGTCCTAAGAGAGTTTCGCATGCGGTACACCCTCCGCCAGCTGGCAAAGAACCCGGGATTCACGACGGTGGCCCTTGCCACGCTCGCCCTCGGGATCGGCGTCAACACGACGGCCTTCACGGCCTTGAACCGCCTGCTGCTGCAGTCGCTCCCGTTCCGAGAGCCCGACCGGATGGTGCAGATCTGGGCCACAATGGACCAGCAGGGCTTCCGGCCGCAGACGCCCGGCGACTTTGTGGACGAATGCGACCAGAACACGGTCTTTGACAACTTCGCCGCCTACATCCCCGCCGTGCGTTCGAGTCTCGCCGAACCCGGCCGGCCCCCCGTCCAGTACGTTACAATCCATACGACCGCCAGTTTCTTCCCGCTGCTTGGGATAAGCGCGCAGCTCGGCAGGACGTACACGGACGCCGAGGACCGGCACCTGGACCCCCTTGTCATGGTCAGCAACTCGTTCTGGCGGGAGCATTATGGCGCAGACCCGCAGATCCTAGGCCGCACGGTCAAGCTCAACAGCAAGATGTACACGGTCGTCGGGGTGACGCCGCCCGCCCTGGATGACCCGACGCTGTTCAACGGCAAGCCGGCGTTCTTCGTTCTGAACGGAATCCGCGTGAACACCGGCTTCAGGGCCGGAGGCTGGTACCATGTCGCCGCCCGGCTCAAGCCTGGGGTCACGATCCAGCAGGCGCAGGCGGAGATGGACAACCTCGCGCGCAGATACGCGCATGACTTCCCGAAGACCAACTCGGGCAAGGGGCTCAAGGTGGTCCCGTTCCCGAAGGATTCGATGGGGGAGCTCGGCGCCAAGCTGACGTGGCTGGTCATGGCCCTGTCGGGGATGGTGCTGCTCATCGCCTGCGTGAACCTGGCAAATCTCCAGCTCGTCCGCACCACTCGGCGTTCCCAGGAGATAGCGATCCGGCTTGCCCTCGGCTGCTCCCGAGCCCGTCTCATCGGCCTGCTCCTTACGGAGAGTGTCGTCGTCTCGGTGGCCGGGGGCGCAATCGGCCTGCTGCTCGCAAAGTGGAGCAACGCCTACGTCGCCAAGTTCTTCGAGGTCGACATGCCTCTCGATTTCAGGGTAATCGCCTTTACGTTCGGCGCGGCGCTGCTCACGGGAGCGGTGTTCGGGACGGTCCCCGCATGGCTCGCCTCGCGCACGGACATCAATTCTTCGCTGAAGGCGAGCGTTCGCGGTTCGACCTCGGATATCTCCCGGCACTGGCTTCGCCAGGGCCTGGTCGTCGTCGAACTGGTGCTTGCCCTCACGCTTCTTGCGGGTGCGGGATTCTTTGTCAGCGGGATCTACAAGGTGACCCACCGGGACCTGGGATGGCATGCCAGTAACGTGGTGATCGGCTTCATCGAGCTTGACCACGACCACTACGGTGAACAGCTGGACCCGCGCTCCCTGGCCTTCGGAGACCGGATGCTCGCCGCGCTCCGGGCGCTGCCGGGCACGGAGGCCGCAGCGCTGTCAATAGACTCGCCCGCCTGGGGACTCCGTCCCACGTCGTTCCGGATCGAGGGTCAGCCCGCACCGGAACCGGGCAAGGAGGCCTACGTGCACGGAACGAACGCGAGTCCCGGATACCTGAAGGTGTATGGGATCCGCCTTGTCCAGGGCCGGGATTTCAACGAGACCGACCGACCGGGGTCGCCGCCCGTCGTCATCGTCAACGAATTCATGGCCAAGAAGTTCTGGCCGGGAGAGAATCCCATTGGGAAACGGGTCGGCAAGACGGATCCGGCAAAACCCGAATGGGCCGAGGTGGTCGGCGTCATGGCCGACTTCAGGGGCGCCGGCGACTTCTACTACCCGAACCAGGACAGCTCCACCTTCCTGGTGCCCTGGGCCCAGAACAACCACCGGTTCATATCGTTCAATGTGCGTACCGCGGGGGACCCCGGACCTTTCAAGGAGACGGTCCGCAAGGCGATGGGGCTCCTCGCGCCGGACGTCGCCCTTAGCGACCTGCAGACGGTGCCCGAGGTCATGGACGAGGAGGTGTCCTACTTCGAATTCCTGCGACGGATGCTTTTGCAGACATCGGCCCTCGGGCTCCTGCTCGCGGCTGTCGGAATCTACGGTGTGGTGGCAAACCTGGCTTCCGAGCGCACCAAGGAGATCGGGATCCGGATGGCACTCGGCGCCCAACCTGCGGGACTCGCGTGGCTGTTCCTAAAGAACGGGATCCAGCTTGCCACGGTCGGTTGGGTTATCGGCCTCGGGACCTCGTTTCTCCTCCTCAGTTTCCTGACCAAGATGCTTCCGAATCTCCCGGGCAACAATCCCCTGTTCGTCATCGCCGTGTCATTCCTTCTCGTCGCAACCGCGCTTCTGGCGTGCTGGCTCCCAGCCCGCCGGGCGACGAAGGTCGATCCGACAGTCGCCCTCCGGTCGGAATAACCTGGCAGGAGCGGCCGAGGCGGCTTCAACGGAGGGATCCCGTCAGCACCGGCGCGGGATGTCCGAGAACGGGCCTTTATTCGAGAATTCGGCCGGGCCCGGGCTCCAAGGGGAGTCGGGCGACCAGGGTGTTAGCCCCCTGGGCGTGAGTCCGTGGAGTCCGAACGCCAGGCGCCCGCGGTCACCGGAAACATCGATATCCTGAATTTGGTGCAGCCGTAGGGGACAAGACGAATCACCTCGGATGCCGTTCCCTCAATCGGCTTGTCCGGCAGAGCCTGCGCATCGGTTGGTCGCCAGTCAAAGCCACGAGCGGGAGCTTCAAGCGCAACCGGGGCGTCCGGGGACCAATCCCAATGGGCCGGCATCGGATGACGAACCACTTTAATGCCATCGTCCGTCGTGCGCGAATCGGTATCGATCGCATACTGCCACTTGGCATTCTTCACAGGCGTGTTGGCGTCAACCTCCGGAATTGGCAGGGCGAAGAGGAGCGGGCCAAAGAGCACAGCTGCAAAGGGCAGCCGCCGGAATTCGAACACCTGCGCCGGTTCGAAGCTGAAGTAATCGCGGTTTGCCGACGGAAACTCGGTTTCGTACCCACGAACAACCCTCGGGTGCATGGGCAACGTGATTTCGATCACGTCGCCGTTCCTCCACATGCGGTCAATCCGCACGAAACCCCGGGCGTCCGGCCCCGTCGAAGACACGACTCCATTGACCGTGATGCGCGCATCCCTGCACCAGCCGGGAATGCGCGCGTAAAGGGGGAACTCCACGGGCGCCTGCGGCACAATACTCATCCGGATGCTTTCCCCGAACGGATAGTCTGTGGTGGTCGCGATCCTGACCGGTATTCCAGGTCCCACGTTCGCCGTAACCGTAGAGGGGCCATAAAGGGTCGCGGCCAATCCGTTGTCGTGCGTTGCCATCCACATATGAATGACGAAATTCGGAATGATGCGATTGATCGCGCCGACGCAGCAAAGAACCGTCGGGCAGCCAAGCGGGTGGAATCGATTACCCTCAGGGCCCGGACTGTTCGGCTGCTCGCACGGCATGGCGGCAGATTGAATCCTGTTGGGCGACTGGTAGTAGCACATGGTCTTGAAATCGCGGTCCGGCGGCGCCGCACCCGCGTTGAAGAAGGCGCGCTCCATGCGATCACCCCAATTGCCAGTTCCCTGGATCCGGTACATCCACGACGTGGCGAGGAGCATCGACGTTACGTCGCACGTCTCGGTCTTTCGAAATGCGCCAATCCCCGAGGCGAATTCCTCCCCGGACGCCACCCCGTAGGGAAGCATGTGGTTTTCATCGAGCCACTTGAAGGCGGCAAGGGTCGCACTGAGATGATTGGCGTCGCGGGACCACGGATAGGCGACGGCTGGCAGTCGGATGTTCTCGTAAAAGATGTCCATATGTCCGGGCAGGATGTGGCCTTCCGGCCATCTCCGAATTTCCCGGGCGACGTCGGGCTGAGAAATGGCCTGGAGCGCACGATCCAAGATCCGCGGATCACCGCTGTAGGAATAAGTCTCGAGCATCGGGTCGAGATTGCACAACCCGCTAACTTGAACGCCTCCCAGGTCGATGTTGCCCATCTTCGATGGATAGTCGGCGTATACCTTGACCAGCGCGTCGAGGACGCGCCGGTCACCGGTACCCTGATAGAGTGCGACCAACGCCCGGCCCATCTGCGAATGCGCCCAGCTTTCAAAGCCATCCGGTTTGTAGCCTTGCTTCCAATAGATGAACGTCGTGCCAAACTCGGCCTTGTTCACGCCGTCAACAACCTGATCCAGACGGGCCCGGATCTTCCTGATCAGAGGCTCGTCATGGAGGATTAGGCCGAGTCGGATAGCCCCGTCCAACCAATAGGCGCTCTGTTCCAGCGGCCAGCCAGTACCATCGGGCTTTGCGCCGGGGGCCTGGATTGGAATGCCCTTCCATCCATCCGCAAACGTCGGATGCCATTCGTCCAGATGTCCCGTAATGCCGTCGCGAGCCGATTGCGCCCAGTCTCGCAACCATCCTGCTGGTTCCACCGCACCGGGAGGCAGCGGCAGGAACGCGGGGGCGACGGCCGGCTCAAATGGCCGCGCATAGATCGCAGCCGCATTCGGGTTGGCGCGAACCTGAGCGGACTGTCCGGCTACTCCTGCCGGGATGAGTGCACCAAGCAAAAGGCATATCCTGGGGAGTTTCATGATCTGCGCCAAAACGTGACGAGCGCCAGCACCCAAAACGAGGGAAGGTTGGTCCGTTCTGGGCATGAAGGCTGCCGCGGAAACAGAAGGCGGTCAAACCCCTACCTGCACAAACGGGAACGCGTAGCCAAGGCCAAGGACCGAACGCCCAGGTCGAAACGGTATGAATTCCGTAGGGTGACTTGAAAGCGGCTCTTTCGCGACAGTTGTTCAAACTCACCCTTTGTGGAACACTCGTGAAAATGGGCTTCCCTCGCTTGAGTGGACACCAATATTCTTGGACGACTCGGCCCGTACCGGTGTCCGAATGACCAAACAGGCCAAGTATATTCAAGCTGACTAGACCATATCGTAAGGATACGATTGCACGCTTGAATTCCGGCGTGCTTATTGTTGCGGGCTGTACTTGGAAGTAGGCAATCTCACTATGCGTATATCTGGATTCGGCCATGCTCTGTTCGGAATCGCAGTGGCAGGCCTCGCTATACTTAGTTTGGTGTACGGCAACTTCGCGCCAATAATGGAGCCGTCTTCTACTTTGCTTCCCTGGCCGGAAGTTTGGGCCTATGGATCGGGGGCAATCTTGCTGGCTGCAAGTGCCGGCTTGTTCTTTGCGCGCACAGCTTTGGTAAGCGCGGTGATTATCGGAGTGTACGAATCTGTGTGGGTCGTGGCGCGCGCGCGCCCTGTTGTGCTCAAGCCTATGATCGTCGGCTCTTGGTACGGTTTTGGCGAAGCCCTGGGACCACTGCTTGGCGTATGGATTCTCTACGCCGTGCTACGCCGCCAATATGGCGCGCCCAAAGTGACTGTGATGACCGGCGACCGCGCGCTACACGTGGCGCGAGTACTTTTCGGCGCGGCTTGCGTAACGTATGGCGCCGCGCATTTTGCCTACGCAACGTATACAGCTGCAATGGTGCCGGCGTGGCTTCCCGGCCGGATGGGGATCGCATATCTTACTGGAGCCTGTCATGCAGCCGCGGGCTTCAGCCTTCTCGTTGGGGTTCTTCCCCGCTTGGCGGCGACATTGGAGGCCATAATGATGAGTCTTTTCGGCGTTTTGGTCTGGTTACCGAGTTTTTTAGCGCAGCCCGTGCCTGAATGGGCGCCTTCAAGACAAATTCAATGCTCGGAGACCTTCTTGACCTTCTTGCTGGCAGCGTCGGCATGGATCGTCGTCGCATCGCTGCGGAGCACCCCTTGGGGTTTAGCGCCGACTGTACCCGACGATTCCGAGGCGCCGGTTGAATAGTTGTGGCGTGAGCGCGTAGGTAATTTCACCTTGCGCCGTCGGTTTGGTGTCAACATCGGCGCGGGCGCTCTAATGTCATCTTTACGGGGAGTATTCGAATGTGGCGAAGGACCGCGCAGGCGAGGTTGGTCCGAATGTCGCTTTGCAAGCTGAATAACGGGCTTCTTTCAACAAACCTCCAACCTCCGCGCCAAATTGCCTTGAGGACCGGCTGTTGCAAAAGGACCCGTATTGGAACGGGTCAATTCGGACGCGCAAACGATACTATCTGGTTTTGCTCGCGGTGATTGCTCCAGAATCGCGCGCCGTCGAAAGCGAGCGCACGGGCCGCGAATGGGATGCGCATAAGGTCCTCGATCTGCGGCCTCGCCGGCCGCGGGTCCACGCGAGTGAGCCAGTAGTCGCCCTTCTCCTCATCGTCGTTCGTGACAAGGAAGATGAAGCCGTCGACGAAGACCTGTCCGCAGATGCCGTGCGGAACATCGATCACGCGCTCGACCTGACCCTCGGCTCCGAGAGCGAGCACCTTCCTGGGGTGCCATTGGCTGACGTGCAGCCGCCAGCCGTCATAACCGAGTTGGGAGCCGGTGTCATCCGGGCAAGGTATGCCGAACTTGCCGTCAAAACCCCGCCACGGGATGCAGCGCCGGATGATCCGGTTGTCTTCCGCCGTCTCACCGCAAAGGACACGGAGCTCATTCTCCATTGCCGTCATTCCCCATGGCGTGCCCGGCGCCGCCGACTCCCAGATGACCGTCCATGTCGCCGGATTGATTCCATAGATGCGCTTTGTCTCCCGCGAGCCCATCCAGAGCGTTGAACCGTCCCACGCGAGCGACTGGGGCCTCGGAGCCGGCGAGGCGAGTCGCTGAAGTTCCTCGATGTTGTTCATGACTGGTAAGGTGAAGAGACTGATCTTGTCCTTCCTTCATACGCCGAAGCAATTAACATGTGGGCGGGCAAAACCCCTTTGGGGCCGTCGATAGTGAAGGGCTCACTTGGAATCCCATCCATTGCACCCAGGGGATACCCGCGCCGGCCCTTAAAAAAGCCTAGGCGGGGCCGCTTTCGCGACCCCGCCAGGTCCAGCTTCAACTAAGTGCTCCCGCGGGCATTCGCCCGCCGAGATTGCACGGACTATTCGACCATATCCGGCAAGGGTGGTTCCCACAGAAAGCTTGCCAGCCGGGAAGCCGGCTCTGAGCGTCCCGCAACCCCAAAATGCCCTCAAAAGCAGCCAAGACACCCTCAGACGCCCCGGTCGCAGCCCCGACCCCGACCGCGCGCATTACCGACCTGGAAATCAAAGACGCGCAGATCATCTTCGGGGCCGTCTGGCAGAGCCTAGAGGCCGATTTCGGCGTTGAGCATCTGCGGTTTCCGAAGGAGATCATCCTTCTCGGCGGAGCGCCGGGCGCGGGCAAGGGCACGAACACCCGGTTCATCTCCAAGGCGAAGGGGCTGACCCACGGACCGATCGTGATCAGCGCCCTGCTCGACTCGCCGGAGGCCCGCCGCTTCAAGGACGCGGGAATCATGGTCGGCGACCGCGAGGTCATCGACCTGTTGTTCCGGCGCCTCCTGGGTCCCGAATACCGGGACGGCGTCATCATTGACGGGTTCCCGAGGACCAAGGTCCAGGTGGAGTGCCTCAAGCTCCTCGTCGACAAGATGCACGCGCTGCGGAGGGAGTTCTACCGGACGCCGCTCGGAATCCATTTTCGCCAGCCCACGATCCACATCATGGTCCTTTTCGTCGACGAGGCCACGAGCGTCGCCCGGCAGCTGCGCCGCGGCGTCGAGGTGCGCGCGCACAACAAGGAGGTGCGCCGGACGGGCATCGGCGAGCTGTTCGAGGAGCGCGCCACCGACTTCGACAAGGCGTTAGCTCAGCGCAGGTACAGGGTCTTTAAGGAGCAGACGTGGGACGCCCTGCAGGAGCTTAAGGAAATCTACCACTATCATTTCGTAAACGCTCAGGGAAAGCTTCCGGAGGTGGAGAAGAACATCCTCAAGGAGCTCGAGTACCAGAGCACCCTGGAGCTGGACCCCCGGACCGTTGACCGCCTGCGAGGCATTCCGGTCGCAAGCGAGATCGTGGTGCACGCGAGGCAGGACCTCGTGAAGCGCCTCGACTCGTACGAGCTCGAGCACGAGGAGCTCTTCAGCAACGTGGCGGGGTTCATTGAACGGAAGATCATGCCGATCGTCCTGCGGCATGCGATATCGGGGACCGCGCTCGTGAACACCGAGGACACGATGCTCGATGACCCGCGGGCCCTGGCCATGCTGATCGACATCTTCTCCGAGCGTGGCTACCACGCCGCGGTCGACATTCACCGGATCGAGGTCCCCGAGCACGTGGACCTCAAGACCGGAGCCGTGAAATGCCGGCAGAAGAAGGTCTACCGGATCCAGATCCGCTTCACGGGCTCCGAGATCCGACGGGGCTGAGGGGCTATTCGAAGCGCAGGGCCTCGATCGGGTCCAGCGCCGCGGCCTTCCACGCGGGATAGAGGCCGAAGGCGATGCCGATGAACGTGCATACCAGCACGCCGACGAGCGCCCATCCCCACGGGAACACGATCGAGACGGACAGCCACATCGCGAGCCCGTCGCCGGCGATGGTTCCAAGAAGGATGCCGAAGAGCCCGCCGGTGACCGACAACACGACCGCCTCGATGAGGAACTGCGTCATGATGAGGATCTTCCGGGCCCCGACCGCCTTGCGGACGCCGATCTCCCGGGTCCGCTCCGTCACGCTCACAAGCATGATGTTCATGATGCCCACGCCCGCCGCGAGGAGCGCGATGGCGCTGATGATGAACGCGCCGCCGCTTATGACGTCCGCTATCTTGGCGAAGGCGGCGATGAGGGAGTCGTTGGAATAGACCTCAAAGTCCTCCTCCTGGCCGGGCCTCAGCCCGCGCACAATACGCATGGCGCCAATCCCCTTGTCCATGGTCTGGTTGTACAGCAGCTGGGTCGGAGCCTGGGTCGCAATGTTGATCGTGTACCGATCGGCCCCGAAATCCATGAGGAAGCGCGTGATCGGCACCATAATGATCTGGTCCTCGCTCTCTCCAAACATGGAGCCCTTCTTCGCAAAGGTCCCGATCACGGTGTAGGTGCGCCCATTCGCCTTCACAACCTTCCCGAGGGGGTTCTCGGAGGGATAGAGCTTAGAGATGATGTCCTGCCCGATGATCGCCACGGGGCGCGCGAGATCGATGTCGGCGCCGGTGAAATTACGGCCCGTGTCTATCGTGTACTGGTTTGCGGCGAGGAAATACTCGTTCGTGCCGCCGAAAGTCACGCCCGGGGTCGTCTTGTGGCCGCCGTACGTGGCTTGCACCGGGTTGTTGTTCTCGAACGCCTTGAGGCAGATGACATCGGCCGTCCCCCGCATGAGCTCGATGTAGCGCTGGGCCTCGGTGAGCTTGATGTTCCTCCGGGAGGCGTACTTGTGCCAGTCGTTCCCGTTGTCCACCTGGATCCCTGTGGGCCATTTGGCGAACTGGAACATGTTGGATCCCAGGAAGCTCAGGCCGGTCTCGATCGAGCCGCGAAGCGCGGACACGGCAGTCATGACCCCGATCACCGAGAAGACGCCTATTGTGATGCCGGACATCGTAAGGAACGACCGGAGCTTGTTCACCCCGAGCGAGCCGAACGCCATCTTCAGGATCTCATTCATAGCGAAGGGCGACCACGGGATCCAGGCGCGAGGCGCCCAGCGCCGGGACGAAGCCTGAGATGATGCCGGTGGCTACCGAAACAAAGATGGAGGTCAGCACAAGGCCGAACGAGAACACGAGCGGGAACGTGGGCATTGCGGACTTGACGGCGACACCGAGCAGATAGGTCACGCCGAGGCCCACCATCCCGCCGGCGAAGCAGATCGAGACGGCCTCTATGAGGAACTGCAGGAGGATCGTGCGGCGGCGGGCGCCGAGCGCCTTCCGGGTGCCGATCTCCTTCGTGCGCTCCCTCACGCTCACGAAAGTGATGTTCATGATGCCGATCGCGCCGACGAAAAGCGAAAGCCCCGTGACGAAGAGCCCGGCAAACGCAATTCCCTGCTTGATGGGATCAAGCTGCGCCTTGAACGCCTTCTGCTGCTCAACTGAGAAATTATCCCTCTCGCCCGGCAGCAGGCTGCGGACGCGCCGCATCGCGCCGATCAGCTCCTCCTGCGCGTCGTCCATGTGCAGCTTGTCCTTCATCTTCACGTGCAGCTCGACCTGCCCCCACCGGATGTCGAAGTACTTCCGGAAGGCGTTCATCGGAATGATCGTCTGGTTGTCCATGCTGAAGAGGCCGAGGAACGACCCCTGCTTCGCAAGGATGCCGATCACGCGGAAAGGCTGACCCTCGATCCTGACCGTCTGGTCCATCGCGGACCGACCGGGAAAGAGCTTATCGGCCACATCGAGCCCCAGCACGCACACCTGACGGCCCGCCTTGGCCTCGGTTTCGTTGAAGAGCCGGCCCTCCTGGAAGTCGGCGGAGATTGTCCGTCCATAGTCCGCGTTCGTGCCGAAGGTGTAGACGCCCGAAACCTGGTTCTGGGCCGACTTGATGGTCGACTGCCGGCCGGCCACAGGCACGGCAACGTCAAGGAGGGTGTTGGGCGTCGCGTCAAAGACCCTGTTCAGGGCGTCGGCGTCCTCCGGGTGGAAGGGCGGCCGGTTGGCGTAGTTCCACCAGTCCTCGACGTTGTGCCACGGCCATTTCTGCACATAGAGCATGTCGTCGCCGAGCATGGCGAGGCTCCTGTCGAACCCTATGTCAATGCCGTTGATCGCCGTCCCCATGAGTGTCACCGCCACGATCCCGATGACCACGCCGAGCGCCGTGAGCGCCGAGCGCATCTTGTTCGCCCGGATCTGCGCCAAAGCAATCCGGACCGACTCGGTGAGCTCGTAGAGGATCCTGTTCATTTCGGCAGCCTGGTCAGTCAGCCGGGCCGTCACTCTCGATCAGGCCGTCGTGGATCCGGATGATCCGGCGGGCGTGGCGGGCGATGGACTCCTCGTGGGTGACCACGATGATGGTGTTGCCCCGCTCGTAGAGGTCGTCGAAGAGCGCCATGATCTCCACGCCAGTCTTGGAGTCGAGGTTGCCCGTCGGTTCGTCCGCAAGGATGATCGAGGGCCGGTTCACGAGGGCGCGCGCAATGGCGACCCTCTGTCGCTGCCCGCCCGAAAGTTCGTTCGGCTTGTGGTGGATGCGTCCGCCAAGGCCCACGCTCTCCAGCGTCTCCCTCGCCCGCTGGTGGCGCTCGTGCGGGGGAACGCCCGCATAGATGAGCGGAAGCTCGACATTGCGCAGCGCGTCTGATCGGGCCAACAGGTTGAAGGTCTGGAACACGAACCCGATCTCGCGGTTGCGGATCTCAGCCAGCTCGTCGTCCACCATCGACGCGACGTTCTGGCCGTTGAACTCGTACCTGCCCGAGGTGGGCGTGTCCAGGCAGCCGATCATGTTCATCAGGGTCGACTTTCCCGACCCGGAAGGGCCCATGATGGCAAGGTACTCGTTCTTATGGATGTTGAGCGAGACGCCGCGCAGGGCGTGGATCGTCTCTTCGCCCATCTGGTACAGCTTGGTCACGCCCTCGATGGAGATGACCAGGGGACCGACGGGGCGCACTTGGCGCGACTCAACGGGTGCCGGAGGCGGAATCATGGCGCGGTTGCCTATTTGGTCTCGGCGGTGTCGGGCTTCGGCTTTTCGACCTTGACCTTGGCCCCGTCCTTTAGCGTGCGGCTGATGGCGGCGTACGTGCCGGAGACAACCTCGTCGCCGACCTTGATCCCGGACTTGATCTCGATCACCGAGTTGTCCGCAATCCCGGTCTCGACTTTCTGGAGCTTAACCTTGTCGCCATCGAGGACAAAGACGACGCGCATGAGTTTCTCGCGCTCGCGATGCGCGTCCGCCTTCTCAGAGCCCTGGTCCTGGTCGTTGCCGGTGCGCTCCTTGGCGTCCTTGGCATTCTTCTTCTGAAGCTCGTCCGCGGACAGCCCGCCCTCGGCCCGCACGGTGACGCTCTGGATCGGGATCGCCACGACATCCTTCGCGGTCTGCGTCTCGACATCGGCGGTCGCGCTCATGCCCGGGCGCAGGGCGGCGTCCTTGTCGGAGACGCGGATCTTGACGATGAAGTTCGTGACCTGGTCGGAGGCCGCAGACGACTGCCCGCTGGCTCCGGCATTGTCGGCCGAGGCGCCGATCTCGCGGACCACGCCGTTGAACTTGCGGTCGGGATAGGCGTCGATGCTGATCTTGACCGGGTCGCCGACCTTCACGTTCACGATGTCGTTCTCGTTCACCTTCACACGGACCTCCATCTTGCTAAGGTCCGCCACGCGCATGATCTCCGTGCC
>CAZHPC010000064.1:0-17148 GCA_964534685.1 uncultured Opitutaceae bacterium
ACGACAAGCGCGACAGGCAGGCCGGAACTGGCGCTCGGACTGAGCGTGAACGCGCCGTCGCAGGCCGTATGACTGGCAATGGCGGCAAAGGTGATCGTCTGCGTCTGCGACGATTGGCCGATGCTGTAAAAATTATTCGCTCCATAGCCCACGTCGGTCGTCGTGAACACCAGCGTCCGGTAGACTCCGCCGAGGTTTTGGATGTCCGTCGCCTTTCCGGTCGTCGGGTTGATCCAGCCGAAGAACGTCGTGTTCGTTACGGGGTCCAGCCGGAGATAGTAAAATTGGCTAGCCCCCATGCCGAAGCCCAGATTCGTGCTCGTATATGCCAGATCGGTGTAGCCGCCGCCTGTGCCAAGATCCCATCGATCTATCGGGAGGGAGCCCAGCGCCGGGGCCATACTGCCGAACTGTGTGTGACCCGTAATCGGATCGAGCCGGAGGTAGTAGAAGAGATTGGCACCCCAGCCGCCTGGATTGTCCGACGCGTAGGACAAGGCAAAGTAGCCGACTCCTCCTCCGATGGCCTTTTCATCCGTCGCGTATGGGGCGGACGGATTGATCATCGTGAGCTGGTCACCCGAGGGACTGCTGTGGATCGCATAAAAACTGAGCGGCCCGAACCCGAGATCTCCGGCTGCGTAGGTCAGCCCCGTGTAGTTGTCCGGCGTAAGCGAATTGCCAACGGACGGCTGAGGAGTAGCCGCTCCTGTCGGGACGTAACTTGTGAAAGCGCTGGACGCGCCTCCCGCCGGAATGATTGATCCGCTGATGGCGAAAAAATTGGTGGCGGTAGCACCTCCGAATCCCGAGTTCGAATCGTCATAACTGAGCCCTGACATGCCGGCGCCGATCACCCAGTGGGGGGCAACCGTAGCGGCGCTCGGGCCGGTGGGCGTTATCGTCACGAATTCATCCGCCCGGGCTTGGAAGTTCGCGAGACCCGCGAGGACCAAGAATGCCCAAGTGCTTTTGATATGATTCATATAATTCCTGTTTTATTGAGCCGTTGGAAAAGGGGGCCGGATTTCATGGCGAGCGGAGGTCGCATGGGTAATGGATTTGTTGCGCAGGTAACATCAATGGTTCACGAACCTCCGGACGCAGAGGATGCTCCTCGAGCAACTCTTGAGCCCCCGCTGCTTGATTGCGGACAGACCGATCGCGGTGTGAAATCACGCAAAAAATATACTTATCGACCCCAACGACCACCATGGGGTGTTGTACTTACCAAGGCGCGGGCTTGCGCAACCCCCTTTCAGGGATGCGAAACCGGAGCTTCGGGCTCAGCGCTTCTCAGAAACAGCCACAAGAGTGCAAGACAGAGAAGAATATCGCGAACGAGGGAAATGCCGAGTGAGTGGGTGTCCATGGAGCCAAAGCAGCCGCAGGAGATATTGAGATGGCGCGCCCACGCGGAGCCTAGGGCGGCGGCAAACACAAGACTTAAGGTCAAGAGGAGTGCCAGCCCACCGCGGCGGCCGGGGCCGAGTATAACTGCCGTGCCCGAAATGATCTCCAACCATGGGAGATAAGACGCCAACGGCGGGATCATGAAATAAGGAAGGAGCCGGTAGTGATCGATGTCGGTCGCAAACTGCCCGGGATTGATGAGCTTCAACGAGCCGGCATATACAAACAAAGCACCCACAAGAATCCGGATGAAGAAGGCGGCCAAATTCATGGCTTTTGGGCACCCAGCCATGCGGCCCAGCCTCCCTTGAGCACATACACAGGGCCAATCTGCAACTCCCGCTGCAGGCGTTCTGCAACCTCCCGGCTCCTGTCACACTGTTGGTCGCCGCAATACACCACTACACGCGCACCGGGTCGCCAGGCCGCCATGAATCCCGGCAGCAGGGCTTCCCAATGTTCCTCATCGAGCGATAGGGCGCCGGGCACATGCTGGCGACTAAAGTCCGCTTCAGGGCGCGCATCGACCCATAGGACAATTGCTCCGGGGGCCCCGGCTTCGCCGACCGAAAGCTCCGCGATCACGGCCCGGTTCCAAGCTGACTTGCTTTCCCCTCGGTGAATCCAAGCCATGGCGACTGTCGGGACCAGGGCCAGACAAAGAATCGCCACTGCTTCCCGTGCGCATTTTTTCCAGATGGAGACTGGCATCATTTCAACGGTTCGGACGCGGCCCGGGTTGGGAACCCGGAGCGTTTACTTGATGGAAGCGGCGGCATTAAAGACGCGCAGCCCCACACCGCTCACCTCCGTCACCAACCCAAGAGTGTCGAAGGCCGCCTTGTCGATGGAGACGGGCTTCAGGAAGATCAAGTATTTCCGCCCCTCCTCAACGGTCTCGATCCGAAACGTGAAATCCGGGTGATCTGCTTCCAGCTTTCTGATAATCACGGATCGCGTCGTGCCCGCGGTACAGGTAATCGTCTTTTCGGTCTCCGGATCGCCGCGAGACCAGAAAACCATTCGCGGCTCGATGTTTAGGTACTCCCGGATGTCGAGCCGGACGGTCAGCATGGCCGGGATGGCATTGGGCGGCTGATCGTCGGTCGCAACGTAGACAAACCTCTGCAACATTCCGGTATGGCCGGCGATTGCCACGGTAACCGCTATCTTTCCCCGTTCACCCGGAGCGTACGTCTTCTTGTCCAAACTGGCGGTGGTACAGCCGCAACTAGTGGTCACTTTGACTACGGTCACCGATCGGTTGCTCTCGTTGCGAAATGCAAAATCGGCGCTTGTGCTCGCCTGCTCCGGATCGTTGACGATAAGGTCCGCATCGCTCTTCTCCCAAACGAGCCCCCCTGCCATCGCCTGTGTTCCGATGGCAAATAGGCAAAGCAACAGGGCGGGCGTCTGCTGCCGGAAATGCACGGATCTGAAGGAATTCGACAACCCGGAAAAATATTCGTTTGAGGCCGAGACGGCTATGGGGTGAATTACGTATAATCCGCCCGCATTTCCCCTGAATTGTGAGCACATAACTGGATAGTCGTTGGCGCGATGCGGGCACGAGCAGCTTCTACGCCCGAATGAGCGCATAGACCTGAACTGGCCCGGCAGGCGGGTGCAAACGCTCGACCTGAGGGGCGAAACCCAATTGGGGTCACTTCCTTGCCGATGCGACCCTGGAAAGGCGCAAAGAGGCGCTGCGCCAGAGCGGGAGCTTCCTGCGGAGGTTCATGCCGGCCTGACGCGGGCAATGGCCGTTCGTCCGACGCCCCGCCTTCGGAGCGGCCCCTTTTGAGACGTGGCTGAAGCGGGCGCTCCCGCATCGGCCGTCAACTCCACCCGATGTTGCATCGACAAATGGAGATGGCAGTCTTGGACAACTTCTTTAGGATGAAAGACAGAAACGTGTCCCGCCGCTGCTGCGCTCCCGAGGGAAACTTCCAATCGCTTTCCCAGGCAGTGGCCCGGAATTGCAATTGTTCTTGCAAGAAATTGCTGCGCCTGCGCGGTGCGGCCCTCCTTGGCACCGGCCTCGTCCTGCTCCTTGCCCGGGTTCCGGCCGGGGCGACGGAGCCGCGGTGGCCCACGATCACCGATCCGGCAATCGTGTGGTCGATGCCCACCGACGAGAAGGCGCAGGCCCACCCGCTGAAGATCCAGGGCCGTGTCAGTTATTTCGATTCGAACTACAAGCTGTTTTGGATCGAGTGCGACGATCATATCGGCACCTACGTCCGGCTTTCCGGCAAGCCCCCGGCGATGCGTACCGGACAGTACGTTGTGATCGAGGGAACGATCACGCCGAACATCGGGTTGAACGCCGATGACGTGACGGTGCGGGTCATCGAGGAGAATTCGCCCGTCACGCCGCTTGATGCAGGCGGCCGGATAAACGACGTGAACACCCTTACAAACCGCATCGTGAACGTCGACGGCTTCGTTGACAGCCAGCAGATGATCGACCCCACGCACATCCGCCTGACGCTGATCGTGGAGAACCGCCCGGTTGTCTGCTGGCTCAAGCCCGACAACCCGGAGCATGTGCCCGACTGGCGAAGCCATTTCGTGAGGATTACGGGACTGTACTCCCACCGCTTCGATCCAACGAACACCAGTGTGTTCCTTGAGATTTGGATGGCAGGCCAGTCCGCGCTGAAGGTGCTGGGCACCTTGGACGACAGCCCTCGATTCAAGGGACCGGTCACGGCGATCGGCGACCTCTACCGCATGGCGGCCGGCACCGAGGTCCGGGTGCGGGGCAGCGTCCAGAGCCACGAGGTTGGGGCGTCGCTCACATTGGAAGACGGCACGGGGCAGGTTGAGATTAGCTCGATCCAGACAATGCACCTGCTGGCGGACTCGGAAGTCGAGGCCGTCGGGCGGCTCGAACTCTCCGGGCCCAGGTGGGTGATCGACACTGCGCTCTACCGGCAGGCAGGCTCGCCTGCCGCCGAGCCTAATCCGGCACCTTCCGTCTCACTGCGACCCCTGACGACGGTGGCCCAGGTAAAGGCAATCGGGAATGAGGCCGCCGCGCACGGGCTGCCGGTCGACATCAGGGGCATGGTCACGTGGTCGCAGGAGGAGTCGGATTTCTTCTACCTTCAGGATCTCACCGGAGGCATCCGGGTGCACTACGACCGATCGAAGACGGGCTTCTTCCAGTTCGTTAAATACCTCGAGGTCAAGGGCGTGACACGCGCGGGACGGGTATCCCCCACCCTCGAGCTGCGCGACTTCAACGACCTCGGCTCGATGAATTATCCACCGGCAAAGCCCGTGACGCTCGACGAGGCCCTGACCGGCAAGGAGGACGGGGATTGGGTGGAGATGCGCGGATTTGTCCGCAGCATCGTCTCCGAGGGCGAATGGCGCTGGATCTTCGTGACGACTCCCTCAGGGGACTTCACGGGGCACCTGCAGAACCCGGTCAACTTCGTGGCCAACCCTGGCTCCCTCATCCGCATGCACGGCGTCTGCGAGACGCAGGCGGGCGCCGACGGCAGCGTGAGCAGCATCACGCTACGGGTCCCGTTCCTCCACGATATCGCGATCGAGGAGGACGCCCCGGCCGACGTCTACGAGCTGCCCCTTCGCCAGGTCGGCGACCTGGCGCAGATGAGCGCGGGCCTGGGCATGCTCCGGGTGCGGGTCACCGGAACCGTACAGTACGCCGTGCCCGGCCAGAGGATCTACATGGAGGACTCGGGCAAGGGCCTGCTGCTGCTCAGCAGGGAGAACCTGCAACTCGTGCCGGGCAACCGCATCGAGGCGGTGGGGATCCTGGGGCGCGAGGGCGCCCGCACCATCCTGCGCGAGGCCGTCTGCAGGCGCACCGGCTACGGGCCCACGCCGCAGCCGATCGTGCTGCCCGAAACCCGGCCGCTTGTCCCATCGGCCGACTACCGCCTGGTGCGCCTGCGCGCCACGCTGATCGACGTGTTCCGCAGCGCCGGGCATACCCGCCTGGCGCTGCAGCAGGGCGACACATTCTTCGACGCCTCGCTCGACCAGATCGCCGGCGCCAATGACCTGAACCTGCCCATCGGGGCCGGCCTTGAGATCACCGGCATCTACCGACTGCTCTTCGACGACTTCCACCAACCCCGGGCCTTCGACCTGCTGTCCCGCACGCCGGCGGACATAGCGGTCTATGCCAGACCCCGGTTCTGGACGGTCCAGCGCTCTCTGGACGTCGCAGCCGTGCTCGCGGGCGTTGTCCTTCTCGGCCTTGCGTGGATCAGAGCGCTCAGGAGGCGCGTCCGCCAGCAAACGGCGCAGATCCGCGGCCAGATGGAGGAGCGTGCGCGCCTCGAAGCCGAGGTGCAACGCGCGGCGAGGCTCGAATCGCTGGGGCGGCTGGCAGGGGGCATCGCCCACGACTACAACAACCTGCTCACCGTCATCATGGGAAACATCTCTCTGATGAAGCTCAACCCGGAGGTCATGGGCGCGGAGGAGGAGCAGGTGCGCGAGATTGAGAAGGGCGTGCTTCGGGCGCGCGGCCTCACGCGGCGGCTTCTCACCTTCTCGGAGGGCGGCGAGCCGATGCGGGCCGCCGTTGACCTCTCCGTCGTCGTTCGCGAGGCTGTGGCGCGCGCCACCGACGGCGCCCAGGGCCGGTGCTCGTGCGAGATCGCGGCCAACCTGAGAGCCGCCAAGGTCGACCCGGAGCAGATCAGCCAGGCGCTGCAGATCCTTGTGCGGAACTCGGTTAATGCCATGCCCGCAGGCGACGCGGTGCGGGTGGCGGTCTCGAACGCGGAGATCGAGAAAGGGTCCCCTACGCTCTCCCCGGGCGCCTACCTGAAGATCACGATCGCCGACACAGGCGAAGCCATCCCACCCGACGAGCTGCCGAGGATCTTCGAGCCCTTCTTCGCCACGCAAAGGTCCGGCGACGCCCTCGAGCTGCCCACCGTTTTCTCGATCGTGAGGAAGCACCAGGGGCACGTCGACGTTCAGTCCAGCGCCGGAAAGGGCACGGTCTTCACCGTTTGGCTGCCCGCCGCCAGAGAGGGAGGGGATCCGGCGCCGAAGGCGCCGGCTGCGCCCGTCCCGCCCACCCCCGCGGTCACGGCCCCGATCCGCGTCCTCCTGATGGACGACGAGGAGAGCATCCGCCGGGTCGGCGCCATCGTCCTTCGCCGGATGGGGCTTGAGCCGACCGCAGTCCCGGATGGCGATAGCGCCCTGCGCGAGTTCGAAGCCGCGCAGAATGCAGGGCGGCCCTTCTCCCTCCTGATCCTTGACCTCACGATCCCCAACGGCATCGGGGGCCAGGCGACGATCGAGACCATCCGGAAGGCCGGCTCGCACGTCCCGGCCATCGTCTGCAGCGGCTACTCGGGCGACCCAGTGATGGCAAACTTCGGCGACTACGGCTTCCAGGCCGTCGTGCCGAAGCCCTATGACATTGCCATCCTGACAGAGGCGATCAGGAGGCTCCTGCCGGCCCTGCGGAAGACCTGACCCCCGCTGGCATCCCTCCGCTATTCCCGCGAAGCCCGCGGAATCGCGTTGTTTAGGCGCTCGGATTGGCGGATGATACGAAAACGCGTGATCATGAATTCGAGGACATTGGGATCGGTGTGTGGAGGGTTGATGGGCCGCATGACGCCCTGGATTGCGACAGGACGGATCGGACTCGCCCTGTGTCTCCCGGCGGCGCTCCTGCCGGCGGAGAACGTTGACCTCGTCGATCCGACGATCGGAACGCGGAACGGCGGGAACACGATAATCGGCCCCTCGCTGCCCTTCGGGATGATCAAGCCCGGGCCGGATACCGGCGCCAACGACCAGAACTCGGGGTATTCCCCGGCCGACAGCATCAACGGATTCAGCCAGACGCACGTCAGCGGCACCGGGGGCGGGGCGAAGTACGGCAACATCCTGATCCAGCCCATTGTCGGGCCGCTGGCGATCGACGACGTCAGCTCGCCGCCCGAGAACGAGGAGGCGCGGCTCTGCTACTATGCCGTGACCCTCAGGCGCTACGGCGTGCGCGCCGAGGTGACCATGGCCGCCCGCGCGGCACTCTACCGCTTCACCTTTCCGGCGGGCGGCCAGGCTCATCTCCTCTTCGACGCTGGCCACTGCCTGTGCTCGGGCGTCCCCTACGGGGAGGGACAGATGGTGACCGCCTCGTGCGCCCAGGTGCTCTCGCCCACCGAGGTGGCCGGCTCGAGCACGGTGGTCGGGGGATGGAACGAGCAGACCCGGCCGTACACCGTCTTCTTCTATGCGGCCTGCGACAAGCCGGCGGCCGGGTTCGGAACCTGGAACCGGCAGGACCTTCATCCCCTGCACCCTGGGGGAAAGCTTGAGGCGGGAGGCCAGATCCTCACCGGGGCCTGGCTCGATTTTGCTCCGGGCCAGGTCATCCGGGTCAAGATCGGCATCTCCTTCGTGAGCGTCGCCCAGGCCAGGACCAACACGCACGAGATCGGGGGTTTTGATTTCCGGGGAACCCTGGTCGCGGGAGTCGAGGCCTGGAGGAAGGCGCTCGCCACGGTCCAGGTTGCCGGCGGGACCCCAGCCCAGAGGACGCTGTTCTACACGTCCCTCTATCACGCCATGCTCATGCCGGTGGACCGGACGGGGGAGAACCCGCTGTGGAAAACCGCCGAGCCGTACTACGACGACTTCTACACCATCTGGGACACGTTCCGGGTTTCGAACCCGCTGCTGACCCTGGTCGCCCAGGACCGGGAGGCCGGGATCGTCAGGGCGCTGGTCGATATCTCCAAACACGACGGGTTCCTGCCCGACGGCCGATCGGGCAACGCCAACGGCCGCACTCAGGGAGGAAGCGACGCCGACATCCTGATAGCCGATGCCTACGTGAAGCACATTCGCGGCGTGGACTGGCACGAGGCCTATGACGCGGTGGTCAGGGATGCCGAGGTGCCGCCCGTCGACCAGATGAAGGAGGGCCGCGGCGGCCTCGCGGACTGGCACAGCCTGGGCTATTGCAGCATGGAGGGTGTCGATCGGCCGGCGTCGAAGACGATGGAGTATGCCTACGACGACTTTGGGATCGCCGAGATGGCGCAGGGACTGGGCAAGCTGGCCGACGCCGAGAAATACCTGAATCGTGCGCGGCAGTGGGAGAACCTCTGGGACCCGAAATTCAGCGACGGGGGCTTCTCGGGGTTCATCCGGTCACGGCACCGGAACGGGACATGGAAGGAGCCTTTCAAGGCTTCCGAGGGCTGCTCGTGGTTTGGCGACACGTTCTACGAGGGGAACGCCTGGACGTATTCCTTCTTCGTCCCGCAGGATGTCGCGGGACTCGTCGAAAGAATGGGCGGCAATACGACCTTTGTCGGCAGGCTCGACGCCCTTTTCGACACGCCCGGCCTGTGCGACGTTGGGGACGAGCCCTTCTTCCTCACCCCCTACCTCTACATCTGGGCCGGCCGCTACGACAGGACCGCGGAGCGCGTCCGCCACATCCTCACCAAGAACTACTCCGCCACCCCCGGCGGCCTTCCGGGCAACGACGACTCGGGGGCGATGGCGGCCTGGTACGCATTCGGCGCGGTGGGGATCTTCCCGAACGCAGGCCAGGATTACTACCTGCTGGGGACTCCGATGTTTCCGGCAGTCAGCCTTAAGCTCGCGAACGGCCGGACGTTCACAATCCGGGCCGAGAACCTTTCCGAGGAGAACCTCTACATAACCTCTGCCACGCTTGACGGCCGGAAGTTTGACACGGCGTGGATCCGCCACGCTGACATTTTGGACGGAGGCGTGCTCAGCCTCCGCATGGGCGACAAGCCCTCCTCGTGGCCGAGCGGACCGTTGCCTCCCTCGCCCTTGTCCGGCTGGAAGTAGGTGGCGATTCGTTCGGGTTGTATGCAGGTGCTGGACCCGTGCCGGCGTCAAACGAACCAAGTTCGTTTCGCAGGTAAAAAGTCGGATCCAGCCCCGGGGAGCTGGAACTGACGATGTCTGAATCGCCTGCTTGAGAATTCGTTAGGAACCCGCGTGATGCGGTCATCGCCCCAGCGCAGTCGCGCCTTTCGGCTGGAGTCTGGCCCTTATTGGGCCAGCTTATCATCATGCTCCCGCATCCGATTCTGACTTCGCGCTACCCCACGGCCGAGGCGAAGCCGGAGTTTGTCAACCGGTTGTTCGACAGGGGAGCGGCGTATTATGACGCTGTCGTGGACTGGGGCTTCCTGCACAGTGGCGCCGCCTACCGCCGGTGGGCGCTCAAGCAGCACGGCCTTCGCCCGTCGCATCATCTGCTCGACGTGGCCTGCGGCACCGGATTGGTGGCTGTCGAAGCCGCAAGGATCCTCGGCACTGCGGAAAACATCACCTGCCTTGATCCCAGCGAAGGCATGATGGCCGTCGCCAGGTCCAAGCTGGCGGCACGCTTCGTGGTCGGCCGGGCCGAGCAAATGCCCCTGCCGGACGATTCCTTCGACTTTCTCACCATGGGTTATGCGCTGCGGCATGTCACGAGCCTGGACGAGACCTTCCGGGAATACCGACGGGTCCTGAAGCCGGGTGGCAAGCTGCTGATCCTGGAGATCACCAAGCCGACCGGCCGCGTCTCGGGGTTCTTTTTCCGCGTCTATTTCGGCAGAATCTATCCGTTTCTCGCCTACCTCTTCACCCGAAGCGGCGATGCGCGGGAGATGATGCGCTACTACTGGGAAACCATGGACGCCTGCGTGCCGCCCGATTCCGTGCTGAAGGCGCTCGGTGATGCGGGGTTGACCCGGGTGCGGCGCAACATAGTCCTTGGCATATTCAGCGAATATACGGCGGTGAAGGCAGGCGGCACTGCCGTGCGAGATCATCCGGCCGCTTCCACACCGCCAAACGCCCCCGCAACCATGGCGCCCGTAGTTCTACCCTCCGCCACCGAGGCTCCGTCCGCTGTCGAGCAGGAAGACCGGATCAGGAGGCTGCCTGACGAGGCCCGCGCCGCATTTTTTAGGTTTCAAGCCCGGGGCGATCCGATCGATCTCGACCAGGTGGTTTTCGCGATTCTCAAGGACTTTGCCCCCCGCGGCTCGCCAGTCCGCCTGGATCAGCTGCCCGGAGACAAGAAGCTGATTGATGACCTGGGCTTTGATTCCCTGGCCATCACCGAGGTGGTCTTCTATGTGGAGGACCTCTTCCAAATCAGCATCACAAACGAAGAGATATCGAAGGTGCGCTCCCTTGGCGACCTGCGCAGCTTTATCCGCCGGAAGATTGACGGCCATCAGACGCCCTGAACGCGGCCCGTCGCGAATGCCACCGATGCCCGTCATCACCGGCCTGGGTTTCATCACAAGCATCGGTAACGACCGCGCCGCCGTTCTGCGAAGCCTCCGCGAGCTGCGGCATGGCTTTGAGAGGGTCGAATTCCTCGGGAACCCCGACCTTCCCGTCAAAGTGGCCGGCACCGTCAAGGGCTTTGACTTTCCAACCCCAAGCTGGCGCGATTGGCGCTGGCCGAACAATTGCAGGGTCGACCGCGAGCTCCTCCGCGGCCTTGCGCCGCATGGCGTCTATGCGCTCTGCGCGCTGGAGCAGGCGCTCGCTGACTCCGGGCTCGAGCGCTCGGCGCTGGCCGATGGGCGCACGGGCTTGTACTGCGCATCGGCCGGCTCGCCGTATCTCCTGAGCCACTTCATCGACCAGATGCACGCCAACCGCGGCGAGCGCGGCAATCCGATGGGAGTCGTCTCCTCCATCGCCGGAACGCTGAATTTCAACCTCGCCTCGCATTACAGGATATCCGGCGCGGTCTGCGGCTTTGCCTCGGCATGCGCGTCATCGAGCCACGCGCTCGGTTTTGCCATGGATGAGATTCGCCTGGGAAGGCAGGAGCGGATGCTGGTGGTCGGCGCCGAGGATTTCACAGCCGAGAGCATCATCCCGTTCTCGAGCCTTCGCACCCTTTCCAACAACCCCGACCCCGCGACGGCCTCGCGACCCTTCGACCGCCGGCGGGATGGGTTTGTGGGCACGGGCGGGGCGGTGGCCATGGTAGTCGAGGACGGGGCTCTGGCCCGCCGGCGCGGTGCGGGCATCTACGCCGAGTTGATCGGGTGGGGCCAGGCGGGCGACGGCCACGGCATCGCCGCCTCCCATCCCGAGGGGGCGGGCCTGCGCGAGGCCATGAGGCGAGCGCTGGCCGACGCCCGCGTGAACGCGGCCGACGTTGACTATGTCAACGCCCACGCCACCTCGACCCCCGCCGGAGACCGCTCCGAGGCCATCGCGCTGAACAGCGTCTTTACCAGCAGCAAAGCCAGACCGCGCGTCAGCAGCACCAAGGCGCTCACAGGCCACGGCCTGTCGCTCGCTGGCGCCATGGAAACCGCCTTTTGCGCGCTGGCGATCGCCGAAGGGTTCATCCCGGGAGCCGCCCATCTCGAGGAACCCGATCCCGTGTGCGACGGCCTCGACCTGCCTCGCGCCACGCTTGATGAGGCCCCGCGCATCGTGCTTAAGAACAGCAGCGGCTTTGGCGGCAGCAACGTCTGCCACGTCCTGCGCCGCCCAGCCTAACATCCCCGTGCCCGACCCCTCAAATCTCCGGCTCAAGAAGCTGATAATCGCGACGCTCAAGCTCGACGGGGTCCGCCCCGAGGACATTCCCGACGACGAGCCCCTCATAGGCTCGCCGCGTTTCGGCCTGGACTCGATCGACGCGCTGGAACTCGTGCTGGCGATCGAGAAGGAGTTCGGCGTCAAGATAGGCAGCAGCGAGGAATCGCGAAAGGCCCTGGGCAGCGTCACCACACTCGCGGCCTACCTCCAGTCACGCACGGGCAGCGCCTGAATATGCCGGCTGACCAGCTTCCCGCCGGAATTGAAGCGTGTGAATGCCTGACGCCGTTCGGCGACGCGAAGGCCACGGTCGCCGCGCTCCTGGGCGGGCGGCGCGCCCTTGAGATGACCCCGGTTCTCGGCGACGACGGCGGCGACCGCGTGCCGCTCGCCCTGACGGCGCCCATGGCCGAGACGCTGTCGCCACGGTGGCTGCCAGGCCTGCGCCGGCTTGCCGCCGGAATCCCCCCCGCCGCCTGGGGCTCGGCCCGTTCGCCCGTCGTCGTCACCAGCAGCAACTTCGCCGTCGGCAGCCTCTACGCCTTCATCCGCGACCATGACGCGCGTCACCTTGCCCACGGCACGCCCTCCGCGAGCGTGGACCTGCTGCGCTCCGAATTCGGCTGGGGCGAGCACGTCCACGTCCTCTCGCACGCCTGCGTTTCCGCCCACCTTGGCCTCGCCCACGCCTCGCGCCTGCTTCACGCCGGCCTGGCGGACCGGGTGCTTGTGTTCTCGTTCGACTTCATAAGCCCCTTCGTCGCAGGCGGGTTCCACAGCCTGAAAATCCTCAATGGCCAGATGCCCGCGCCCTACGCGGTGCGCGAGACGGGCTCGATTGGGCTCGGCGATGGCGCCGCGTTCGCGGTGCTCACACGCGAGCCTGCGCCCCACCGGATCGCGTCCAACGCCCTTCACAACGAGATGTTCCATTTCACGGGCAACCGGCCGGATGGCTCCGGCTTCGACCGGTGCGCCGCGTCCATCGCCGAGGTGGCCGCGTCCCGCAGGGTGTGGGTGAAGGGCCACGGAACCGGCACCCTTGAGGCCGGCAGGCTCGAGGCCGAGGCTGTCGCGAGGCGGTTCCCGGGCGCGCCGCTCGTCTCATGGAAGGGAAGCCTCGGGCACACGCTCGGCAGCTGCGGCCTGGTCGAGCTTGCCGTCGCCGTGGCCGCCCTGCGCGAAGGGCGGATCCCCGGCACGGTCGGAGGCGGGGATCCGAGCTTCGTCGACTCCGTCGCCCTGGCGCCATTTTCCAGCGCCGGATTCGACGGTGCCGTCCTTGGATGCAACGCGTTCGGCGGCGCCCATGCCGCATTGCTGCTCACCTATGACTGAGCGGTTCATCCACAGCGTGCGCGTCGAGATGCCCGGCCCGGATGAGACGGCGGTCGAGGCGCGCGTCCGGCTCGCGGACAAATTCCCGCGAACGGCGCTGCGCCGGATGACCCACCTGGGCATGCTCATCGGTTCGGCGCTCGACGGGGTGCCGCTGGAACCCGAGGACGCGATGGTCTATGCCTCTACCTTCGCGGAGGCCCGCGCCCTGGAGGATTACCTGCTCAGCTTTCCGCAGGCGAGCCCGTCGCTCTTCCAGACATCGATCCATCCCAGCGCGCCGCAGCAGGTGCTCATCGGGCGCCAGCAGCCCATTTCCCGGCTCTGGCCCCTCGCCGGGCGCACGCGCCTGGTGGAGCAGGCGCTGCTGACCGCGATGATTGAGCCGGCCGCGCGTGTGGCGCTCGTCGGCGGCGAGGAGCGGGGCACGTGGATGACCAAGTACGGTGTTGCATCACCAAAGTCGTTCGCCTTTGCAGCGATCGTGACCCGCAAGGCTGCCGGCGCGGTGTGCCGCGTCGCGTTCACGCCGGCCGCGGAGACCGACGTCGCGTGCCCGTCGCTGGAGGAGTTCACGAGGGCCCTCGCCGCACGCAGCGCGCTTGCCTGGTATGGCGCCGGAGGTTTGTGGGAGATCGAGTGGCCGTGAGCGCACCGCCGCCTTCCCCGCGCAACCCAGGCCCACGCTGGGGGTTCGGCTTTCTGCTCTGGGCGGAAAGGTGGTGGCCGAGGTGGTTCTTCAAGCCAATGCTGATGGCAGGCACCTGGGTCGCGGTCGCGTTCATGCCGGCGCAGCGAGCCCATTCCCGGACCTACCTTGCCGTCGTCCTCGCGAAGCCACCCAGGCTGCGGGACATCTGGCGGCATTTCCTCTCCTTTGCGGAATCCCTCGTTCTAGAGCTCCGAGTCGGCCGGGGCGCGGCGATACGCTGCGTTCTCGAGCCGGAGAACGAGGCGGACTTCGAGGCCCTGCTGGCCACCGGCAAGCCGGCCCTATTCGGCACGTTTCATTTCGGCGCCTCCGACCTCCTCGGGTACCTCCTCGGCGAACGCGGCCGCAGAGTCTCGATCATACGCCTGCGTGTCGCCAACTCAGACGACACCCGCCTGCTCGGCCGGCGTTATTCCGAGCGGATCTCCTTCCTGTGGATCAACGATCCCCAAAACCTGCTTTTCGAGCTGAAGGCGGCCATCGAGGCCGGCGAATCCCTTGCGCTGAAATGCGACCGCGTGGAATTCAGCGCGAGAACAGAGCCCTTCGACTTCCTCGGAAGGCGCCGGATGTTCCCCTTCACCATCTACCACCTGGCCGTCCTGTTCGACCGCCCTGTGGTATTCTGCATGGCGGTCCCGGCATCAGGGGATGAGTTGCGGCTCATCGCATCGCCTGCCTTCGCGCCCGATCCCGCGGCCGGACGCGATGCGAATGCGCGGGCCGCCCGGACCCATTTCCAGGCCGTCCTGGTCCAGCTGGAAACATTGGTTCGCCAGCACCCGCTACAGTGGTTCAATTTCCTTCCCCTGAACCCTGAGGCGGCCGCCCCTGACCCCCAGGGCCACACGCATTGATTCTCCGCATGTCGCTCCGCCCCGTCTACAACCTCCTGGCCTACTACCTGACACTGCTGATGTTTGGCGCGTTCGGGCTGGAGCTGACCTTTGTTTGCCTGCTGACCGGCTGGCTGCGGGACACGGAGCGGACCGAGCGCTTCTTCCAGCGCCTGATCCATGGCCATCTGGCGTTCTTCCATCACTGGTGCGCGTTTGCCCGGCTTGTTTACGTGCGCTACCACGGCTTCGAAAGCCTGCCGCGCGGCAGGGTGGTGCTGGTGGCCAATCACCCGGCCCTCATCGACGTCACCTGCCTGCTGGCGCGCATCCCCGAGGCGGTGTGCATCTTCAAGCCCGCCATCCGACGGAATCCCGTCCTCGGCGCCGCCGCCCGCCGCGCAGGCTACCTCTGCGGCGACGGCGGACATGAACTCATACGCGGGGCCGCCGCCAAGGTCGCCGCCGGAAACCTGCTGCTCATTTTCCCCGAGGGAACGCGCACGCCGCCCGGCCGCGCGCTCCTGCCCTTCAAGCCGGGGTTCGTCGTCATCGCGCGGCGGGCCCGCGCGCCGATCCAGCTGGTGCGGATCACGACGGATTCCGATGTCCTGACAAAGGGCCGGGCCTGGTGGCGCCTGCCCAGGTTCCCGGCGAATATCGAGGTCGCCGCGGGCCCGCTCATCCCCACCGACACAACCGCCACCACCTCCGAATTGGCTGCCGGGATCGAGGCATGGTTTCACGGGGCAGCCCCCGTCGCCAATGCCCCCGGCCCGGTGCCAACCGCGGTATCATAGGCGGTCTGCGACCCTGCCGATCATGACGGTCTCCGACACGCACATCCTCCTGCTGCCGAGCTACAACACGGGTCCGAGGCTGCGAGAGGTCGTCGTCGACGCAATCAGCCGCTGGCGGCCCGTTCTCGTCGTAATCGACGGCAGCACCGACGGCAGCGAGCTGCCTCTGCTCGAGCTGGCCAGGACCGACCCTGCGCTCAGCGTCCTGGTGATGCCGCGGAATTCGGGCAAGGGCGCGGCCGTGCTCGCTGGAGCGCAGTCCGCGCTGGAGCGAGGGTTCACCCATGCGCTGGTCATGGATGCCGATGGTCAGCACCCCGCCAACAGCATTGTGGAGTTCATGGAGGCCTCGCGGCGCCACCCGGACTCAATGGTCCTCGGTAGGCCCATCCTTCCCCCAAACACCCCGATTGAGCGGCGTTACGGACGGAAGCTCAGTGTCGGGCTTGCGCGTCTGGAACTGCTGGGACCCGGGCTTGACGACCCCCTGTTTGGCTTTCGCGTCTATCCGCTCGCGCAGCTGCTCGCTGCGCTGGGACAGCGCCGCGGCGGCCGGCGTTATGACTTTGACACGGAGGCCGCCGTGCGCCTCGCCTGGGCGGGTGTGCCGCCGCGCAACCTCTGGGCACCCGTCCAGTATTTTTCGCGCGCCGAGGGTGGCGTGTCGCACTTCCATTACCTTCGCGACAATGTGACCCTCGTGTGGATGCATGCGCGCATCATGGCGGAACTGCTGCTCCTGCGATGGCCCGCGATGCTCCGAAACCGGCGCCGCTGGCGAGTCGCGGGCGCCGTGCTGGCCCTTCTGCTCGCATGCGGCCCGTCTGCAAGAGGTGCGGGAGTCGATCCGCTGGTGAATTCGGGGCATCTCCTTGCGCCCCTGGCGCCGGAGTGGAGGGACCTGTCCGAAGCCTTCCTCCACCATCCCGACACCCGGGCCGACTTCACCGAGCGGCGCTTCTTCTCCTTCAAGAAGGACCCCGTGGAATTGAAGGGCGAAGTGCGCGTCTCCGTCACGTGGGGCCTGAGCCTCCATTACACGGCGCCCGAGGAGCGCACGGTGATCTTGGATTCGAAAGGGACCCTCATCCGCACGCCCGCGGGGGAGAGCTCGCCCGTCGCCGACCCGCGTGCGAAGGGCGCGGACGACGCCATGCTTCACATCCTCCAGCTCGACCTGCCGGCATTGGGAAGGGATTTCGAACTTTACGGGCAGCGCGACGGGGCATCGTGGGCCCTCGCTCTCGTCCCGCGCACCGAGGCATTGCGCCGCGCCCTTGACCGAATCACGGTGAAGGGAGAGGCCGCCACAATCCGCCAAATAGAAATCCGCCGCGCGGCGCGGCAGGCCATTGAGATTGTCATTGAGCCGCCCCACCCTCCCGCCGCGTTCACGGAGGACGAGCTGAGGCGATGCTTTCGCTATACACAACGTCATAAGTCTTAAGCGGAGGCGACCTGCAAACACAGAGTGTGA
>CAZHPC010000065.1:0-16770 GCA_964534685.1 uncultured Opitutaceae bacterium
CTCGTTGGCTCACCATGCGCCTTCGAATCTTGAGGCCTTTCCCGAGTCGGTGGGCTCGGTTACAAAGTCCATCTCTTACAATTGGTCGGTCGCCTTGCCTGTCGCCTGAGGTTCAATCCATTTGATCAAGGCAGACTGGAGATCGGTCTTTCGGACGGGCTTTGAGAGGTAGTCGTCCATGCCGGCGGCGATGCACATTTCGCGGTCACCCGCCATGGCGTTTGCGGTCATCGCCACGATTCGCACCGGCACCTTCCAACTGGCATTCGATTTGCGCTCGGCCTCGCGGATAAGACGGGAGGCCTCGTAGCCGTCCATCTCCGGCATCTGGCAATCCATGAAAATGATGTCGTAGGGCACCTGTCGCAATGCGCTGAGTACCTCATGACCGTTGGCTACAGCGTCCGCGGTGAATCCAAGCCCCTTCAGCTGCGCCAGCGCCACTTTCTGATTAACGGTGTTGTCCTCGGCAAGCAGGATCCGCGCATGGCTCAATTGGGCCATTTCCACGGCGGGCTGCACGGGCGCCGCTTCATTTGCTGTCTTGGCAAAGGCGTGTTCCGCGGCTGTTCGCCCGAGGACGTTCACCAGGCAGTCGAACAGGCGCGACTGCTTCACGGGCTTAATGAGATAGGCATCCACGCCAGCGGCCCTTAGCTCCTCCTGTGAATGCATGTATCCCATCGAAGTCAGGATGATGATCCGGGTGGCAGAGATCAAAGGGTCGGCCTTTATAGCCCGGGCAAGCGTCATCCCATCCATCTCGGGCATCTGCATATCAAGGAGGGCCAGGTCGTACGGTTTCTTTTCTTCAGCCGCCTCGCGTAACAGGTCCAGGGCCTCGTAGCCGTTGGCCGCACTGCCCTTCTGCATCTTCCATGCATAGAGTTGGTGGCGGAGGATCTGGCGATTGGTGGCATTGTCGTCCACGACCAAGACGCGCAGGTCGAAAATGTCGTGCAAATAGAACGCCGGCGCAGGCTCTTCAGCACCAGTCTGCTTTTCGAGGCGGACGTGGAACCAGAAGGTCGAACCCTTTCCGAGCTCGCTGTTCACGCCAATCTGGCCACCCATCATCTCCACGAGCTGCTTGGAGATCGCAAGCCCCAAGCCGGTGCCGCCGAACCTGCGCGTCGTTGTGCTGTCGGCCTGCGAGAACGCCTGGAACAGCCTGGACTTCACCTCGGCCGGGATGCCCACTCCCGTGTCCTTGACCGAAAAGCCTATGACGGCATGTGTATCGGTTTCGCTCTCCTTGGTCACGCGCACGACCACCTCGCCTTTCTCGGTGAACTTGAGCGCATTTCCCATGAGGTTGGTGATGACCTGTCTGAGGCGGCCGGGATCGCCCCTTAGGCGCCTAGGCAGGTCGGCGGGCACGCTGCACGCCAGTTCAATTCCTTTTTGACGGGCGCGTTCGGCGAACATGTCGAGCGCACCCTCCACCGTCTCGACGAGATCGAAATCGAGCGTTTCAAAAGCCAGCTTGCCGGCTTCAATCTTCGAGAAGTCGAGAATATCGTTTATGATTGTGAGGAGCGAGTCGGCTGAACTGCGGATTGTCTCCGCAAAATCGCGTTGAACGGGAGAAAGCTCGGTGTCCAGCAGCAGGCCGGTCATGCCGATCACGCCGTTCATCGGCGTGCGGATCTCGTGGCTCATGTTTGCGAGAAACTCGCTCTTGCTCCGCGAAGCCTCCAACGCAGCGTCCCGGGCGCGGGAAAGCGCCAATTCAGTCTCCTTTAGGGGGGTGATGTCCTTTGTGACACCAAGCGTCCCTATGATCTCCCCCGATTCGTTGCGAACAGGTATCTTTGTGGTGAGGCCCCACGAAACGGTGCCGTCCCTCTTCGTCTCTTTTTCCGAAAGATTGATGACCGGTTCCCCCGTCTTGATGATATGCTGCTCGGCCTCGAACGCGGGCCTTGCGTGCTCCTCCGTAAAAATATCGAAATCCGACTTGCCCAGGATCGATGAGGCGTCGCCCTTACCGAAGCGTTCGATGAAGGTCTTGCTCACCATGAGAAAGCGGGAATCCCTGTCCTTGAAATAGACATTGTCGGGTATGTTCTCGAGGAGCGTCTTTGTGTAGATCAAATTGCGCGCCGTCTCGGAATTCTCCTGGTCGTCTTCCAGTGTCTCGTCGCCGCGTCCGCGCGTGAGCCGCGGGATTGCCACTAGAAAGACCAGAGCCGCTATGCCGACCATAACGGCTGCAATCGCCGCGGCGGAAATCAAGCCGCTGGCAATTCCGAGCCGATCAGAGAACGCAAACGCGGCACACGTAAGCAGGACAATGGCTCCGCCTGCGACCGCGTGCATTGCAGCGGGCTGCAATCGACGGGGAGGGTTGGAGTCGGTTTGCCGTTTCATGTTAATTTTTCCAGATTCGGAGCCCAGCAAACTGTCGGCGTGGCGCGTCTTTCAGGCAAGAGCATGGCACGGATTTAGGAGGGTTATTTGGGAATGGATCTCAGGTACCTAATTGCCGTCCAACAGATCGATCATGCTGGGGGCGTCCGCTGCTATGGCAATCGATTACCCATCGATAGAAAGTCGGTATACCGCGCTTCCGCAGCTTGCATGGCGGCGCCCGCGCCCTAGCCTACCGATGCAATGGCCGACCCCTCGCCGCCGAAGCCCCTGGGTGAAATCGTGATCCGCTCGATCGCGATGCCCGCCGACACGAATTCAAACGGCGACATCTTCGGCGGCTGGATCGTCTCCCAGATGGACCTCGGCGGCGCGGTCCTGGCCCGGTCGCTGGCGGAGAGCCGCGTCGTTACGGTCGCCATTGATGCGATGAGCTTTGTCGCGCCTGTCAACGTGGGCGATACGGTGACCTGCTACGCCCGACTGCAGGGCATCGGGCGCACCTCGATGAAGGTGGAGGTCGAAGTTTGGACCCATCATTACGCCGACCGCTCCGAACGCCGGGTGACGCACGGCATCCTTACCTACGTGGCGATCGACGAGAACGGCAGGCCGCATCCGGTCAAGCGTCCGAAGTGATCGTAGACAGGATTCGGGAGGCGCCCTGCCCGGTCCTGCGAGCCCGCCGTCAAGCGGCTTCCGGCACCTGGATTAGCGGCAAAGGAAGGATCGCCTCCGGCACATCTTCGTGGGATCCTTCGCATCATGCGCAGGTTGATCTTGTTCTGCCTCGTCAATGCGCTCCCAGTCCTCTGCGCCGCCGCAGAAGGCGCAGCCCCCGCCCGGAGCTTCAACTGGTCGACGGCCACGGCCGACACCTTCCTATCGCGTTTTCCCGACCCTGATTCGATTCACTGGGTGAACCAGGCGAACCACTTCAGCTGGCAGGCGGGGTACGCCATGTTCACCTTTGAGAAGCTCTGGCGGCTGACGGGCGACGCCAGGTATTTCGACTACATCAAGCGCTACGTCGACCAGCAGGTCGATGGGCAGGGAAACGTCCCCAATTTCTCCCCCAAGGCGCTGGATAACTTCCTTCCGGGCTACGCAATCCTGTTCATGTATGAGCGGACCGGCCTGGAGAAGTACAAGGTCGCTGCGACCAGGATTCGCGACGGCTTCCGCGACTACCCCAGGAACTCCGACGGCAGCTTCTGGCACGGCGAGTGGGCCCGGCACCAGCTATGGGTCGACGGCGTCTTCATGGGCCAGATGTTCCTCGCGCGCTACGGGGCCGTTGTGGGAGACCGCGAGTACGCCTTCGGCGAGGTCACCAGGCAGATGACGCTGGCGCTCAGGCACTGCCTCAAGCCGAACGGCCTCCTTCTGCACGGATGGGACGAATCAAGGTCGGCGAGCTGGGCGGACAAGAAGACCGGCCTGGCGTCCGAGGTATGGAGCGAGGGGCTCGGCTGGTACGCCCTCCTGATCGCGGACGTCTTCGACTATCTGCCGAGGGACAATCCGGACCGCGATACGCTGCTTTCCGCACTCAGAAACCTGTGCAAGGGCCTCAAGTCCGTCCAGGATCCGAAGACCGGAATGTGGTGCCAGGTGGTCGACAAGCCGGGCGCACCCGGCAACTGGAACGAGACCTCGGGCACCGGCATGTACATCTATCTCATCAAGAGCTCCATCGACAGGGGCCTCATCGACCGGGCCGAATACCTCCCGGTCGTGGAGAAGGCCTACGCCGGGATCATCACCAAGGCCAGCGTCGGAGCCAAGGGCCTGGTCGACATCCGCGACTGCAGCAGCATCGGGATCCAGGACAATTACCAGGCGTACATCGACTCTCCAAAGGAGGTGAACCCCTTCGCACCGGTCACCTCCTTCATCCTTGGGACAAGCATCATGGAATTCCGCAGTGACCGCTAACTAGCGCAAGATCTCGCCTCGAACGGCGTCGCCGGGGACGTCCAGGAGCTGAAGGTTGGACACCGTGCCGAAGTCGGCGTGATTGGCGAAGGTCCACACCACCCGCTTTCCCGGCGTTACCTCGATGATCTGGGGAGCCTCCCCAAAGTGACCGTGGCCAAGCCAGTTTGTCATGACCGTGTTGCCGTTCGGAAGGCGCTGGAACCCCGCCATAAATTTAAGCCCGATGCCCGGAAGGTCGCGACCGTCCACTGACCACACGGTCTTTCCGAAGGGATCCACCTCGAAGACGCGGGGCGTTCCGTTTGGGTGGTCGGCACAGGAGATGAGCGTGTTTCCACCGGGAAGGCGGATCGCCGTGTGCGGGCCGCCGGGGGCGGGAATCTCGCGGACCATTTTCCCGGTCGGATCGTATTCCCGGACAACGTCGAGTCCGTAGTGGGCCACGAGGTAGTTGCCGTTCGCAAGGCGCCGCGCGTTTCGCATGAAGGCCCCTCCCCCGTCGGCGCCGGGCGGAAGCAGCCGCACCTCCTTCGCAATCCGGCCGTCCGGGCGGACCTCGAGCAGCCTCCCGCTGTTGCACTCGCCAATGAAGGTGTTGCCGTCGGGCAGCCGCTGGCAGGCGTAGATCGCGCTCCGCGATTCATAACTGAAGACCACCGCCTTTTCGCGGGTCACCTCCCTGACGCCGTGGCCGGTGTTGAAAAGGAGGTTCCCCCCCGGAAGGATCCAGATGTCGTTGCACGACGGGGCCGGGTATTCCCACTGGATCCTTCCCTCCTTGGAAACCACGCACACCCTGCCCTTGGTGTAGTCGGTGCACACGAAGGCGTGACCGTAGGTATCCGCGGATTCCAGATTCGCCCCGAACGCCGTTCCGGCGCAAAGGAGTGCCGCTATCAGGCGGTGGATGCGAAACGGCTCGAATGGGGCTGCGCGCATGGTTGTTGGCGCGGCGGGCGCGGCTTGCTGGCGTTTCGGGCGATGGGCTTCGGCTTCCATGGGGAGTGGCGCAAGTTGACCCGCGCCAAGAATGCGTCGCCAAGGGGGGGGATTCCCCTCTTGGCGGCGCCTTTAGCCGTCCTGCCTATCGAGCGAATCGATGCTTCGCAATCTCGAGAGTTGGGCGGCCTATGGAACTTCGTAGACCTCGATCAGTCCTACGCCCGTGTCCCCGCTCGCGCCCGCAACCTGCGCCGTGTAGGGTCCGGGCGGCAATGTCACGAGTATGGCCGAATCGTTGCTCGACGGGTTGCCCCAGGCGAACGCGCCGACCAGGGAGGCCGTGCTGACTATCTGCGCATTTCCGCCCCAGCCGTCGTTGGAGCCGAGCACAGTGCTTCCTGAATAGAGGGTGAGGTTGGGATCCGGCAGCGTGCCCGGGACTCCGAACGCGGCGAGCGCGGGGCCCGACGCGCGTATGAGGAGCGTCTCCGAGGTCGAGCCGCCGATCACAAAGCCCGGGATCAGGATGTTGCCGCCGGTGCCCACCACGGCCCGGGTCGCGATGTTCACGAGCCGCGCCGTCCCGGTGTACGACACCTCGTAGACTTCCGCCAGCGCCACTCCGGTCGTGTTGCCCACGCCGGAGACCTGCACCGTGTAGGCGCCCGGCTGCAGCGTGACGATCACGGCGCAGTCCGCGCTCCCGCTCGCCAGGGCGAAGGCGCCCACCTGGGCCGCCACGCTGGCAATCTGGGCCGGGTTGGAGTTGGTGCCCCAGCCCGTGTTCGTGGCGAGGGTGGCGCTCGTCGCCTGGGAGGTCAGGATAAGGCTCGGAGCCGCAAGCGCTCCCGGAACCCCGAACGCCGTCAGGCTCGGGCCGTCCGCGCGGATGAGGAGGGTCTCCGTGCCGCTGCCTCCGATCACGAAGCCCGGGATCAGGATGTTCCCTCCCGTCCCGACCAGGGCGCGGGTCGCGATGTTGATCAAACGGCCGATGTTTGTGGTGTTGGTGACCGAGAGGCCTGCGGAGTTGCTCTGGACCGTGCCAAAGGAATTCGTCGCGGTGCAGATGTAGGAGCCGGCGTTGGCAGACGAGGCGCTGCTGATTGTGAGCGTCGAGCTGTTAGCTCCGGAGATCCCGTTGCCGTTCGACACGGGGCTTCCGTTCAGCGACCATAGGTAGCTTGGGGAGTTGCTGGCTGACGCGTTGAACGCAACGGCGCCTCCGGTTGCGACCACCTGCGAGACCGGCTGGACCGTGAACGACGGCGGGTTTGAGGCTGCGCTGCCGATCGTGAGCGTCACCGCATTGGTCTGCACGTACGGTCCAGTCCCGAAAGTGAGGACCGCGAAATAGCTGGCCGCGTCGGAGTTCTGGATGTTGTTCAGATTCAGCGTCGGGCCGCCTTCGTTGTTGTTGTTGTTAAGGCCGAGCGGGACGCCGTTCTTGAACCACTGGACCTGCACATTGTTGCCGCCGCTGAAGCTGACCTGGAATGCCACGTTTGATCCCAAGGGTGACGTGACGTTCGTCGGCTGCTGCGTGATTGTCGGCACATTCGATGGCGTTCCCGACGTGACGAGGATGAAGCTCGTCTGCATCGAGTAGAGGGTGACGACCGTGTCACCCGAGACGGCCGTCGCATTGTCGGAGGGCACGGCGTCGAACTCGAGCTGGCAGTAGTAGACCGACCCGGGAGTCAATGTGCCGGCCGGGATGGAATAGGACGTGAACGCGGAGGCGTTTGTCGGGGTGAGATAGGACTGGGTCAGATTCACCGTCGAGCTGTCGAAGGACATGATCTGGATCTGCATGTGGCTCAGGACACCGGAGGTCCCGTAGGTCGAAAATGTGTTGAAATTAAGGGTGTTGTTCTGCGTCGAATCTATGACCAGCTGGCCAGAGGAATTCCAGGTGCCACCAGTGACCTGGGGTGTGTTCGGATACAGATTGCCCGTGAGGCTTAGCGAGAAATTGGAGGACCCGCTCACCGCGAACGTGTAGCTCCCGTTCGGGTACGCGGCGTCCATCGCCGACTGGGTGCCAAACCCCTGGCCGAACTTGTACTTGTCATTGTTACTGCCCGAGGAAAGGGTCAGCGCGGTGCTCGACCCTCCTGGAGGCGTGAAACTCATGGCGACCGGACTGGCCACGTTGAACGCGAACGGGGAGATAGGATCCGCAAATGGTCCGCTGCCGGACGTCTGGTCGAACTGCAGCACCTTCTGCAGCGTGATGTAATTGTCGTTGTTGTTTCCGCTCGCTCCGAACAATTGCGGACCGACCGCCGCAACGATGGCTAAGGTTACCGAGGCCGACGCTATCAGGCGATATTTACTCATGTATTAGTGGTTCTTCCCGATCGCAATGCTGTTGTGCAATCCGTTTGCGGTCAACCTTCTTCGAAGCTCACGGAGGTGGATTGTCGCCTACATCAGACAATCCCGTTCCCCAAGGAAGAAAGACGCCGGGGATCTGCGCCCTCGGCGCGTAGCACGCTGAGGCAAGGCCCCGCCAGGCCTTCTGCGCCGCAGTTCAGGCCTTCCTACTCATCCGGCGCTCTCGTTGATCCGCCCGTGACGGGATTGTTGGCGCCCGCATCGTCCAGGGCCCGCTCCTCCACGCTCATATTGAAGGCGGTGCCAATAAACGGGAGCTTTCCAAGTATTGGAATCTTCGCCCAGAGCTGAGCCAGCGTGTAACGGTTCAGGACTCCGCGATCTATGCCGTCGGAGTCGCCCATATACTCGTCCATCAGAATTTTCGTCCGGCCCTTGTAGGTCAGGACCTTCTCGGTTGTGGGCAGCTTTGATTCACGGACCGTGTATTCGGGCATCGAGGTCACCTCGGCACTGGAGCCCTCGCGCTTGGATGCCGCCATAATAGGCGACGCAGTCGAACTCGCCGGGGCTCTCTTGGGTTCGTACCTGGGCAGCCCGGCCGAGATTGCCGCCCGCATATACAAGGAGGCCAAATGTGTGTCATTGTCGCCGGCGCGCACAATACTGACTGCGAATGTGGTCGCGATGAAGAGAGCTATATGGCGAATAGGAGTCATATAGCTTTGGCGTCTTGCCACGTGGAATCCTAATCGAAACTCATGGCACCCACGGGACCAACCTCGGTGGTCCGCTGTCCTGGCCGACAGCGACAAAACAACGCCATGTGAATCAGAACTCCTTGGGCCGTACCCAAGGTGTCTGGGCCGCATCTCTCGGTGTCTAAGGGCACGGACGAAAGGAATTAGGCATGATCCAATGCCGGGGCGAGTCCTGTGACAAGCCCCGTTCCTCAAGGTGCCATTCCACGTTCAACAGGATGCGCCCCAGTTCCCTTCTAACCAGTGGAGAGGACCGCGAACCAGAACCGGTGACCGAGACCCCTTTGAGGCTAGGCGTTACCGCACCGCACCCGAAGCCTCGAATGTGAACTTGACGTCGGTGCGGGCCGAAACCGTCTCTGTCCCGAGATACTTAAGATCGTCGTTCCCGGTCTTCTCCCAGGAGACGACGCGGGCGGGCTCGAATCTCCAACTCCTCACCGCGACTTTGACGGCGTCCAGGAACTCATCCGAGAACCTGTTCGGAATGCTCAGCCTCTGCCAGGTGGGCGACACCTCGGTGACGATTCCCCTGGCGTCGATCGTGATCGTGACAAACACGACGCATTTGCCGGCCCGCGCCGCCAGCGCTTCGGCGGGATACGCGGGCCTCGTGAGCTCCCCTATCGACGAAGGCGGGATTTCGTTTTCGACGATCTTCTTTGAGGCCTCGCCCTGCTTGTCCGTCCCCGCCTCTGGAGCGGCGATCGGCTCCAGCATCTCTATCGAGCTCCTTCCCCGCACGTTCGGAGCCGAGCATCCGGCGTATCCCGAGAATAGTGCGAGCGCGATCGGCGCCAGGAGCCTATGGGGAAGCAGTTTCAGGAGGTTGCTGTTCGCCGCTCAGGATCCTCTGGTAGCCCGACAGGACACTCGCCGGGACCATGAGCTGCCAGCCGTCCCCGGCTCGATGAAAGCGGTAGATGTTGGTTTTGGACTGGCCGTCGGAATGCCCGACGGTCATCGACACGGCGGCGTCCTGGTCCCAAAGGCGGTCGTCGAGAAGCGTCATCGAGGCTGCGTTCTTCGGGAAGTTTCCCGCGAGGAGCGTCGCCACTACCTTTTCAGGGCTTCCGTATTCCTCCCGCGATGCGGCGGGCAACTGGGCGAACATCGCCTCCACCTGCGGGCGCACTTCCGGCGCAAACCCGAGCAGCTCGGCGAGGTGGTCGACATCGCCACGCGAGGCGGCCCAAAGGACGCTTTCGATCGCCGCCCTCGGATCCGCCCGCCCGGCGTAGATCCAGTCCCTCGCCGGCACCTCCTGGGCCGTGGTCGACGAGGCTCGCGCACTTCTCTTCTGGAGCTCCAAAAGGCGGGCGCGAAGGGATTCGGCCTCGGTACGCCTGAGCTCGAGCCGCTCTTGCTCGTCCTCCGAAAGCTGCTCCGCCTTCAGCCGGCGGTTCTCGCCCTGGAGCCGTGCCAGCTCGAGGTGCCTTTGCCTTTCCGCGGCGAGCGCGTCAGCCTTCCGGGAAGCCGCGAGTTCGCGGCTCGCCACGATGGCGCAGACCGCAAGGGTCGCAGCCGCGAAGAGGATCCAGGCCAGGCGGGTTCGATTCATCGGTTCAGAACCAGGTTTCGGCGGTTGGAGCCGGAGGGCCGCCGGAGAGGGCGAACACGATCGGGACCTGCATGTGGGTATAGACGCTCTGGCCGTTCTTCTGCCCGGAGGAGAAGGTCCATTGGCTCACGGCGCTCACCGCGGCCTCCTCGAACGCCTTGTCCGAGGAGCTGAGCGCGAACGCGTTGTAGACCTGCCCGTCCTTACCGACGATGAAATCGACGACGACCTGGCCCGAGACCCCCGCATTGCGCATTTCCAGGGGATACACCGGCCGGCTTTCCTTAAGCATTCGCGGCATCTGGTCCAGAGCCGACGGGTTCACGAGCGGCGTGCCCGCATCCAGATTGAGCGTTGGGCTTGCCGGCGCACGCCTCACGGCCGCAAGCTTGGGGGCCTGCGCGATTGCCTCGAGATCCCGCACCTGGCCCCGGAGGATGCCGACCTTTGAATCCTCGTCCCTGAGGCTGCGGGCTTCGGCCGCTGCCGCGGCGAGTCCGCGGTTCTGCTCTGCGAGCGCGGATATCGCCATGTCTTCCCGCGCGAGCGCCGCCAGCTCCTGCGAAACCCGGCTGCTGGCGCTCCCCTGAATGGCCACGACCGCGCCGCCGCTGGCAAGGAGAGCGGCGGTCAGCGCAACGGGCAGTTTTGAAGTGCTCATAAAGGCAATCCAGGCGCTCGCGGCGCCGCCGGCAGCCGCGATTGCCGCCGACGTGCTGGCGAGCGCGACGCCGGCAGGTGCGGCCACGACGGCCTGGCCGGCAAGCGCGGCCGCCAGCGCGGCGGATGAGGACGTTATGCCGCGCCGGGCAAGGCGGCTGTGCAGCTTCGCGAGCGCACGCTCCACCCTCATCCGGGCCGCGTTTTCGGAGAGCCTGAGCCTTTGGCCCACTTCGCCGAAGGGCTGGTTCGAAAGGTAGCGAAGGAGAATCGCCTGCCTGTCGCGTTCATCGAGCTCGTTGATGGCCTCGTCGAGCACCGGCCACACCCCGTCCCACGGGAGCGCTTCTCCCGGCGGCTCGGACAGGGCCGCCTCGGCTCCCGCCGCGTGCTCATAGCGGGACCGCCGGCCCTCCCTGCGGCGCAGGTCCAGGGCCGCCAGGCGGCTGCTGCGGTGGAGCCAAGCCGGCAGGACCGGGTGCCTGACAAGGGCCGCCGCCTTCCGGGCGAGATCGGTGAAGACCATCTGGGTCACCTCCTGGGCGCGGTGATGGTCGCCCCCCGTCTGGCGACGCGCGGCCGAATAGACGAGATCGACGTGCCTGTGCACGATTTCTGCGAAGGCCGCTTCGGAGCTTTCGTTGGCGTACTGCCGCAGGAGTTCGGAATCATCTGTCATCGGTCCCACCTGTATACTGCCGCCGGCCGCGAAATCGCACAAGGATTGGCTTTGGCGGCCGCGACCCTCCTCCGCTGGCAACGCGGAGCTCCTTAAGGGCCGACAATCGCGGCCCACCCGATCAGGACCCCCATCGTCACGAGCGTGATGGGAATGCCAAGGCGGGCAAATGCGCCGAACGAGATGACGACGCCCTGCCGCCGGGCCTGCTGGACCACGATGATGTTCGCCACGCTCGACGTCACGATCGCGTTCCCGGCAAAGCTGTTCGCGACAGCCATGACGTAGGCGTTGGAGGCGTGGACAAGCGGCACCAGCTTCACCAGGAGCATCACCGCCGGAGCATTGCCGATCAGAACGGACAGGCCCCCGGTCAGCACCGCCTCGTTCGCAAGCCGGCTTGGGTCGAATCCGACGCCTTCCATCCACCGCACCAGCTGCTCGCCATAGCCTGTCGCCTGGAAGGCCGCGCTCACCACGAAGAGCGACATGAACATGAGCAGGATGTGCCAGTCGACGAGGGCGAGCAGCTGCTCGGTGCGGAACTTCGTGCTCAGCAGATGGATCCCCGCCGCGACGAGCACCGTCACCTCCCTGGGCACCGAGGTGAAGAAGAGGGCGATCACGGCGGCGAGGATCACGAGGCCCTTGGCAGCGTGATAGCGGTCGAGCGCGTAGGTTGCCGAATCCTCGAGCTCCACGGGCTCCGTCCGCCCCACGGGAGCGCCGCGGCGCTGCCCGAACCGCGCGACAAGGAAGGTCACGCCGACGCCGGCAACCACCGGCACGAAGCTCCAGAGGATGTATTTGAGGAAGCTCAGTTTCGCCAGCGTGCCGATCACCATGTTCTGCGAGTGGCCAATCAGCGTCGCCGCGCCGCCGATGTTGCTTGCGGCCGCGAGCGCAATCAGGAACGGGACGGGGTCCAACCGCTTTTTCACCAGAGCGGCGGCGACAACCGGAGTGAGGACGTAGCAGACGATGTCGTTGTTGAGAAACGCGGAAAGCCCCGCCGTGACCACGACCAGGTAGAGCAGGAAGAACGTCGGCGCCTTGAGGTGCTGGGAGATGCCCATGGCGACGCGGTCGTAGAACCCGGAAAGGCGGAGCTGGGCCGAGATCACGAAGAAGCCGAACAGCAGGAAGATCGTCGGCCAGTTCACGCTGGAGGCGGTCTGCACGGTCGAGCTTCCCGAGAAGATCATCATCCCTATTGCGCCGAGGAGCGCGATGCCCGTCCGGTTGAGCCCGAGGCCCGGGATGCGGCCGATCGCGAGCCCGACGTAGGTCAGCACTAAGATCGCCAGGACGACGGGCCTCTGTTCAATCGGTACGTTCATGGGCTCTGGGGCTCGAGTGGAACGACCTTGATACGGCGACCGGTCGTGCACAACCTCCTAACATGGGTACAGCGACAAAAATCCTCATTGGCTTGATCGCCCTGGTCGTGATCGCAGGGCTCATGGTGACGTCCAGCTACAACCGGCTCGTGAGCCTCCAGCAGGGCACGGATGCGCAGTGGGCACAGGTCCAGAATGTCTACCAGCGCCGGGCCGACCTCGTGCCCAATCTCGTGAGCACCGTCTCGGGGGCCGCCAATTTCGAGAAGTCCACGCTGCTCGCGGTCACCGAGGCCCGCGCCTCGGTCGGCAAGGTGCAGCTGCCCGCCGGGACGGCGCCGACCGATCCCGCGCAGCTCGCCGCCTATCAGCAGGCCCAGGGCGCGCTGGGGGGCGCCCTCTCCCGCCTGCTCGTGGTCTCCGAGCGGTATCCGGAACTGCGGGCCACCGCCGGGTTCATAGGCCTTCAGGCGCAGCTCGAGGGAACGGAGAACCGCATTTCCGTCGAACGCGGGAGATTCAACGACGCCGTACAGGCCTACGATACGGCCATCCGCCGCTTTCCGGCGGTCATACTTGCGGGCATGTTCGGGTTCACCTCCCGCCCCTACTTCACGGCGACCGCCGGATCCGAGACGCCCCCGAAGGTCCAATTCGACTTCAACAGCGCAGCGCCCGCCAAGCCGTGATCGTGCGCGGCAAATGTCTCGCGCTGCTGGCCTTCTGCGCGTGCGGCGCCGGAGCCGCCGAGGTCATCCCGCCTCCCCCGGCGGCGCACTTCAACGACTACGCCTCCCTCGTCACGCCTGCGACGGCAGGAGCGCTCGACGCAAAGCTGGCGCAGTTCGAGCGCGACACTTCCAACCAGGTCCTCGTCGTGATCTATCCGGCGATGCAGAGCGAATCGTCGATCGAGGACTACACGGTCCGGGTCGCTCAGTCCTGGCACGCCGGGCTCAAGGGACGGGACAACGGCGCCATCCTCTTCATCTTCGCTCAGACCCATAAGCTCTACCTCCAGGTCGGCTACGGCCTCGAGGGCACCCTGCCCGATGCGATGGCCAAGCGGATTATCGACAACGAGATAACACCGCGGTTCCGCAAGGGGGATTATGACGGGGGCGTGACCGCGGCCGTAAACGCGATCATGGCGGCCACCCGGGGGGAGTACCGTGGAACGGGGCGGGCGGTGGGCGACCAGAGGGCCGGGGGCATTCCCCCCGGCATCATCTTTGCGATCTTCCTCGTCATCGTGATGCTTTCGATCTTCCGGCGGGCGGGTTCCATGTACCATAGCGGGGGTCGGCGCACGGTCGGAGGGTTTGTCCCGCTCATTTTTCCGGGCGGCGGGGGCGGAGGCTTCGGCGGCGGGGGCGGATTTGGAGGAGGAGGCGGCTTCTCGGGCGGCGGCGGAAGTTTCGGCGGCGGCGGCGCGGGAGGGAGCTGGTAACCCCGATGAACCTGCCCTTCCTCGGCCCAAGGATCGCTCACAAGCGTGTGCTCGACGCCCTACGCAAGGCGGAAGCCGGTACCTCCGGGGAGATCCGCGTCCTGATCGCCCGCCACAAGGCAGCCGATCCCGTGTCGGCCGCGCAGTCCTACTTCAACAGGCTCGGCATGGCGAATTCCCGCCACCGGAACGGGGTTCTCATCTTCGTTGCCCCCAGATCCCGGCGCTTTGCCGTGATCGGGGACACGGGGGTGCACGAGAAATGCGGCGACGCCTTTTGGACCGGGTTGGCGAAGGCGATGGGAGACCACTTCAAGCGCGGGGATTTCACCGATGGCCTGGTCCACGGGATCGAGCGCGCGGGCGAGATGCTCGCCGCGACCTTCCCGAGGTCAAAGGACGACCTGTCGCCCGGGGCTCCCGGGGCGATCGAAGTCGGCTGAACGGCCTTGCAGCGCGCGGCGGCCGCCTACTTGCGGTGGTCGTCCTGCTTCGCCCCGGAGTTGGAGGCGCGGGGGGCGGCGGCATGCTCGGCGCGTGGCGCCGCGCGGCCCGAGGAGCGGTTGGCGCTCGGATGGACATACGCGTTGTCGCGGTGGCCTCCGAACCATCCGCCCCCTCCGCCAACGACGACATCGGTCTGAACCCAGGGCTCCCCTCCGTAATAGACGGGCTCGCCCGCATCCACATAGCCGCCGACGCAGCCCGTCATCGGGCCCAGCTGCAGGCCGGCAACGGCCAAGAGGCCGCAAATTGTCTTCAAGGTGTGTTTCATGGGGTTTTTGCCGGATTCTCGGTTTCGATGTACTGCACGAGGCCGACGGTGCCGCCTGTGGAGTCTTGGATGATTGCAAAGCGGCTTCCGAATTCGGCTGAACGGGGCTCGACCAGGACCTTGCCGCCGAGCGCGGGAACCTTCTCGAGCATCTTGTCCATGTCGGCGACGAGGATGACCCCGAGCCAGCTGGGCCTGTAATCGCCGCCGCTGGGAAGCCCAGCGATGCCGCCGCGGGGGTTGCCGTTGCTCGAGAGCTTGAACTCGCTCTTGCGGCCGGAGTTTGTCTCCGGCGCGACATCATAACCAAGCGTCTTGTGGTAGAAGGCCGATGTGGCCTGGGGGTCCTTGGAGTAGATCTGGAACCAGTTCCATTCCCCGGGCACGGTCTGGTCGTCGGCCGGGTCGCCGGAGGTCGACTGGAGGAGGCCGATCGGGTCCTGCTCGTTGTCCCAGATGATGGCCTGGTAGCCGCGGTCGGGGAAGTTCTTGGCGGGGGCGCGCACCGAGCCGCCGTTATCCTTGGCCGCGGCGAGCGCGCCCGGCATGTCGGCGACCGAGACGTACCCCACCCAGCGCGACGGCTGGTCCGCCTTCCCGGCGGAACGCGGGGCCACGCCGGCGACCAGTTCGCCGTTGTTTCTGAAGATGATGTAAGCCTTGCCCTTCTGGTCTATGGTGGTCGCCGTCCATCCGAGAAGGCCGCAGTAGAACTTTGTTGCGGCGTCGGGATTGGAAGTGAAGAGGTCGGCCCACACGAGCTTGCCGGGAAGGTGCTCTGTCGTGGCTGGCGTCGTCAGCGGGGGGAATGGGGCGGCATGCAGGGGAGCCGTGAGGCCGAGCGTCATCAATGCAACGACGGCGAGGAACGGGGTCCTTTGGGGAATGGAGGTCTTTCGCATAGGTGGTTGGGGGTCGGGACGCCGCAAAGCATACCCCGGGGACACGGGCAGATGAATGGGGTGTTTCCCTCCCAGAGGATTCGGGCGTACGGCAAGGAAGGGCGGCCTTGATTCTCCGGCGGCCGCGGGGGCCCGCAAAGAGGGTCAGCGGGCCAGCAGGCGCCCTGCCAGCTGCGCCTCGAACCCATCCCTGTTCTTCCAGCGGATGGCTACCCTGGCCTTGAACGGGCCGCTCGCCGACCTGCGGGTGTAGCCGTCATCCGTCACCTGGAAGGCGATTGTCTCCGTTTCCACGAGGTCCTCCGAGTAGGCAAGGTACACCGCGACGCAGTCGAACAGCGTCGTCGAGTGCGTGGAAAAGAAGTCGCACGTCATCCAGTTCTGCTGGGGCGCAAAGATGCAGTAGCTCTCGATGAGCGCGCGAAGCGTGGGATCACCGGTCGCGCTCCAGATCGCGTGGTAGCGCTCGCCGGCGAGGCTCACGAGGCCGCACGTGTCGAGCGGGGTCAGGAGGATGTCGCGCCACGGGGCGGAGAGCACGGCCCGCAGCCCGGCGGGCTCAACCCGCACGTTGGTCTCGGCGGACGGCGGACCCCCGCCATACCCGACGTCGAAGCTCCCGTACATCCCCACGAAGCGGCATTTCGATGCGATGCCGGGCGACCGCTTGAGGGCGAGCGCGAGGCTGTGGACGGGCCCGATGGCGACAATGGTCACCGGGACCGGCGACTTCTCGACGACGTCAATCAGGGCGCCGACGCCGTCCTGGTAGACCTTCCCCGGATATTTCCCGATGTCATACCCGGCTATCCACGCGGTCAGCGTCTTGAAGTTGTCGCCCGTCGGCCCGCCGTTGTCGCCGATCGCGACGGGCACGTCCGCGCGTCCGGCCGCCTCGAGGAACTTCGCCGCCACCCTGGCGCGGTAGACCGTGTCGGCGGGATCGGTGAGAACGAGCTTGAGGTCCAGCTCGGGCGACCGCAGGGCCAGCGCCAGCGCCCAGCTGTCGTCGATGTCGGTGCCGATGTCCGTGATGAGCACCACGG
>CAZHPC010000066.1:0-11745 GCA_964534685.1 uncultured Opitutaceae bacterium
CAAGTGACCCCTGACATTCAAGAACCACATCATCCTGCGGGAATTGAACGCATACGGAGCGTCACCCTGTCGTGGCCGTAGAAGACCACCGCGTCCAGGCCGGGAGGTAGTCGCGGCAGCATTGAGCGAGGTCCTTTCCCGTGACGATTCCCAGGCGGGCGGCGATGATCTGCAAGAAGAGGGCCATCGTGCTGGACAGCCCGACGACCCACAACAGGGTGTACTTGAACTGGGCGCCCGCCTGCAGATCGGTCGCCCAGTTGCCAGGGTCCATGTAACCGACGCTCACGAGAAGCGCCGGTCCTGCAAAGGCCAGGTACTGGCGCCAGGGACGGGCCGCGTGGGATGGCACGGAGACGCTGCCGTGGAGGCCCTCGAGCGAAACGCCCCCCTTCGGAGAAGCGGCTGGCACTCCGGGCATTGCAGGGAATTGAGTATCAGAATCTATAGTTATGACATATAGAAATAATGGTTTTGAGTCGTCAAAGATAAAATTTAATTGTCTTCAAAATTCCTCTACATTTCCATTGAGCCATGCCGACGAGCACGGTCGAAAACTACCTAAAGGCCATCCTCGTCCATTCCTCCGACAAGGATGCGATTGTAGCGACGGGAACCCTCGCGGATACGCTTGGAGTTACACCCGGGACGATCACCACGATGGTGAAGTCGATGGCGTCGCGCGGATTGCTTGAGCACCGGCCCCGCGAAGGGGTGCGGCTTACGCCGGAGGGGCGGGACCTGGCGCTCGCGGTCGTGCGCAAGCACAGGCTGATCGAGACCTTTCTCGTCCATGTGCTGAAGATGGACTGGAAGGACGTGCACGAGGAGGCGGAGGCCCTCGAGCACGCCATCTCGGACCGGGTGCTGCTCCGCATCGACGCAATCCTCGGCCATCCCGCAGCGGATCCGCACGGCGACCCGATTCCCAGCGTAAAGTGCCCGGTGCTGGACCGCGGCAAGGGGGTGACGCTGGCGACATGCGAGGCGCAGAGGCCCCTCCGCGTGGAGCGCATTCTCGACCAGAGCCCGCCATTCCTGGAATTCGTGCAGCGCACCGGGCTGAAGCCCGGCGCCCGTGTGCGGGTGCGGGAACGCGACCACACGAGCGGAATTGTTAGGTGCGAGCTTAAGGAGGGAGAGGCCACGCTCGGCCTTCCGGAGGCCGCCAAGATCGAGGTGAGGCCCGTCTAAGGTGGGCGTCGCCGGCCGCGTTTTTGAGATTAGTCCTTGTGAGGGAGCGTGACCCTGAAGGTCGTTCCTTCGGATCCGGTCGACAGTAGGACCATTTCTGCGCCGATCTGGCGGGCCAGGAGCTGGCTAATAGCCAGCCCTAACCCCGACCCGCCCGGTCGCCCGCTTCTTCCGGGTTTGAAAAGATGCTTCTGCATGGATTCGGGAATGCCCGAACCCTCGTCCCGCACGGTAAGAACGATGGCCCAGCCCGTGTCGACCCAGGAGACGGAAACCTTCTTGCCCGGGTCGGTCGCGATGATCGCGTTGTGCACAAGGTTGTTGGCGATGAGGCAGAGCAGGCTGCCGCGGTGGCTGTCCGTGTTGGCGGCGAATCCCTCGTTGACTTCCAGCACCACGCCCTTTTCCGCCGCCGCCGCCTTGTTTCTCTCGCGGACTGTCTCCGCGAGCTCGCGGCCCGAAAGCTCATACGTGGCGCTTGCGCTCGCGTCGCTGAGCATCGAGACCGTCTCCCTGATCATTACCTGGAGGCGCTCGGTGTAGTCGGCCGCCGACTCCCAGGCCGGGTTGGAGGGATCCGCCTTGCGACTCGCCACCACGGCGCGCAGTCCCTCAACCGACCCTTGGAGGCCGTGGATGAGATGCGATGTGATCTGCCCCACCGCGGACGCCTTGGACGCGAGCGTGAGCTCAAAATTCGCCCTGGTGAGCCGCTCGTTTCGCTCGGCAATGATCCTCTGGGCGCGGTTCACGCTGAACGCCGCGCCGGTCATGACGACAGCGATCAGGACCGCGCCGACAAGTAGGGTGACGGCAGTCTGCCGGTCAATCCGGTTGTCGATGTTGGCCAGTTCTCGCGAAAGCGGACGGGCATCGATGTAATAGCGCACGAATCCCTGCGGCTTCGACGAGCCCGGGCCCGGCAGCGGCAGCAGGACCTCGAGCACGGGGGTCTGCCGCTGCGCGGTCGACACTCCGGCGAAATACTGGTCGAGCGGGAACGCGGGATGATACCTGCTGATGGGTGCGCCGCCCTGGAGCTTCAGGAAGTCGACCGTCGGAAGCTCGACGAAGAGCTGGGTGGCTGGCACGGATTCGACGGTGTTGCCGTCGCCGTCGAACACGGCGACGGCCAGCATCCCCTTTTGGCGGGCGCTCGTGAGCAGCGCCGTGAGCGCGCTGGTCGCGCCCGGGGGCGTGTTGGCGGAGCTGTCGGCCAGCTGTTGGAGCGCCATTGGATACAGGACCGCGGAGTCGCGCTCGATGATCTTTAGGTGGATCTCGGCCCGAAGGTCCGACCGGAACCAAATCACCAGCGCGGCAAAAATGGCGAGAAGCAGGGCCCCCGTGAAAAGCGCGGCGATCGAGTATTCTAGTTTGAACCGGGGCATCGATGGTGCGTCTCGGGCTCCCGTCGTCAGTTGGTCCGCTCGCCGGCCGGCAGGGGAAGCGCCAGCTGCTCGATTGCCGCGTCAAATAGTATGCGGCGCTGTCCAGGTGAGAGGCCGGGCAGCAGGACCGCGGCCTGGTAGTCCCGATACCGGTCCCAGAGCTCCTGCCGTTGGCGGGCGGCCTCGAAGTCCCGCAGCAGGTCGTTTACGGACTTGCTGTCGAGGGGGCCGCCTGCGGACCTGACGTAGTCGGCTAGGCTCGCTCGAATACCCGCTTCCTCGGTGTTGAGCGCGGCGATGAGCTCGTTCTGCCGGTGGTCGAACTCCGCGACGGAGACCCTCAGCTCGTTGGTTTGTATCTCCGTTCTGGTCGATCCGTCGTGCATCCATGCCAGCGTTCCGGCGCCCGCGTCCGACTGTTCCGTATTCGGGTTGTGGGCCGCCTCGCCGCGGGGCGAGGGGGCGACGAGCAGGGCGCGCAGCGTCTTCAGGAGTTCAACCTTGTGCCTGCGGTAATCGGAAATGCGCGACGCCAGCTCCGGGGGTATCGGTGCGAGGGCTGGGGGGCCCTGCGGGTTCGTGACGGCCGCCAGGCCGCGGCGAATCTCCTCCGCCAGGGCCTCGACGCGGGAGACGCGGGGCGCCTGGGCCGACGACATCTGCGCCAAGGTCTCCTTGCGGGTGTCCGTGGGCGCATTGTCGGTCGCCGCAAGCGCGTCGCGGAGCTCGGCCTTCAGCGCGTCCTTTGACGCAAGGTATTCGCTTACGATCCCCTTCAGCGGCTCCTGCGGCTCCCCCGGGATTGGGATCCGGGACGCCTCGGGCGAGAAAAAGATAATGCCCATCCCCGGCGCGACCCCGGTCGTACCGAACCCCGGGTTTATCTTTGACTGCAGCTCGGCCGCCGCCTCCAGAAGAAGCCTCCTTTGCGGGAGGGGGAGACCCTCCTGAAAGAACGCAGCACCCTTTATCGCCTCGGCCTCGCTCGCGAGTCCGGCGGCATCCGCCGGTGTGTCGCGCACCAGGTGAATTTTCCGGCTGAGGCGCCCGCCGGGGTCGGCGCCATCCACCTGCAGCCCCAGGACGCGAACCGGCCGCAGGTCTGCCCGAAGCTGGTCGGCCGTGGCCTCCAGTTCGAGGATCCTTGGCGCCTGTTGGTTCGCGAAGGCCTCTAGTTGCTTCCTTCGCACATCCGGGTCGGCATCCTTTAGGCCAAGGATCTGCGCGCGTAGCGCCTCCTGGAGACCGACCTTTGCGAGCCTATAGGCCACGATTCGCTCCCGCAACGGCCTTGGGAGATCGCCTGACGCAAGCCGGGCTCCAAACAACGAATAGAACGTCTCCCCGACAAATGCCTCGAGTTCTGCGGGCGCCGGCGGACCCGGGTCGTAGGGAGCGAGCACGGGAATCTCCGATTCGAGCGGCGGGGGAATTGGGGGAAAGAAGACGAACTGGGGCGCGGATGGATTTTCCGGGTGGAGGTAGTAGTGGGACGCGAAGGCGTTCATGAACCGGACCGGGTCGAACTTGTCCCTGGCCAGCGGCGGAAGATAGGAATTCTCCGAGGCCTGATTCCCTTTCACGCCTTCCGGCGATTCCGGGGCAGCGGTTTGCGCATGCGCCGCCGAAAGGCCCGCTATGGCGGCCAATGACAAGAGAACCAGCGCCAGGCGGGTCTGGGGGGCGAATCTCGTGCCGGATCGGCGAAACGTCATTGAGGGGATTGGGGCGTCGCGAGACGGCCTGGGTCGTCCGTGGTGCGACCGTAATGCATCTCGGGTGCCAGTTCACGCATGATTCTCACAAGGAATTTTCAATCATCACCTTATCAAATTATGCCGATTCCAACCGGCATACTCGGCCCGGCGGAATGGTTGAAGGCGCACGGTATGTGAGGGGCTATGGTGATGGGCCCGATGCGATATTGGCTGCCTTGCCGTCAAATCCCGGATCTGCATCCCGCGCATTCGGTCTCTCTACTCGCGGGATTTCTGTTCATTCAGCCGGTAGCGAAGAAATTCCCGGGTGACTCCCAATCGCCTGGCCGTGGCCGAGATGTTGTGATCCGTCTCCCGAAGCACCTCGTTGATGAGGTCCGCAATGACGGAATCTATGGTGAATCCCTCGTCCGGAACGCGCCAGATGGGATTCCGCCATCCGGTCACCGCATGAGGCGGCGGCGCGCCAAGGCTCTCGAAGTCCAAGACGCGCCCTTGGGCGAAAATGAGCTCCCGCTCGATGGCATGCGCAAGTTCCCGGGCATTCCCGGGCCAGCCGTAGGCCAGGAGGCGCGATTCGCCAGCGGGCGAGAGGGACATGCCCTTCATCCGGTGCCGCCGGGCGATGCGCTCAAGTAGGTGCTTCGCCAGCGCGATGACGTCCAGTCCGCGTTCCCTCAGGGGCGGCAGCGTCAGGTGGAGAAGGTGGAGCCGGTGGTAGAGGTCCTCGCGAAACATGCCGCCCTTGACCAGGTCTGAAAGCGGTTCGTTCGATGCGGCGATCAGCCTCACGTCCACTCCGATCTCCTTGGTCGCTCCCAGGCGCCTGATGGCGTGGTCCTCGACGACCGCCAATACCTTGGCCTGGGAGGTTGGAGATAGCGTCCCGATGTCGTCCAGCAACAGGGTGCCGCCATCTGCCGCCTCGAAAAGCCCGATCCTTGCGGTCCGGGCATCCGTAAACGCCCCGCGCTCATGCCCGAACAGCTCGGATTCGGCGAGAGTTTCGGGAAGGGCGGCGCAGTTCACCTTGATGAAGGGCCGGGAGCCACGGGGGCCCTGCCGGTGCAGCCAGCCGGCCAGGAGGCTCTTTCCCGTGCCCGTCTCGCCCTCGATCAGGATCGGGGGAAGATTCCTCTCCAGCCTCCGCTCGGACGAGAGGATCATGTCGAGCTTGCTGCGGATCCCGCCGAGGCTCTCTCCGAAGAAGAGCTCGATACCCTCCGCCGACGAATGCTCGCCGGCGCGAAACTCGTCCCTCCGCGCGATCCCGCGCTTTTCTCTGCAGCGCATGAACGCAATGGGCAACGAGTCCGGCTCAAACGGCTTGGAGAGATAGTCTCCCGCGCCCTGACGCATCGCCTCGACCGCATCCTTTATCCCGCCAAATGCCGTCATCACGACCACGCCCGTGTTCTCCGAGAAAGCCCCTTCCCGAAGCAGCTCGAGGGCCTCGCCGTCCGGAAGATGAAGGTCGACGAGCGCGAAATCGAAATGCAGCCCTGACAGCGCGACGCGCGCCTTCTCAATCGTCGAGACCTCGGTCACCTCCGCTCCAAGGCTGCGAAGGTGCGCGGACAATCTCCTTCGAAGAACGGAATCATCCTCCAGCAGGAGAACTTCGCACCCGGCGGGGGGCTCGGCGGCGACAGCCATAATTCCAACAATGCGAGCCTTGCACGCATGGGCATCAACACTATTCGCGAAAGACCCGCGAATGCTCCGGATTTCGCGTTGGTTGGCTACGTCCAAACGGGAGCAAGGGCCCTGGCTGAAAGCGGGTGCTTGCAACCATCTCCCAAGGATCCGGGAAGTTCGTACAATTGCATCGGAGTCGCTACATGCTTTGCTCAAACGCCTTAGCATCGATCCGGGACGGATGGCACGGAGTCTGCAAAGGCGACATTGGCAACCCCATGCCGAGCAGGAATCATTTATATACCCCGGCTGAAGAGGCATTGAAATGCCTCGGCAATGGAATCGCCATGCAAACGGCAATCGATCACCTTTTGCGGTTCTAGGTACCCCTTCCCAAACATGATTATGCCTTCTATTCACCCCGTCTGGCGTTTTCTGCTGCCGGCCCTCCTGCTTGCGGCCGCTCGGGCCGCCGAGCCCGCAACCGACCCGCTCGCACCGGGCGAAAAAGCGGCGAGCGACTGGATCAAGACCCGGCTGGAGACTGCGCGGGTCGAAAGCGCGTGGGTGTCGGAGAAGCCCCTTCTTGAGTCGACGATCAACGGCTTGAAGGAACGTGCCCAGGCGCTCGAGGAGAAGAGCGAGCTTCTCAGAGCGACGACGGCCAAGGACCGCGAGGAGTTCGATACGCTGCAGGCCAAGAACAAAGCCGCGGGGGATGACCTGCATGCAGCGGACGTGAGGATCCAGGCGCTCTCGGCGAAGCTGGTCGAGATGCGTCCCTGGCTTCCACCCCGCTTGTCGGAGGCGCTGGAGCTCCCGTACCGAAGCCTCGCGAATTCAGGCCTCGCCTCGGGCGAACGCATGCAGCTGGCCATGACCATCCTTAACCGCTGCGCGCTGTTCAACCGCACGGTGACATGCGGCGACGAGGTGCTCACGATCGCGGGCGATCAGGGGGCGAAATCGTTTGAGGTTATCTACTGGGGGCTGAGCCGCGGCTACGCGCTCGACCGCGCGGCCGCAAAGGCATGGTACGGGGCGCCCGGGAACCGAGGATGGCAGTGGGACCCGAGTCCCGACGCGGTACGCCCGGTCGAGAATCTCATGGCGGTCTACAACGACAAGGCCGATCCGGACTTTGTCGCCGTGCCGGCCGTCCTCGGCCGGCCCGTGGCTGATAACCTCAAGAACTGAGCCCGAATGAACACCCGACTCCTTCCGGCACTGGTGTCACTGTTCCTCCTCACGGCGAGCGTCCGTGCCGAGGAGACCTTCGACGACGCGATGAGGCGCGCGACGGCGGACTACGGCGAGCGGCTGCGAAAGGCGGCCGACGAGCTGAACAGCACCCGCAGCCGCATCGCGGGCGAGAAGGCGCCCCTGCTCAAGGAGATGCGCCTGACCGAGGACCGGATCGTCACGGCCCAAAGCCAGATTGAGCGCCTTGAGGCGGGGCGTGAGGACTATTCCGAGCAGCGCAGGAAGCTTCTGATGGAACTTGATGCGACGCGGAAGAACTCCGCCTACATCAGCACGCTTGCCCACGACGGCATGACGGCCTTCGAAGAAAGCTTGGCACCCGGCGAGGGCCAGCTGCTCTCCGACCGCATTCAGGCGCTCGAGCAGAAACTCGACGACGAATCCTCCGCCTCGACCGCCCAGTCCGCCATCGACATCGCGGAATTCCTCCTGGCGCGCACGAAGCAGTCCCTGGGGGGCTATACGGCGTCTGGAAGCTCGCTCGTCGAGGGGAACAACCAGGTGATCAAGGGCACGTTCGCCTTCCTCGGGCCGGAAACCTACTTCCTGCCGGACGATGGAACGGGCGCCGGAACGGCAAGGCCGCGCGCGGGATCCGTCTATCCTGTGACCTACAGGCTCTCTTCCTGGAAGACTCAGGACGCCTCGGCGTTCTTTCAGGGCAAGCCGGCGACGATCATTGCCGATGCCTCGGGGGGCAAGGCCCTGCGCCTGAAGGAGACAAAGGGCACGGTCTTCGACCACATCCAGAAGGGCGGCCCCGTCGCCTACGCGATCATCGCCGTTGGACTACTTTCGCTGGCAATGATCGGCCAGAAGCTTGGCGACCTTTCCCGTCTTGCGGTCGACCCGCCCGAAGTGGTGCACGCGTTCCTTGCGAAGGTGTCCGCAGGCTCCCGGGCCCAGGTCGAGCAGGCCGTCAAGACGCTCAGCGCGCCCGTGCGCGAGATATTCCAGGTCGGGCTGCAGTATGCCGACAGCTCCAAGGACATCCTGGAGGAACATCTCCAGTCGGTGCTGCTGCGCCAGAGGCTCCATTACGAGCGCCGGCTCCCCCTGCTCGCCGTCATCGCGACGGCGGCGCCGCTCATGGGCCTGCTGGGCACCGTTGTCGGCATGGTCCGGACATTTGCGCTGATCACGGTCTTCGGCACCGGCAACGCGGGCAAGCTGGCCAGCGGAATCTCCGAGGTGCTGGTCGCCACCGAGCTGGGCCTGATCGTCGCCATACCAACGCTGATCGCCCACGGATTCCTGGCGCACCGCATCCAGAGGAACCTGTCTTCGCTCGAGCGCTATGCGCTGGAGTTCATGACGGCCAACGAGACCGCGAAGGACGGGGAGAAGGCGGCCTCCGTATGAAACCCCTCATCGAGCTCGTCGAAAGGGGGGGTCCCGTGATGATCGCGATCCTCGGCCTGTCGGTAATCCTGTACTCGAGGTGCTTCAAGCTGCTCTTCTCGATTTGGCGGTCGAGCCGCGAACTTGACCGCCGGGGATCGGCGCAGGAGCGGCATCTGCCGGAACTGCGGCGGGCGCGGGAGGAGATGCAGGAGTCCTTCAGACAGCAGCGGATCGCGCTGGGAGCCATGATCGCCGCGGCTCCGTTGCTCGGATTACTTGGCACGGTGAGCGGGATGGTGACGACGTTTGAGAGCCTCTCGGGGCACTCGATGGAGAAGACGATGGAGGGACTGGCGCGGGGCATCTCGGAGGTGCTTGTTGCCACGGAATCGGGCCTCGTTGTGGCGATTCCGGCACTCATGGTCGTGCACCTCGCCAACGGGAGCCTGCGAAGGTACATGCAGAAACTGAACGGCATGGAACGCAGCGTCTGGCTCGACGCATCAACATGATCGGCAAAAACCTAGGACGCAGCCGCTTCGAGGCGACCCACATCGACATGGTGCCGATGGTCGACTGCATCATGGTGCTCGTCATCTTTCTGATGATCAGCAGCGCGTTCATCAACGACCCGGGTGTCGAGGTCGAGAAGCCGGACGTCAGCGGTTCGCTGAGCGGCGACCAGAACGCCCTCCTTATCGCGATCACGGCGGACAACCGCATCTATTTCGACGGCCAGGAGATCCGCACGGACCAGGTCGCCGCGGTCGTGAAGCAGGCCGCCATAGGACGGGTCCCGACGCTGATCATCCGCGGGGACCGCTCGTCCAACCTGGGAATATTCGCCGCCGTGTATTCGGAGGCGAAGCGCTCCGGAATTCAGCATGTGGAGTTTGCCACGACCCATCTGGAGAAACCCTGACTTCTTTCCGATGGCCGAGGCAGCATCTATCCCCAGATTCAGGAGCCTCACCGGACGGCTCGCCGACGAGGCGCTCTACGTGTCCCTCGGGGCGGGGCTCACGTTTGTCCTCTTCCTGGGGATCGCGCACTTCGAGATGGTGAGGGGGGTCGAGGTCCCGACCGAGATCGAGGACCTCCGGGCGGTGACCGCCGTCACCGAGCCCCCGCCGCCGAGGCCCGAAGACCATTCCGTGCCGATCGAGACTGCCATTCCCCTGACCGGCATCGACATCGGAGCGTCGGACAGCCCGGTGAAGCTGGCGGTGGTTCCTCCGGATCTCAGCAGGCTGATGCCTCCGGCCGACCTTCCCCCGCGCGCAACCATCCAATTCGGGCAGCTGCTCTCCGACCTGAAGCCGAAGTCCGGCAGCATGGGCGAATTCCAGCACATCTACCAGCAAAGCGAGGTGGATCAGCCTCCCTTGGCGGTGGTCAAGACCATTGCCAGGGTCTCAAGCCGCGTCCGCGAGGACGCGCAGTCGCTTCGCGTGACGCTGCTCCTGGTCATCGACACCGAGGGGGCGGTGACGACCATCCGAGTGATGAGGCCCTCGGGCAACGCGAAGTTCGACGCCATCGTCCTCGAGTGCGTCCGGGACGAGTGGCAGTTCAGCCCGGCGATCAGGAAGGGGAAGAAGGTGCGCTGCATGGTGCAGCAGCTCGTGTGGTACAAGTGGACGAACGGCTCTCCATTCACGATTTAGGCAATGAAATCCTCCAAGACTCTTCTCCTCTTCTCCCTCGCGGCCGCGCTCCTCGGCCCCGCCTTCGCCTCCGAGCCCAAGCTCGATCCGAAGCGGATCATCAACGAGTCTAGCTCGTTCCTCAAGGAGAGGGAGCCGGAGATGACGGAGGAGGAGTATGCCCTCTACCAGAAGGTCGTGACGATGCTCTCGTCCAATCCGTCCTTCGCCGTGAAGCTGCTCGAGGCGATGAGTACGGACAAGGAGGAGCCCAGCCCGGCGTTCCAGTTCATCCTCGGAAACGCGTACTACGCCGCCGGGGAGAACGAGAAGGCGGAGGCCAACTACCGGAGCTCGGTGAAGCGATATCCGACGTTCCTTCGCGCGTGGGTGAACCTGGGGATCCTCTACTATTCGACCGCCCGGTACGCTGAGGCGGTTCCGTGCTTCTCGAGGGCCGTGGTGCTCGGTGACCGCGACTCCACGACCTTCGGGCTCCTCGGATACTGCCTCGAAAAGGAAGGGGACCTCGTCTCGGCGGAGATGGCGTACATGCAGGCGCTCAGCGGAGATCCCTCCAACGTGGACTGGAAGGAGGGGCTCCTCGGGATCTGCATCGGCGGAAAGCAGTTCACCCGCGCCGAGTCCCTGGTGAAGAACCTCATCAAGGAGCGGCCGAGCGAAGCGAGGTACTGGCTTGCGTACGCGAACATCCTGCTTGCCGAGAACCGCAAGTTGGAGGCGACCGTGCTCCTTGAGACCGCCGCGGGAACCGGCGTCGCCAATACCGAGGAGCTCACGATCCTGGGCGACCTCTATGCTGAGCAGGGCCTGGTCCCGGAGGCGGCGGAGATATACCACAAGGTGCTTGTCGCCTCGCCCGAGATGGGCGGGCAGAAGCTTCTCCACTACGCCCAGGTCTTGATCTATGGTGGAAAGCTGCAGGATGCCGAGCGCGTGCTGGACCGGTTTGATGCGCAGGGCGCCGATTCTGCAAACGTGGCATTGCTGCAGACCAGGGCCGACCTCTACACCGCGGAAAGGAAATGGCCGGAGACCCGCCGCGAGCTGGACCGGCTGCTGAAGATCAACCCTCTGGACGGTAAGGCCCTCATCAGCCTCGGCCGGGCCTACGCCTCCGACGACGATGTCCCGAGGGCGACCCTCGCGTTCGAGGCGGCCTACCACGTCGCCAGCAGCACCTATATCGCCAGCCTCGAGCTGGCCAACATCGAACTCAAAAACCGGCATTACGCCAAGAGCGTCGAATACCTGGAAAAGGCGCTCACCATCGAAAAGACAGACGCGGTCGAGGACTTTCTGGCCCGCGTGAAATCACTGGTCGTCAAGGACGGCCAGACAAACCCATGAAGACAACCCATACAGCTCGGTTTCCCACGAAATCAATCGCAGTTCGATTTCTGTTCTCCGTCATCATCGTCAGCGGCCTGATAATTCCGTCTGCGGCGTTCGCGCAGGATGCTGCAAAGACCCACACGCTCTTTATGGGAGCCGACGTCTCGGTCGGCCGGGAAACGGACAAGGACGTCC
>CAZHPC010000066.1:11845-16706 GCA_964534685.1 uncultured Opitutaceae bacterium
AAATACGGCGACACTTTCTATGTGAAGGTCTCGAAGGACGGCCTCGCGGAGGAGCCTTTCCTTGACGCGGCGTGCACGAAGAGGATTTCGGACCCGTATCTCGAGTCGGTCGTCAAGGGCGTCCGTTTCAAGCCGGCGCTCGAAAATGGGAGTCCTGTAAATGGCGTCGCGGCGCTGAAGCTCGGTCAATTGGCGATCTGACCCTGCGGCAAGGAGTCGCCGGATAATTCACCTGAATTTCAATCAGCACGACAGCAGCTCGAAAGGAACCTTCATGAAAACGTCACTTGGTAAGTCAATTCTCCCAGCCATCGTCCTCATGGCCGCCGCAACTCCGCTCGCCGCCGGCACGCAGAACGACAAGGCGGTTGTAATGGACAAGGTCACGGTCGAGTCCACGAAGACCCACACGCTCTTCATGGGCGCCGACATCTCTGTCGGGCAGGAGAGGGATCTCTATGCCGTCAAGGATGTGGTAGGCAGCTCGTGGGTGATCCAGGTGGGCGGGCAGCAGAGGGTCGTTTCCTCAAAAAGCGGGCCCCTCAACATCAGGATCACCCCCACGCTCAAGCTCACGGAAACCTCCGCCACCATCGCTAATCTGACGAGCATCCGCGGCTACACGGAAGCCAACGACCCCGAAGTCCTGATGACGAGGTCGCTGGCGCAGACGGCGGTCCAGAACGCGGATTACAACGCCTCCATGAACCAGGCGAACGCGGTGCAAAACGGCACGATGGCTGCGACGCAGATGGGCATCAACACGAAGACGACCGGTGGGCCTGGCTCCCCGGGACCCGGACAGAAGGCGGCGGCGCTAACCGCCGCATTGCAGTCGGCGCAGCAGGGAGTGAACTCGGCAGCCGGGGGCGTCGGATCGGATTATTCGATGGGAGGGCGCGAGATGCGGACGCAGGGATTCGACGGGGTGGACGTGGAATTCGAGATCTCGTCGGCGCGGCCTCTGCACAACCCCTATGTCGTCACGATGACAAAGTTCCACCCGGCCGGCACCAAGGAGGGGACCGTCCAGAACCTCGTGTATGCAAAGTCGCTTGACCCGATAGACGCACGCCCGACGAAGGTGCATTTTGTCGAGGGCGGATTCCCCTTCAACTTCGACCTGATCGACTTCCAACTCCACGTCTACAATCAGGGGGTGGAGATCGCGACCAACGTTTCGTCTAAACGCGTGGAGCTGACACGCGACGAGGCCTTCGAGTACGTCAAGATGGAGTACCTCGGCGCCCACAAGGGCGAGACGCTTCCCGCGGTGGCCGCAATGGGCAGGTTCCCCGCGGATCTGCCCGCGCGTCTCGCGAACGGGAGTTACGCCAGCACATTCTATGTCAGGGTCTCGAAGGACGGCTTGGCTGACGAACCTTACGCTGACACGGCCTGCACGAAGAGGATTGCCGACGCCTACCTCGAGTCGGTCGTCAGGAGCATCCGCTTCAAGCCGGCGCTCGAACTCGGCAAGCCGGTCGAGGGCACCGCCGCGGTGAACCTCAACCAGCTGGCGATATAGGGTCTCTCGCGAAGGCGCGCCCCGGGGCGGTGTGGGTTACCCCCCGCTAAGCATCCTTCAGTCGTCCGTTCCGGAGACCTTGGTGCGCTCCTTCTTCAGGAGTCCCTTGATGAATCCCGCATCCAGATTGTAGGAGCCCGGAGACGGCTCGATATTGCTCGCCGCGTCACCGGTGACCGGCGACGCCTTTTGCAGGGTCGTCTTGACGACGCGCACGTCCGGGAAGTCCTTGCCGAAGAACTGTCCGCCGATGGCGATCAGGGGCGGGATCACCTCGACCATCTCGCCGCTTGACTCCTGCGCGCTCAGTTTGGCGCTCCACACGAGCTTGGCCTCGTGGCGATCCGAAAGTGACTGATAGTCGTATGCCAAAACGACGATGAAGATGCGGGAGAAGTTTGAATTCTGGATGACCGTCTCAACGGGTCCCACAAGCAGGGCGGGTGTCGAGGCGTTCATATCGGTGTTGCTCCCCTTCTCCACGCCCAGGATGTAGTTCTCCGCCTCGGCCCGAAGCATCTCGGTGCTGACGAGAGAGATCCGGGCGCGGAGGTTGGTCTTGATGCCAAATGGAACCCGAATCTGCTCGCGGTCCTTCCGCAGTACGCCCCAGTGGTACATGAGCACGAGCGAGGGTGTGCCATGGGCCGTTTGGTAGCCCTGTGCCGCAAGCGCCGTGCGCAGCTCCTGGCGGACCTGGTCGGCGGATGGCGGCGCGTCGCCAGCGATGGGATCCCCCGCCTCGACATAGCCGCCATCAAATGCCACGTATGAAACCGGGCCCTTCGGCTCTGGCGGAGCATCCTTCGCCCTTTCTGCCACGACCGTCGCCTCAAAATTGTCGGTGAACAGGTTCGCGTTCAAATGGGGGCAGAATCCGGCTGTCAGCAGGGCTGCGAGGCTTAGTGATGGCCATGGGGTTGTTTTCATGGGGAATGCTGGGCTTATATCAGTTGAAGGTTGTTGAACCGTCCTAAGAGAACGATGTCAGAATTGTAACAGGATTGACGGGAGATTCCGCTTCGAGGTTCCAGGATAGTGTCCGCTTTGTGGTGTCCTTTGATTCTCGTGTGAGTCCCAACTTATACGTCGCGGCGGGCGTCTTGGACGCATCCACAAAGGCGGATCGACCGGCTGGCTTCGGATCCAAACGGACCACGGTCTCTTGGTAATCCTGTCCTAAGCTTATGGAGCCATGCCGGTTCCGTCTGTCTTCAACAGGGCGCCTATTTCCCGCAGGCGCGCCAACTGGGGCCCGGAGATGAGTCCGTCGCGATCGGGCGGCACATCGAGAAGGTAGTTGGCATTGTGCTTATTGCATTCCATGGCCCTCGCGGCGACCTCCGTGGCCTTCCGCAGGTCCGACGGCTGCCGCACCTCGCGCCAGAACCAGCGGGCCCCAGTCTGAATCGTGTCGCAGACCTCCGCTGGGAGCACGTTGTCCAGAGGCGGCATTTCAGGCTTCCAGGGATATTCGTAGCTGAGAACGTCAGAATCGAGCAGGTTCCGCGCATTGTTGGCAACCACGATGCAGTGGGGCTGAAGCGACCTTATGAATGCCAGTATCTCCTGCCACTTCTCCCCAGTGTACTTGTTGCCGTATTGGTCCACCCACAGCAGGTCGATCGGCCCGTAGTTCGTCAGGATCTCGGCAAGCTGGCGCTTCATAAAGCCGACATAGTCGCCGGCGGCCTCGGGAGGCAGCCCATGAAGATTCGGCTTGCCAGGCGGCGGCGCGTTCCGGTGCGCCTCGTCCGAATAGTCCCCGGGAAAGCAGTAGTACAGCCCGACATGGAGCCCTCGCGATCGGCAGGCGTTCACGAACTCGCGTACGATGTCGCCCTTTCCGCCCTTGAAGTTCTTGAACATGGTGATGTCGCGGCGGGTCACCGCGCTCGGGTAGAGCGCAATGCCCTCGGTGTGCTTCACGGTGAGGACGAGATAGGTCATACCCGCGGCCTTGGCGGAATCCGCCCATTGACCGCAGTCGAGCTTTGCCGGGCTGAACAGGTTCGGATCCTCGTAGCCGCCGGCCCAATCAGTGTCGGCGAAGGTGGCCAGGTTGAAATGGATGAACATCCCAAAGCGCCATTTCATGAAGTCGCGCTGCTGGGCGGAGAGCGGGGCTGCGGGAGGAGCCCGTTCTTGCGGGTTTTCCGACGCGGCCAGTGACGCAAGGCAGGCCGAGAGGACAAGCAGCGGCACGACCAGGGCATTCTTCGCGGGCGTAATGTTCAAAGGGGGATGAGGGTGGGGTTCCTGAGCAATTGCGCGCTCTCGCGCGTATTGCAAGGATGGCGGTAGGCCGGTCGCCGGCAGTTCCAAACTGCGACCCACGGCCGGGGCGGCCCGGGAGGCTTGGAAGGATGGCGTGATTGCCGCAGCGAAGGATTGACCTGTGTGGAAAGAGACATGACGTTTTCCGTGTGAACTCCAAAACCCTTGGCAAGCTGCTTTCTGCATCCTGTTTGTGCGTCGCGTTGACCGGATATGCCTCGTCGCATGACAACGTCGGGGATGTGGTCTCGATGGGAAACAACACTTACTCGATCAAGGTTGAGGCCAAGAATGCCTTGCACAGGGACGTCGATGCGCTGAGGACCGAGGCCAATGAGGCCGCCGCCAGCTACTGTGCGGAGCACGGGAAGGAGCTGAGGGTGGTTTCGCTCACGGACAAGGTGCCCACCTTCGGCCTGGGCTATGCCTACGCAAAGATCACCTTCAAGGCTTTGAATCCGGGCGACCCCGAGCTCACGGCCCCGACTCCGGCTGCCCCTGGCGGTCCGGTGTACGTTGCGGCGCCCGCGGCGCCGGTGGAAAGGCACCTGACCACCGACGAACTCTACAACGAGCTCGTAAAGCTCGACGACCTGCGGAAGAAGGGGATCCTCACCGACGAGGAATTCCAGGCGGAGAAGAAGAAACTCCTGAGCCGCTCGAATTGACGGGTTGCGGCGAAGCGCCGCTGCGGCCCGGACGGCCCGCCTCCCCGCTGGCCGCTACGGTTCAGAAGCGAAGCGTCTGGGCCTGGCCCGCGTAGGTGACGACCCTGTCCGCCTTCTCTGTGACATCCGGGCCGACGCCGTGCCCTTCGGCGACGATCACGATTCGGAACACGCGCGTCGACGGCATCCCGGGATAGGCGCCCCTGCGCTCCCCGATCGTCAGCTGGCGCAGGGACTCGCTCCACTCGAAGCGCGTTGTGGAGTAAACACCCTTCTCATAGTCGTACGAGTCGTTCTCGTCCTCGTAGAATGTAAACGACGCATCCGAGCCGGGATACACGCGGAGCTCGATTGGCCCGCCCGGGTCCTCTGCCGCGTACTGCACGGG
>CAZHPC010000067.1:0-16359 GCA_964534685.1 uncultured Opitutaceae bacterium
GAAGCAGGGCTCCTCTGAGGTCGTGGGCTTGAATTTATCCATATTTATGTTTTTATGGTTCACGTGAAAACAACACTCGAGATTCCTGAACCGCTCTTCAGGCAGCTCAAGATCTCCGCCGCGAAGCAAGGTAAGACTATCCGTGCGGTCGTTAACGAAGCACTCACCGAGAAGCTCAATCGCTCACAGCATGGATTCGAGGACCTTCCCGCCTGGAAGGTTGCCTTCGGAGGCTTGCGTCGGTTGCGCGACGAGACAGCCAAGATCAACCAGGAAGTCGCCGCTGAGTTTTCCCGAGTGAATCCAGAAGAGTGGAAATGATTCTCGACACGAACGCCCTATCGGCGCTCGCAGACGGCGACGAAGGCCTTGCAGAAAAGATGGAGTCGGTATCGGTGCCATCGCTTCCGTCAATCGTGCTAGGAGAGTTTCGGTACGGAATCTTAGGCTCCAGGTTTCACGGTCGGTATGAAGGCTGGCTTCAAAACAACCTCAACGCATTCGCAGTCGTCTCCGTTGATGGCGCAACCGCTGTCCATTACGCCACGATCCGTTTTGGACTAAAAGCCCGAGGGAAACCCATCCCCGAAAATGACATATGGATCGCCGCTCTGGCCCTTCAATACCGACTGCCCGTCCTCAGCAGGGACCAGCATTTCAGCTTCATTCCCGAGATTCGTCACATAACTTGGTGAGGCCTTCGCGTATTCCTAAATAGATCGGGCGTCAGTACGCTCAATCCGTATTCTTGATTGCGCTGAAAACCTAGCGAAGGAGCGAACTCGCCCCGCCCATGCAAAATGTCTTCCTCACTGGGGCCACGGGGACAATAGGAAGTGCTGTGCTTCGAGCGTTCACATCGACAAACGGGTATTTGGTCGATTGCCTCCTGCGGCGTTCAGAGGGCCGCCCGCTGGACGCCTGGTCATGAGCGTCTTCGCAAGACGTTCCGGCTTGCCTCCAGAAGCTCCCTTCCCTTTGGGCTTGGAATTACGATCCGATCGCGGCTTTGGTCGCCGTCGATGAGACCGTCGGCGCACGCATCCTCCCAGATCGAAAGGCGCGGGCATGTGGTTCGCCATGCATCCATGACTTCCGCGTAAGTCCGGGGACGATGTTCCAGCCACTCGAGCAACTGCAGGGTCAGCGCCCTGGCGGGATCGCCTGCCGATTCATTCATGGCCATCATTGGATTCTCCGCAGGCGAAAGGTGCCGCGGTAGAGGCCCGGCGGCGCGTCCGCATCCGCATTGCCAATCAGACCGCCATTGCCGTCGCTAACCCCACGGTACCGCACCTTCAACTTCTGCAGCCCCTTCGGGTCGGTGAACGTGAGCTCCGTTTCTCCGACGGCCAGATCTTCAAGATCGAACGATTCGTCCGCGCGTTCCTTGGCGTGGAAGTTCAAATGGAAATGACCCCGCCATTGTGCACCGGACTGCCGGAGCACCAGCGCCATCTCCACGGGAAGAAGCGGAGCCGGGTACAGCCGCAACTCCCCCTTCCACGTGCCCGCCAGTTGACGCGCCGAGATCGGGCGCCCCGGGGGCCTTTGGGGCAGGTCCGGAGGCGAAGGCGGCAGACCGTGCGGGTATCCCTCATTGCTCTGGAGCTTCTGCCACGTGTCCCACGCCGTCGTTTGGAGGTACAGGGCCTCCTCCGGAGGCAAATTCACCAGCATCGTCGGGTCGGCAAGGTCCGTCTTGCCGCCGGGACCGGGCCCCCTGACGCCGGTTGAAGCCGGCAGGCCAACCGGAGTCCGGCCCAGGATGGCGGCGTAAAAGACGCATGCCGTAAGGTACGTGCCCGCCGTGGACGGATGCGAGCCGTCGCGCATGAAAAGATCCAGGTCGGCCCTGTGCCGGCGAACCTCGTCCCAGGCGATGCCCGCGGGAACAACGACGGCATCGGCGTCCCGCGCCGCCGTGAAGTAGGCATAGTTGAGCGGAGACTGATCGCCGGGGCAGGCCTTCTTCGACCAGGTGAGGTAGAAGAGCGCCCTGGCGCCCGCCCTTCGAATCTCGGCCGCCCACCTCGCGGCGCTGGGCTTGAAAAAGGCGTCACTACTGACCCGTGGTATGCCATTGATCACGAAGGGCGCCCCGAGGTCGCTCTGCTCCTGCACGACAACATAGTCCCATTTGCCCTTGCGCAGGACGCCGAGCGCCTCTCCCGAGTCCAGGTGTTCCTTCAAGGTCCAACCTCCGTGCACCACCATCCTTGTAGAGATCCTCGGCCCGGCGCCACTTCCGGCAAACTTCTCGAGTACAGCCGGCAGGTCATGCACGTAGATGTAGCTGTTGCCAATGAACAGCACGTTTATCGGGTGTGTCTCCGCGCCCGGATCTCCCTCAGCAGAGCCCCGGTACGAACAGACGGCCAGGAATAGTGCCAGGCCGAAGAAATGGCGAAATGCTCCGCGGCGCATCGGGTTTCGTTTGCGCCGGCCGGCCGGGCTGGAGGCCGGAGGCCGGCGCGAGTGGAATAGAGCTTGGAAGCCCTTCCTGGGCAAGCACCGGCTGGGCGGCAGCTGATCCAAAGGCCCCAATCTCGCGGGTTGTCACGACTCCCGCGAACGTCCATTAGGGAACTCCCAGGCAAATGTCTCGAAAGTCCGCCACCCATCCGCCGCGTGAAACACGTTGAACACGCCAGGCCGAGATTCCCCGCGGACGCGTTCGCCGGCACGTCCGCCTACTACGTTCGGTATCGGATCCCCTACCCCGAAAGGCTGCTGAACGACCTTATCAGGCGCTCGGCCGTCACGGGAAAGGGCCGCCTTCTCGACCTGGCGTGCGGGCCCGGGCGCGTGGCCCTGGACCTCGCCTCCTCATTTCACGAGGTGAGGGCGATCGACCTCGAGCCCAAAATGATCGAGGCGGGAAGGCACGAGGCGGAGCGACGGAGGATAAGGAACATCCTGTGGCAGACCGGAAGGGCCGAGGACTTTGAGCCCCCTCCCGGCAGCTTCTCATTGATCACGATCGGGGACGCGTTCCACCGCCTCGACCAGCGCCTCGTGGCCGAGAGGGCCCTTCATTGCCTCGAGGCCGGATGCTGCGTGGCCATCCTGGGAAGCCATAGCATCTTCAGCGAGAGGGAGGCTTGGCAGCGGATTGCCGTGGACGTTGTCCGCCGTTGGACGAAACGCCCCTCCAAGGACGCCGCCGGTTCCGATCCGCGGGGGTCCGCAGAAGGCCCGGATCTCCACGAGCGGGTGATGCGCGAGGCTGGGTTCATCGACGTCGCCAGCCACGTCTTCGTGGAGCCGCAGGAGTGGACGATCGATTCGATTCTCGGCTTCCTGTATTCCACGTCCGTCTCCTCCAAAGCGGTCCTCGGAGGGAGCGCGCAGCAATTCGAGGCCGAACTTACAGCCGCGATGCTCGCGCATGACCCGGCCGGGACCTACCAGGAGAACATTCAATGGGGCTACACCCTCGCGAGGAAGCCGGGCTAGGCACAACACGGGCGCCCACGGTCCGGACTACGACCTCGCCGGACCGACCGCCGGCGGATGCCGGAATTACCGCGGCCAGAGCCACCCGAAGGTGCCCGCCGTAAGCCCCGCGTAGATCAGCCCGTCAATCGTGGACTTGATCGTCGTGCACCATGAGCGGCCGTACCAGATCGACGCCTGCCAGAGAGCGAGGGAATAACCCATGAATGCCGTCGCGCCCGCGAACCGGAACACCTTGAGGTATCCCGCGCCGGCGGGAACCGCGTGGAAGGTGATGTAGGCGGCAAAGAAGCTGACCACGAAGAGGTAGACAAACCAGAGGCCGAGGCTCTTGCCCATGCTGAACGGCCCGTTCGGCATCACGGTCGCCACGATGATCGGCCCCTTGTTCAGCTTTTCCTTGAATTCGGGCGTCCTCATCTCGGCGTTTCCGGAACAGTACGGGGTCATATAGTCGCCCGGCGGTATCGAGAGTGGCCGCAGGGCCTCCACCACCTTCCCCTCTTCCGGCAGCTTTGAGAAGTCGCTCTTGTGCCACCACGGCAGCGCCATGTGGATGACAGAGCTCGCGAGGAACACGAACACGGACGACAACAGGATCGGAAGCCAGAGGGTGTGCACGAATGTCATGGGAATTTCCTAGGGTTTGACGTGACTTGTTGGGGCCGCGCGGCCGCTGGACCAAGGCGGCCAAGAGTGGTAATCCCGCGAGCGGCCGTCAACCCGAAGTCGGGCGATCCAGGGGCCCCGCGCCGCTCGCCTGGGCCTACGGGCCCCTCCATGCACCCCTGTGCGCAGATGATTTGTAAGATATTTTCCTACTATCGCTTATAGAAGATCAGGCTCTGGTCCTGCTCCCCCCTGAATGAGCTAATGTGGCGCTGAACCTGGAGCGTCTTGCCGCCGTCGAGGAGCTTCCAGTTGTCCTTCATCGTCATCTTGGCTCCGGGAGCGCCCCACGAGAAGGTCACGGTGGATTCGATCAGGATCTGGTTGCCCCCGTCCGCGAGCCGCGCGGTCGTGACCCGGGGCGAATTCATGAACTCCGATTTGGACTCCGAGCCGTCGAGCGCCAGCTTCTCGTCGACGACCTGGTCGTCCGCGTATTCGACGACGCGGGTTGTCCTGACATCAAGGCTGTTGCCCTGCTGGGTGACCTCAAGCCGGGCCGGGGCCATGCCCGCACCCATCCTCCCCACCTCGCTCCGGTCCTCGTCGAACACCCACGTCCCGGAGAAGTCGGCGGGCGCGAGCTCAAAATGCAGGGGCGGCAGTCCGCACGCCTTCCGGTAGGGCTCCATCACGCTCCAGTATGCGGGATCCTCGAGGTTCAGCACCCGCGGGTCGTGCATGAGCGCGCTGTAGTCCTTCTTCGTCGTGTTCCGGACCATCCCTGACCATGTCATGTAGTAAGCCCACCGGGGCTGCTTGCTCAGGATCTCGGGCTTCGGCGGGTTGCCGACCTCGGCCAGGACCATGGGCTTGCCCTGGGAAAGCGAAGCCAGGCTGTCATAGTAGGACTGGGCAAAATCGTTTCCGTAGATGTCCATCGCCAGCACGTCGACATATTCAATGCCTGGAAAATAGCTCGCATGCTCCATGCCCGGCTTGTTGGGGCGGTCCATGCTCCAGACCCAGATGAGGCTGTTGAGGTGGTGGTGGTTCACCATCCGGTCGAACAGCTGCCGGTACAGCGCCGCAGTGCTGTATGGGCCCGTGCGGCCTCCCCACCAGAACCAGTCGCCGTTCATCTCGTGGTAGGGCCTCCAGAGGACCGGGACGTGGGCGTCCTGGAGCTGCTTCAGGAACACCGCCACCGCGTCGACCTGCGCGCACCAGTGCTCGTAGAGCGCCGTGCCTGGCGTCAGCAGGTCCTTGAACTGCTCGTCGGTCAGCTTGCCCTGGACGCTCTTGAGAGCCTTCGGGTCGGCGCCCGCAAGCGGCCTGAAGGTGACCGGCTCGTCGGCGGTGGGCGGGACCGCGTGCCAGCACAGGGCCACCAGCGAGCCCATCTGGTGTTGGCGAATCGCCTCCTTTACGATATCCGGGCGCGCCAGATACGAGTCGGTGTCGCCCGCCTTGGCGAAGCCAAAGTCCTTCCCGAATATCACCGGCGTCTTTCCGATGTACTTTGAGGCAAACTCGGAGTTCCTCGCCCCGACCGCCGGGTAATTGTGCTGCCCGGTCAGGATGTATTTGCCGGAAATATCGTAGAGCACCTGCAGGAGCGCCGCCGCCTCGGGCGAAGCCCCGGGGGTCACCGGCTTGGCCGCCACGCCGTCTCCCAGGGCCGCCGGCATGCCTATCGCGGCGGGAATCAGGGCAAGGCGCAGAATTCTGGGGATGAGATTCATCGTACTATAAGCTATCCACGAAAAACCTGTGTCAACCGGAACATGGGGCGGTAATCAGGGTTGATCCTGACACGCGGCAGCGCCGACCACCGGCCGGTGGAGGTCGGTGCTGCGCCGGCTTGCAAGGCAGCAGTTCGGTTGCGCTGGAAAGGCGATAGGAACCAAGGCGACCTCACACCGATCCGATGCGGGACGTAGTTGAAGACCCCATAAACAGGGGACCGGCGTTCGTGCTACCTTGCGCGCACTTACCACCTCGATCGCGCACTCGCCTGCCAAGCCATCGACGCCCGTCGTGACGGCAGAACACCGGACCACCTTCACCGGATCGGGTCGGCTCGTTGGCCGCGCCTCCCAAGAACCACCTGCACCATGAAGAAACTCAACGCCTGGAAACTATCCGCCCTAATAATCTCCTGCTCAGGCCTTGGCCTGCATGCCCAGGAACTGACCGTTCTCGGAGGCGTGGCGACTTCCGGAAACTTCCAAAAGTCGGCGGGCGCCTGGGAGGTCGACTACCGGCAGGACTTGTACAAGTACTTCGACGCCTCGACCTCCTACATCAACGAGGGCCATTTCCCGGGCCACCGGCGCGACGGCTCGGCGTGGGAGGGCTGGACAAACCTCCCCTTCTGGAACGACCACATCGCGCTTTCCGTGGGAGCAGGCGTCTACTACTACTACGACACCCAATTCCTTCCGTCGGGAGGGTCCGCCGACATTCACGGAACAGCGCCGATCTTCAGCTTCACGGCCACCGGCTACCTGTCCGACCGTTGGTACTACCGGTTCATGATAAACCGGATCAATCCAGCGGCCGACATAAAGGACACGACCGTCGAGATGGGCGTCGGATATTGGTTCGGTCCGCATGGGCGGCCCGTTGGCAAGGAGCCCAATGTGAGCGCGCCTGACAAGGCGTTCGTCACGGAGCCGCAACTCACCATCTTCGGCGGGCAGAGCATTGTTAACACGTTCTTCAGCGACAAGGCATGGGCGGGCGCGGCGGAATACCGCCAGGGTCTCATTCCCCACCTTGATCTGTCTTCAACGTACATCTACGAGGGCGACCCGAAGACGGTGCGCCGAAGCGGCGTCGCCGTTCAGTTGTGGCCCGTCAACACATTCTTCGACGACAACACGTCGGTTGGAATCGGCGTCGGCCCCTATTTCTACGTCGACCGAAAGCACCCTGATACCACCACCCGAACCAGCCCGGCCGCCATTGCCCCGCTGGTCTCCTTCACGATAGCCAGGCATCTTTCGAACCACTGGGTCGCCCGCATGGTCTGGGACCGGGTCACGAGCTCCTATAACCGTGATTCGGACATATTCCTAGTCGGCCTCGGATACAGCTGGCGGTAGCAGCCGGCCGGCCCGGAGCCTCCCCGCGGAGCGCCATCCAAAGGCAACGGCCCAGCTCCGCTTTCGACCCCGTCCGAACCTCGCCTATTTCTCGAGCCAGATCCTGTTGTACTCGTGGAATCCCACGACGGTGGTCGACCACCCGTGCACGGCCGGGCTTATCGCGTACACCTGCGGCTGGTAGTAGATGGGAATGAGCGGGGCCTCTCCCAGCATGATGGCCTCAGCCTTCTGGAACAGCTCGAGGCGCCGCGCGTTGTCAGCCGTGCCCGACGCCTCGGCGACCAGCCGGTCAAACTCCGCGTTGCTCCACCCCGCCCAGTTGTTGCCGCCGCCGGTGATCATGGTCCCGAGGAAGGTGAGCGGGTCCGGGTAGTCGGCAGTCCAGCCTGAGAACGAGACCGCGTAATTGCGGTCCTGCTGGTTTTGGAAAAGCGTCTTCTGCTCAATCTGGGCGATCGTGATGTGGACCCCCAGCTCCTTCAGCCACATGGCCTGTATCGCCTCAAGCATGTGAAGCGGCACCTCGGTCTGGTAGCACTGCACCTCGATCGAGGGAAGGTTCCTGCCGCCTGGGTAGCCCGCCTCGGCCAGGAGACGGCGCGCCACGTCGAAATCGTCCGAAACCTGGGTGCGCGACGTGTAGCCCCCGCAGCTTGGCGGCGTCAGGGATCGGGCCGGCGGGTAGAGGCCCCTCGTCACGTCTCGCGAGAGCGCCTCCCGGTCCACCGCGTGGGACAGCGCGAGGCGGAGCTTTGCGTTGTCGAAGGGAGGCCGGTTGACGTTGATGAAGAGGTAGAAGGTGCTCAGGACGCGATCGACGCGACAATCGACCGGCCTGTGGGAGCGGTACGTGTCCACCTTCGACATGGGGATGGCGTAGGTCGCGTGGAGCTGCCCCGACCGGTAGTTCAGGTCCTCCACGTCGGGCCTCTCGATCGGATAGAACTCGATCCGGTTGAGACGGGTGGCGGCGGCGTCCCAGTAGAGCGGGTTCTTCACGACGGCGACCCGGGCGTTGGGGACCCACTCGGCCAGCGTGAAGGCACCGTTTCCGACCAGGTTGCCCGGCCGCGTCCACGCGGTGCCCTTCTCGTCCATCCGGCCGAACTTTTCGATGACCGGGCGGTGCACCGGCAGCCACGTGGTGTGCGAGGCGATGGCCGGCAGGTACGGTGCCGGCCTCTCGAGAGTTATCTGGAGCGTGGTCGCATCCAGGGCCTTGGCGCCGACCAGCGAAAAATCCGTGATCCTTCCCGAATTGAAGGCCTCGGCATTCCTTATCGGCCAGAGCATGTAGCAGTAGATCGCGGCGAATGAGGGCGTGAGGATCCGCTGGAACGAGTAGACAAAGTCCTCCGCCGTGACCGGATCCCCGTTGGACCAGCGCGCGTTCCGCCGCAGATGAAAAGTGTACACCATGGCGTCGGCCGAGACGTCCCACCTTTCAGCCAGGTCGGGCTCGGCGAGCGAGGTCTTCGCGTTGAGCTTCGTGAGCCCCTCGAAGAGCGCGTAGGCGATGTTCGAGTCCGTGAACGCGACAATCACCTGGGGGTCGAGATCCGCCGGGTCCGCGCCGTTGCCCACGAGCAAGGTCTGGGTCCGGATGCCCGACTCAACCGGCGTCTCCCGCCTCGCACATCCGAAGAGTGCGGCAGCGGCGCAGCAAGCGATGGGCGCGAGGACGGACCCTCGGAGGGCGTTCATCGGGGGACGGCGCAACCCGGATCAGGCTGCGCGGCAGCCCCGCCTGCCAGTGATCTCAGGCCGGGAGCCATCAATCCTCTATAACGTCAAAGACGTTGCCGAAGGGATCCCGGAAATAGAGCGAGCTGCCGCGGTCGACCACGATCTGGCACCGCGCCCCCATTAGGAGGCGCTTGGCCTTGGCGATGCTCTTCACGCTGAACGAGGGAGTTGGCGGCTGGGCTTTCCGGGACCTGTTCAAATAGAGCAGGAATTGGCCCGTATCGTACTCGAGGCAGGTCCCGGTCTTGCTCTTGAGCTTGAACCCGAGGACGTCCGAGTAAAACCGCTCCGCCTTCGCGAGGCTCGTCAGGTGGATGGCGATGCAGTTGTTCGACCGAAACTTCATCTCTTCCGGCCCGGGCGCCTAGGCGTGCACCGGCAGCACGAACAGCAGGACCGCCAGCAGGTGGCACGTGCTCCCGCCCAGCACAAACGCGTTCCTGAATGCATAGTGATAGCGGAGGCGCCTGAGCGGGGCCAGCATCGCGCCAGCCATGTAGCAGAACCCGCCAGCCAGCAGGAGCCAGACGCCGCCGTGCGGCACGGCTACAAACAGCGGCTTTATCGCCACCACGATGATCCAACCGACGAACAGGGCCGCCAGGGTCGACGTCACGCGGTAGCGGTTCCCGACTATGAACTGGAACAGGATGCCCGCCGCGCACAGCCCCCAAACGATGCCGAAAAGGGTCCAACCCCACGGTCCCCTCATGCTCACGAGAAGGAACGGCGTGTAGGTCCCCGCGATGAGGAGAAACGCCGAAGCCCGGCCGAGCTTCAGGATGAGCCTCCTTCCCCGCTCCGAGTCCCACGCGTGGTAGAGCATCCAGATCGAGTACAGCAGGAGCAGCGCCGCCCCGAAGACGCTGAAGCTGACGATGTGCCAGGCGTCTCCGTAGAGGCTCGACGAGACGACGAGCAGTGCGAAAGCGACGATGCTGACCGCCAGACCCAGCCCATGGGTCACCCAGTTCGCAATCCGCTCCCCCCTCGTGGATCCGTGATCAACCGCTGGGTCGGGCAACTTCTCGCTGGATCCTGCGCGGTGATGCGCCACGGATTCCTCGGCGGCGCGGTCGAGCATGCGGATCAGCCAGACCGGCCTCGGGCTCTTGAACTCCTCTGGGGTCCATTCGTCGCCGTCGGCATAGATGCTCCTCGGCATCAGGCAGGTCCCGAACGCCCAGTCGGCGAGCGGCAGGCAGAAGAACCCGGAAATGGACTCGTTGCAGTCGATGACCGCGTGGTGGCGCAGGTGGAAGCTGTAGGCTGCGCGCCAGAAGGCCCCCCAACGCGGATTCGTGATCAGGGGCTCCCACCGGTCGAGCGACCAGTGCTCTATGGCGTGCACGAGCTCGTAGATCGTGAGCGACGAGGCCAGGGCCGCGAAGCCCGAGAAGAACCACGGGAAGGACGGAAGGCCCCACTGGAGGAGCGAGAGCAGCGGCGCGATGATGACAGCAAACGTCACGAGCGTGTACCAGGGAAAGAACGACGCCTCATTCTGGTCGTCTTCCAGGATCGGGTACTTGTTCTCGATGAACATAAGGCCCCTGCCGTCCCGGGTCGCCTTTCGCGCGATGCGGGTGAGGGCGTGGTGCAGGGTGTGCTGGCGGTAGAATCGCCTCAGGAGGGGGATCGCCGGCTTGTGAAGGACATAGCGGTGAAAGACGTACTCGATGAAGCAGTTGACGAGGCTCAGCGCAAAGAACGCCGCCACCCCGTTCCAGACGGGCGCCAGAATCTGCGCCTCCCAAACCGAGGGAACGAGGAGCCGAAGGGCTCCGAGCAGGACCGCAAGCGAGCCAACCACCGTGAAGATGAACAGCGGAAGCGAAAAGGGCGGCTTCTCGTGCGCCTCTGATGGGATGTTGTTTTCCATTAAAATTAAATGAGCCTTCCCTAGGGAAGGCTGCGACACTCGGACGCCTATTGCAAGCTGGTGGACCCTACTGGACTCGAACCAGCGACCTTTTCCATGTCAAGGAAACGCTCTAACCAACTGAGCTAAGGGTCCGCACCAACGGGTTGGAAATTAAGCAGGATAGGCGCCGTTTACGGCAAGGAAAATTCCGCGCGTGCCTCCGCCACGTCCATTGCGATCTGGGAGCGAAGCTCCTCTATCCCCCCGAACTTCCTCTCGGGGCGAAGGAACCGAACCCACTCCACGGCAACCGGATCCCCGGCTCCGTAAGGGCAGGTCACGAGCATGTGGATCTCAAGACGCGGCTCCTGGGCCTCTTCCACGGTCGGCCGCAGCCCGTAGTTGGCGACGGACGGGAGCCAGCCGTAGGACTTGGCCCCGCTCACACGGACGGCGTACACGCCGTAGAGCGGCCTCAGGTCGGGAGACCAGCCAAGGTTGAGCGTCGGAAACCCTATCTTCCTGCCGAGGTGCTTCCCGTGCACCACCGTCCCGGAGGCCGTGTAGACGTAGCCAAGGAGCGCGGCGGCGCCCTTCATGTCGCCCCTCTTGATCAGGTCGCGGATCCTCGTGCTGCTGATCGGCTCCCCGTCGAGGTTCACGCGCGGCGCGCTGAACACCGTGATCCCGTGCCTGCGGCCCTCCGCGACCAGCATCGCAACGTCGCCCCTGCGGCCCCGCCCGAACCGGAAATTCTCCCCCACGTAGATGCCGGAGAGCCTGGGGAGGTGCCGCTTTATGAACGGAATGAACTCCTCGGCTGAGATCGCGGCAAAGTCGCGCGTGAAGGTCTGCACGACAACGGCGTCAACGCCCAGCGTCCCGAGCCTCTCGACCTTGGCGGGCAGGTCGAGGATCATCCGGGTCGGGTTCTCGGGGTTAAGGAGGACGCTCGGATGCGGGGAGAACGTGAGGACGACGGAGACGCCGCCGCTGTGGCGGGCCGACTGCACCGCCGCCTCGATGACGGCGCGGTGCCCCAGGTGAACACCGTCGAAGATCCCGATGGCGACGTGAAGCGGGCGGCCCGGGAGCGCCACGCGGTCAAGGCCGTCAAACTGCGCCAGCAGGCTCATAGGGCGACGCTGGGAACCGCCTGGCTGACCGGAATGAGCCTCTTCTCTATCTCGGGGATCGAGAGGCGCTCGATCTCCTCCATGGTGAGCGCCTGTGAAACATTCAGCTTGTCGGTCGCCGTCCTGCGAAGCGCGCAAAGGTGCGCCCCGCAGCCCAGCTTGTTCCCGAGGTCGTTCGCCAGGGTCCGCACGTAGGTTCCCTTCGTGCAGCGCAGCCGGAAGTCGATCCGCGGCGACTCAAAGCGGAGCAGGTCCCACGACATCACCCGGATGAACCGGGGTTCGCGCTCGACGTCCTCGCCCCTGCGCGCCCGCTTGTACAGCGGCACGCCATCGATCTTGATGGCCGAGAACATCGGAGGCGTCTGATACTGGTCCCCGAGGAAGCCCTGCATCGCGGCGCGGACCTCGTCTTCGGTGAGGGCGGGCACGGGCCTCGTCTCCATCGTCTGGCCGTCGGCGTCCTGCGAGTCCGTGGTCTTCCCGAGCTCGATCGTCCCCTCGTACTCCTTGTCGAGGCTTATGATGTACTGCGAGACCCGCGTCGCCCTGCCGACCAGCACGACAAGCAGTCCCGTCGCCATCGGATCCAGCGTCCCCGCGTGGCCGATCTTCCTCATCCGCAGCTTTCCGCGAAGGCGAGCGATGACGTCGTGCGAGGTGTGATCGCGGGGCTTGTCGACCAGCAGCACGCCGTCCAGTTCCTTTTGGAGTCCCATCATGGACGGCTATGCCCCCGGCTTGGCACGCTTCTCGTCGACGGTCCGAAGGCGCCCCCGAAGGGTCTCGAGCAGTCGCTCCCTGAAGTCACCGGCACCCTTCTTGAGATTGAGTCCCGCGGCGCAGGCGTGGCCGCCGCCGCCGAAATGGGCGGCGGCGAGGTCGAGCCGGCACAGCGGGTCCTTGGCGCGGAGGCTGGCCTTCACTCCCCCGTCGGGCCTTTCCTCGATCAGGACACCGACATCGACGCCGTCGATGCTGCGCGCGAAGTCGACCAGGCCCTCCGTGTCCTCCGCCGTCGTGCCCGTGGCCTCGAATACGCCCAACGGCAGCGTTCCGATGCAGACGCGCCCGTCGCATTCCATCGAAAGCGACGCCAGGAACTTCTGGAGAAGCCGGAGCTTTCCCGACGACTCGCGCTCGTAGAGCTCGTAGCCCGCCTCCGGGGGCGAGGCGCCCCGCGCAACCAGCTCGCCCGCGAGGACAAACGTGCGCTGCGACGTCGAATTGAAGCGGAACTGGCCCGTGTCGGTGACGATGCCGGCAAAGAGCGCGGTCGCGGTGCAGGCGTCGATGGCGATCCCCTCGTCAAGGAGAAGCCCGGCCAGTATCTCGCACGACGCGGCCGAGCCGCTGTCGACGACGTTCGCCGCGGCGAAGCCGCTGTTCGAGAGGTGGTGGTCGATGTTGCCCGCAGGGCTTGGAAACCTCTGCCTGATGCGCTCACCCGCCCGCGCATGGTCGGCGCAATCCACAAAGACCGCGAGCGTGTCCGTTGGGAGCAGGAGCGCCTCGTCGGTGCCAACGAACGTCATGCCCCGAGCCGCGAACGCCAGGCGACGCGGAACCGGATCCGGATTCACGCATACCGAGGGAGAACCCCTGGCGGTCAGTACGCGCGCGAGCGCCACCTGCGAGCCGATGCAATCGCCGTCGGGCCTGGCATGGCCGATTACCGCGACGGACCGGCCCGCGACCGTGCTGAGCAGCCCCTTGAACGCCTCGGAAAGCTCAGGAAAGAATCTTCCCATGGCTTGGGTCGGCGGACGGTTCGGCGGGCAGCTGGTGCTCAATCTCGTCGAGGGCCTTAAGGACGCGGGCCACCTTGTCGGCCGATTTGTCGAGCACGTAGGTGAAGTGCGGAAGGAACTTGAGGACGATGCGCTTCGACAGCTCCTCGCGGATCTCCGGGGCCTTCCTCTGCAGCCATCGGAATCGGTCGGCAACGGTCGCCTCGTCCCCCACGATGGCCGCGAAAACGCGGCCGTCGCGCAGGTCGGGAGCCACCCTCACCTCGGATATCGTGATGGCGACCGCCTCGGAGGCGTGGCGTTGGCGCAGGATGTCGCTGATCTCACGCTGGACGAGCTCGTTGATTCTGACGATTCGGTTGGACACGGACGTGTGCCAGGTGGCTGTCGCGTCAAAGCGATGCCCTGACCTTCTGGGTGTCGTAGCACTCGATGACGTCGCCGACCTGGTAGCCGTTGAAGTCGTCCAGCTTGACGCCGCACTCCAGGCCGGCGCGGACCTCGTTTGCGTCGTCCTTGAAGCGCTTGAGCGTTCCGATCTTGCCCTCGTGCACGATCTCGCGCCCGCGCCGTAGGCGCGCAGCGGCGCCGCGATTCACCTTGCCCTCGGTCACGAGGCACCCCGCCACGAATCCCTTTGCCAGCGGGAATGTCGCACGAACCTCGGCCGCACCGAGCTTGACCTCCTTGATGTCCGGGTCGAGCAGGTCCGCCATCATCTCGCGGGCCTTGTCGCCCAGCTCGTAGATGATCTCGAAGGTCTCGATCCGCACGCCGTTGTGCTTTGCCAGCGGCGTCACCCCGTTCTCCAGCTTGGTGCTGAATCCAAGGATGGTGGCGCCCGCGGCGGCGGCCATGATCACGTCGTTCTTGGTGACGAGGCCCACCTCCGCCGAGACGATCTCAAGGGACACCTTGGCGCTCTTGATCCCCTCGAGGAGCTGCCTGACGGCCTCCGCCGAGCCGTACACGTCGGCCTTGACGATGACCTTGAGCACCTTCTGCTGTGTCGCCGCAATGTTGGCGAACAGGTTCTCGACGGAAACGTCCTTCTGGGCCGAGTCGACGGTCGTGACCGCCTTCTTGAGGCGCTGCGCCTCCTCGTCGGCCAGGTTCTCGGCCTCCCTCGCGTTCTTCGCGACCCTGAACGGGGCGCCGCTGTCGGGAGTGCCCGACCAGCCTATGACGCGCACGGGGGCCGACGGAGGCGCCTCCTTGATGGGGCGGCCCTGGTCGTCGAACATGGCCCGCACCTTGGCCCAATGGGAACCGCAGACGATCGCGTCGCCCGTCCTGAGAGTGCCCTTCTGTACAATCACCGTGGACAGGGGGCCGCGGCCAACGTCCACCTGGGATTCTATGACGACCCCGGAGGCCTCCGCCTTCGGGTTCGCCTTCAGCTCAAGCACATCCGCCTGAAGCAGGATCATCTCGAGGAGGTCGTTGATTCCCGTCCCCTTCACCGCCGAAACCGGCACCGTGATCGTCTCGCCGCCCCAATCCTCCGGCACGATCCCCCGCTGCTGCATCTGCGCCTTCACCTGGTCCAGGTTTGCGCCCTTCACGTCCATCTTGTTGACGGCGACGATCTGAACCACCTTGGCGTTGCGGGCGTGCTCAAGGGCCTCGTCCGTCTGGGGCATGAAGCCGTCGTCGGCAGCCACGACAAGGACCGCGATGTCGGTTACCGAGGCGCCGCGCGCCCTCATCTTGTTGAATGCGGCGTGGCCCGGTGTGTCGAGAAAGGTGATCTTCCTGCCGTTGTGCTCGACCTGGTAGGCACCGATGTGCTGGGTGATCCCTCCGGCCTCCCCGTCCGCGACATGCGCCTTGCGGATCGCGTCGAGCAGCGTGGTCTTGCCGTGGTCTACGTGGCCGAGGATAACCACGACGGGCGGCCTCGTCTCCATGTCCTTCGACTCATCGGCCACGGGCTTCACCTTGTCCTTGCCCTTCGCCTGCTGCTGCGTCGTCGCATCGCCGCGGTGCTTGATGTCGAGCACGAACCCGTATTTCTCCGCGACCTTCTGCGCAACGGCCTCGTCGATCGTCGAATTCATCGACGCGAATCCCCCGATTTGGTTCAGCTCCGAAATCAGCTTGAACGGCTTCAGGCTGAGTGCCACGGCGAAGTCCCGCACGATTACGGGCGGCTTTAGGTGGATGATCTTGACGTCGCCCTGGACTGTGACGACCGGGGGGGTCGACGGAGCGATTTGCGGGAGCGGGCGCGGGAAGCTCGGTGCGCGCACCGGCAGCGGGGGCGGTCCCGCTGCGGGCCTCGGCGGCTCGGGAGCGGGCGCGGAGGCGGCGGGCCTCGGCGCGGGGCCAGGCGCCGGCATAGGGGACTTGGCCGCCGGCACCTGGGCCGGCGAAGTGGGCGCCGAACGCGGCGCGGCGACCGGACGCGGCGGAGGCGGAGCCGGAGGCGAGGGCGCCCTCATGGCGGGGGCGGGCGCGCGGGCGGGCGCCGCAACCTTAGCGACGGCTTCGCGCTCGCGGGCGACGTCCTGCGCCGTCTTGACGAAGATCCCGACGGGGCTGCGATGATGAACCTCGGCCGAGGGCGCGGCGGCGGCGGGCGACGGCGCGGCGGGCGCCGCTGCAGGCGCAGGCGCCGCCTTGGACGCAAACTCCTTCTCGATCTCCTCGATGTAGATCTTGCTCACCGTGCTGGACAC
>CAZHPC010000068.1:0-16249 GCA_964534685.1 uncultured Opitutaceae bacterium
AAAGCGCGTGTTCTCGAGCTTGTTCTTGCTGATCTTCATCAGCACCGAGTTGAACACGTCGCCCGGGCCGAGGATCAGCTCGCGGATGATGACGACGCTCTTCGTCTTCGTGTTGCCCTCGACCAGGACCGACTCGACGTTGTACTTGTCGCTCTCGTCGATCTTGAAGTCCAAGTCGATGTCGTTCGTCTTGAGGTTGGGCCGGCGGGTGACGTGGACCCGCGATTCGAGGTAGCCGTCCTTTCCGTAGTAGTCCTCCAGGCGCTCGGCCGCCTTGTCGATCTTGGACGGGACGAACACGGCCCCTGGCTTGGCGTAAAGGGCTGCGACGCGCTTGAGAAGGGCGGTCGAGTGGAGCTTGTTGCCCGAAACCGTGATCTCGCCGATCTTGTACTGGCGGCCCTCGTTGATCGTTATCGTGATGATGAGCGAGTCGTTCTTGGGGTAGCTGAAGATGATCTTCTCCTCAGGAATCTCGACGTCGAGATAGCCGTGCTCTCGGTAGTAGTCGCGCAGCTTGTCCAGGTCGTCCTGGAATTCGTCGTCCTTGAACCGGCCGGAGTCCGTGAGCCACGAGAACATCCACCATTTCTTCGTGTCCATCTGCTTGCGCAGGGACTTCGACTTGAGGTGGGCGTTCCCGATGAACCTGACCTCCCGGATCTTCACCTTCTTGCCCTCCCTGATCTTGAAGGTCACCGTGCCGAGGCCGGTTGAGCGGTCGCGCGAAATCGTATAGCTGACGGAGACCTGGTTGAAGCCCTCCTTCTGGTAGTACTCCTTGAGCTTTTCGGAGTCCTCCTTCACCTGGCGCTCGTCCAGCGACGTGTTCGGGGACGTCTTGACCTCCTTCTCGAGCCGGCGGGTCTTGACCTGCTTGTTCCCCTCGTACTTCACGGCGAGCACGCGGTATTTCGGCGTCACCTCGATGACGAGGTTGAAGGTGCGGGCGTCGACCGCCTCGCGCTTGATCTCGATGAATTCGAAAAGGCCCGTCTTGTAGAGCGCGCGGATGTCCCTATCGAGCATCGTCTCGTCTAGGTCGCCGCCCTCGCGGACCTGGATGTTGGCCCGAACGACCTGCTCGTTGACGTTGGCGGTGCCGACGAATTTCACCGTGAGCGTGCCCACCTTGTAGCTCGGCGCCGGGGCCTCCGTCCCCGCGGCCGACGAGGGTGCGTTTTGCCCAACCAAGCGGCCCATGCCGGCCCACGCGAGCGCAACGACGACAAAGGATATGCGTAGGACCCTGTCAATCACAGGGTTACTGGGTATAGTTTTCAAATCGTGTGATATCGCGGAGGAAAGTCAGCCGCAACTCTCCTACCGGCCCGTTTCGCTGCTTGGCAACGATTAACTCGGCCGAATCGGTGGCTACCTGGAATTTTTCGTCTGCGTCCTTGGGTCGGGCAAGCATAAGCACTACGTCAGCATCCTGTTCGATCGATCCGGATTCGCGCAGATCAGCAAGTTTAGGGGCGCGGTTCTCCTTTTCGGACGAGCGGTTCAGTTGACTTAATACAACGACCGGGACGTCAAGTTCCTTCGCAAGCGCTTTTAATCCGCGGGAAGCCTCGGCCACCTGCTGCTCCCGGGGCACCTTCGAGTCGATCGGGCTCAGAAGTTGGAGGTAGTCGACAATGATCAGGCCCAGCTTGTTGCGGGCATGGACCCTTCTCGCCTTCGCTCGCAACTGCATGATCGACAAGTTGCTAGAGTCGTCGATGAAGAGCGGGGCCTTCGAGAATTCGTCCGCCGCCGCGACAAGCCTCTGCTGCTCGTCCCCGTTCTTCGATAGGACGCCGTCGCGCAGCGCCTGCATCTTGACCCTGGCGCGGGAACAGAGCATGCGCAGCGCCAGCTGGGCGCCGCTCATCTCAAGCGAGAAGATGAGGGTGGGAAACGGCTCCCCGCGCTTCGGGAGCACCACCGTCTCGGCGATGTTGAGCGCAAACGAGGTTTTGCCCATCGACGGCCGTGCGGCCAGGACGATCATCTCCGCACGCTGGAAGCCGAACGTGAGCCGGTCCAGGTCATGGAAGCCCGAGGGCGCGCCGGTCATCTCCCCCTTCTTCATCATCATCTTGTGGACGACGTTCATCGCCTCCTTTGTCGGCTCCCTCATGGGCTTTGCGCCCTCCGTCACCCGGCTCTGGGTGACCGCGAATATCTTGGCCTCGACCTGGTCGACGAACTCATCGATCCCGCCCGTGAAATTGAAACACTCCTCCACCGCCCCGGTCGCGGAGCGGATGATCTCGCGCAGCAGGTGCTGCTCGCGGACGCGCTCGATGAAATAGCCCGCCTGAGCCGTCGTCGGTATGCTCCCGCTGACGCGCGTCAGGAACGCGTAGCCGCCGACGGAGTCGAGCTGCTTGGAGGTCTTGAGCTCCTCCCCGAGGACCGCGATGTCAATTGGCACCTGGCGGGCGTACAGGTCCAGAAGCTTCTCAAACACGACCCCGTGAGCGGGCACGTAAAAGGACTCGGGCGTTATCCGCGCTTCCAGGCACCGCGCGACGACCTCGGCGCCGTCGATGAGGCAGCAGGAAAGCAGGTACTCCTCGGCCTCGACGCTGTGGGGCATCCCGCGGCCCACCGCCGAGGCGCCGGGCCGCTGCGGGGGTGTGCTCTTCTCGTCGGCCATTCTTAGGGTCGGGCTGGGGACCCCGGATCAGGGCAGCCCTTGGCGGTCGTTGGCAGGGAGGGCCGGAGGCTACCTCCTCGGCTCAACCTTCCTGTTCTTTTTCTCCTCAACGGCCTTCTCCTCGGCCGAGGCTTCGATCGGGTTCTCTGAAACGACATCGAATGAAAGCTCGACCGTGACGTCGGGATGGAGCTTCAGGTTCACGGCGTGCTTGCCGAGGGTCTTCACCGGCGTGTGAAGCTGGATGCGCTTGCGGTCGATCGTGAAGCCCGCGGCCACGAGCTTCTCGTGGAGGTCCGCCGACGTCACGGATCCGAACAGCTTGCCGCCCTCACCCGTCGTGACGGCAAACGCGAGACTTGTCTTCTCGAGCTTGCGGGCGAGCTCCTGGGCTCCGTTGAGCTCCTGGGCCTCGCGCTCGCCCCGGCGCTTCTTGAGCGCCTCGACCTGCTTGCGGTTCGCCGTGGTGACCGGGACTGCGAGATTGCGGGGCAGCAGGAAATTGCGGGCGTAACCGGCTCGGACCTTTACTTGGTCGCCTTCGCCGCCGAGGCCCTCGACGGGCTTGACTAGGAGTACTTCGCTGTGGGCCATGGTAAAAAAACGCGGGAGTGTTTCGTGGGTGGAAACCCAAATGAATCCCGCAGCGGGGAGGGGGTGTCAACTGAGTATTTCCCGGGCGCGAAAGCGCGTCTGCCACCCAACACGGATTCGCGGGAAGTGTTTGTAAACCCTTTTTCCTCTGACGGCCGCCGAAAGGCGGCCTGCGCGGAGCGTAGGATGCGCACCAAGAGACACTTTTGCGCGTCGGCCCCAAGGCAACAAACCGGCTGTCGGCGGCGTTCCCGGATTCGCCGACAGGATCCAGATGAGGGCGACTTCTCCCAAAACGCGGCGCCGGCTCCTGTCGTTGCGCGATCGCATCGCAATCCCGTGGGAACCGGCCCGAAGCGGCCCCGGAGGCAGGGGCCGAATCCGCCCCGCCCATGGCTTATTCACAAGCAGGAAAACGCGTTGCGGGATTCCGAGACGCCATGTGACGGACGCCCGTCCGAAGTGGCAAATAATGCGCCATGCTGGCCAATATGTGAAGAGTTGGCCGCAGGCCGCGGGAATATACTCGCGCTCCAAGGGGGTTTAAAGCCCCGCACCCTGCCCCTAGCACCCAGGATCCGACCCATGGCACCCCAACCACAACCCGCGGGAGCGATATCATGAACGGCGCCGAATACGCCGCAGGCGGCGGGGGGGCCATCTCGCGGCGCACGGCGCTCAAGCTCGGGCTTGTCGGAGTGCTCGGCGCAGCGGTCGGAGCAGGTTCGACGGCGGCAATCGCGCGCCTCGGGAAGGCCGTGCAGCCCAGGTACCGCTTCTTCACGGACACCGAGGCCGACCTGCTGATCGACATCTGCGAGCAGATCATCCCGCGCGACGACGTCCCGGGCGCAACCGACACCGGTGCCATCCGCTACATCGACCGGCAGCTCTGCGGCCCCCTGTCGCGCCACCAGCGCGCCTATCGCCGCGGGCTAGAGTCCTTCAGGAAGACGTGCCTCCGGACTTACAAGGCGTCCTTCCAGGAATTGGCGCCGTCATTGAAGATCGAGGCCCTGCGCTCGATCGAGCGCGGCGAGGCGCCAAAGGAACTCTGGGACGATCCCCCGGCGAAGGGGTTCTTCAACCTCGTCCTCGCGCACACGATGCAGAGCTTCTACGGCAGCCCCCGGCACGGCGGCAACCGCGACTACGCGAGCTACCGCATGCTCGGCCTGGATTACCCCCAAATCGTCGGGCAGAACCGCTACAGGAAGGCGTGACCATGGCTCTTAAGCACGTCAATGCGGTCGTGGTCGGCGCAGGCGCGGGAGGCGGCGTCGTGGCCAAGGAACTGAGCGAGGCAGGTCTTTCCGTCGTCATACTCGAGAGGGGCGGCTGGGTCAGTTTCGAGGAGCACGGCCAGGACGAGCTTCTCAACCAGCGCACCACCGCGCTCGGCAACGCCTACGGTCCCGACGACCGGAGCCCCCGTGTCGTCGAGACGGGGCCGGGCACGTGGGAGATTGTGATGCCGCACGAGGGCGGCTACAGCAACAACGCCGCGTGCGTCGGCTCGGGCACCGTCAGCTACGGCGCAATGGCGTGGCGCTACATGGAGAAGGACTTCCGGATGCGCTCGACCTACGGCGCGCCAGAGGGCTCCACGCTCGAGGACTGGCCGATCAGCTACGACGACCTTGAGCCCTTCTACGAAAAGGCCGAGCAGGAGGTCGGCGTGTCCGGTGACATGAGCGCGAACCCGTTCGCGGCGCCCCGCCGGCGGGCGTACCCGATGCCGGCCTTCCCGTACAACACCGAGGGACGGATCCTCGAGGCCGCGGCGAAGCGGCTCGGCCTGCATCCCTTCCCCATCCCGATGCTTCGCAACTCCGTGCCGTACGGCGGGCGCAACGCCTGCGTCCACAACCGCTACTGCTGCGGATTTGCGTGCCCGAACAACGCCAAGAATGGCACGCACAACACGGTCATCCCGAGGGCGCTCGCCACGGGCAACTGCGAGCTGCGCACCCATTCGATGGCAAGGGAGGTCGTCGTGGACGACCGCGGCGTCGCCCGCGGCGTGCGCTATTTTGATGAAAGTGACGCGGAGCAGCTCCAGACCGCCGACCTGGTCGTGGTCTCCGGCGGCGCGATCGAGACCGCCCGGCTCCTCCTCAACTCGAGGTCGAGGCTCTTTCCCAACGGCGCGGGCAACCGCTACGACTGGGTGGGCCGCAACCTGCAGGGACACGCCTACTGCGGCGCCGACGGGCTCTTCGAGGAGAAGACCTTCGACGACGTGGGCCCGGGAGCGACGATCGCGATCAGCGACTTCAATCACGGCAACCCCGGACTTCGGGGCGGCGCCGCCCTGTGCAACGAGTTCATCCGCCCGCCGTACGGCTTCTCCGGAATGCGGCCGCCCGGCCAGCCGTCGTGGGGCAAGGCGCACAAGGAATTCCAGCGCCGGTTCTACAAGCGAAGCGTCTCCATCCGGGGACCCGTCCAGGAGATGCCGGTGTTCGACGCGCGCATGCAGATCGACCCGAGCGTGACGGACCACTGGGGGATCCCCGTCGCCCGCCTTTCGGGCAGCCGGCACCTGCATGACATCGAGATCGGGCGGGTCATGGCGGCGCGGGCGCAAGCGTGGCTTATGGAGGCCGGCGCGGTCGCCACATGGACAAACGTGCCGGGGCCCGGCCTCAGCGGAGGCCAGCACCAGGCCGGCACCTGCCGCATGGGCACCGATCCGAAGACCTCCGTCGCGAACCGGTTCGGCCAGGTTCACGACATCGAGAACCTCTTCCTTTCCGACGCCAGCCTGCACGTGACCAACGGGGGCTTCAACCCGGTGCTGACGATCATGGCCCTGGGCTACTGGGTGGGCGGCCACATCCGCGCCCGCTGGAAGGACGGAAAGCTCACATGAGCCCGGTACGCTGGAGCCGCCTGATGCTCGGCCTAGTGCTCTACTGCGGCGTCTTCGCCGTCACGTGCGCCGTCGGAGGCATGGCCTACTTTCATTTCGCGAACCCGCAGAACACCTGCGCCTCCTGCCACGAGATGACCGGCGTGCACTCGGACTGGGCGGTCTCCGCGCACCGCACGGTCCAGTGCCGCGAATGCCACGGCGGTGCGCTCACCCTCGACGTCCATGCCCTCCAGTCCCACCTGGACCGGATCGTCAGGCACTTCACGGGCGACCCGAACCAGCCCGTCCGCCTCCTTGAAAAGCACGTGACAGGCCTCGTCGACTCGTGCCGCAGATGCCATCCCCAGGCCTATTCCGACTGGCAGGCGAGCCGCCACTCGACGACCTACGCCCGGATCTTCCTCGACCCGGAGCACAACCGCACGGCGTCGCCCACGGACGACTGCCTGCGCTGCCATGGCATGTTCTTCCAGGGCGACATCACGGACCTCGTGTCCGGATCCGGAACGGGAGGCACCTGGTCACTAAGGGACACAGCCCGCGCGACGCAGCCCGCAATCCCCTGCCTTGCCTGCCACCAGGTCCACGCGCCCGCCGACGCGACGCAGACGGCGAGCTTCTTCGACCACCGCGAGCAGGCCCATTTCTCCGCGAGCCTGCTGCCCGTCGCGGCAGTGTTCCAGGGCGAGCGCGCCGTGAGGGTCTCGCGGGACCCGCGCCAGCGCGTCTGCATGCAGTGCCACGCTCCCGATGCCACCCACCAGCTCTTCACGTCGGATGACCGCACGCCCGCGGGGGTGCACGAGGGCCTGAGCTGCCGCGACTGCCACTGGTCCCACTCCAATTCGGCAAAGGCCTCATGCAACGCGTGCCACCCCGCCGACTCCCACTGCGGGATCGAGGTACAGAAGATGGACACCACCTTCCTTTCGACGCAAAGCAGGCACAACATCCACACGGTCGCCTGCCAGGACTGCCACCCGGGCGGGATACCGACCCGGGCCAAGCTGAAGGACTAGGCGCCCTTGCCGGCCGAACGCGCGGCAGCCCCGAAGGGCGGGATTGACCGGGAGCGCCAGAGATGAGTCACTCGCGAAAGGTCGCGGACCCCATCTTGCACTTGAAACGAACGCTCCTGAGCCTCGCTCTTTGCATCATCTGCACGTCGGCTTTCGCCGAATCCGCCGGCCTTGCCTCGGCCCGCGCGCTGTTCGATGCCGGGAAGATGCCCGATGCCCGGCTCGCCTTCGAGAAGCTGGAGGCGACGGACTCCGACAATGCCGACATCCACTACTACCTCGGCCAAATCGCCCTGGACCGCGACGACGCGGACACGGCCGTGCGCGAGCTTGAGCGATCCACGGCGCTATCGCCCGGGAGCGGGCGCTGCCACGATGCGCTGGGCGACGCCTACGGACGCTCGGCCCAGAAGGCGGGGATGCTCAGCAAGTTCGGCCTCGCACGCAAGAGCCTCGCCGAATACCAGCACGCTGTCGCGCTCGAGCCGAACAACGTCGATTTTCACGAGAGCCTGTTTGGCTACTACTCGGGCGCGCCCTCGATCGTCGGGGGCGGCGCCGACAAGGCGGCCGACGAGGCGGCAGTCATCAGGAAGCTCGATCCCCTGCGCGGCCACCGGGCCTATGCCACGCTGTATTCTGCCGACGGGAAGTACGACCTCGCACTGGCCGAGCTCGGTGAAACCCTGAAGGCGTCGCCCGACGACTACGGCGCGCTCTACCAGGTGGGGCGCATCGCGGTCCTGACCGGCCAGAATCTCGACCGAGGCCTGGCATCGTTGCGCCGCTGCCTCACCCTGGCGCCCCCGGAGGGCGTCCCGTCCCACGCCGCGGCGCAGTGGCGCATCGGCAACATCCTCGAGAAGAAGGCCGACAAGGAAGGCGCACGCGCGGCCTACGAGGCGGCGCTGAAGCTAGACCCGGGGTTCACGAAGGCTTCGGACGCGCTTGGGAACCTGAAGTGAGTCGCGCGGCTCATCCGCCAGGCTGCTCCATCGAAATGACGACCTTCCCTTTGGCGTGTCCCCCTTCCAGGTAACGGATGGCCCCGGGGACATCGTTTAGCGGAAAGGTCCGGTCGATGACCGGGGCCACCTTACCGGCCTCAAGGAACCCCCTCAGCGCCATCAAGTCGTCCTTGTTCAAGCGCGCCAGAAACGGGAGCAGCCTCTGGCTCACGAACCGCGACAGCACGACTGCATTGAGCATCCCCGTCAGGGGTCCCAGCCAACTCCCCTTGTTCGGTCCCCCGACCAGCACGAGGGTCCCGCCGGCAACCAACGCGCGCCTGCAGTCTGAAAGGGAGTGGTTCCCCACCGTATCGAGTATCACGTCGTACCGCTGCCCGCTCCTCGTGAAATCCTCCCTCGTATAGTCCATGACGCGGTGGGCGCCGATCGATCGGACCATCCCCACGTTGCCCGTGCTGCACACGCCGGTCACGTCCGCCCCGAGCACTCTGGCGATCTGCACGGCGAACGTTCCCACGCCTCCCGCCGCGCCGTTGATCAGGACACGACAGCCCTGCTTAACCCTTCCCTTGTCGCGAAGCGCCTGCAGCGCGCTGATCGCCGCCACCGGCACCGCCGCCGCCTGTTCGAACGTCATGTTGTCCGGCTTTGGCACCTGGGCGCGCTCCGGGGCGCACACGTATTCTGCAAAAGCGCCCCTGCAGGCTCCGAACACCCCGTCGCCTGGCCTGAACTGCGTCACTCCCTTGCCGACCGCTTCAACCTGGCCGGCCACGTCGACCCCGAGGCGTGTGACCTTTGGCCTTCGCAGTCCCGTACCAGCGCGCATGACGTAGGGCGTGCCCCGCATGAAGTGCCAGTCGATTGGATTCACCGACGCCGCATGGACCCTTATCAGGACCTCGTCGTCCTTTGGGGCGGGCTTCGCCACCTCCGCGAAATGAAGAACGTCCGGGGCGCCGTATTCCGTGTAGACGATCGCCTTCATGGGTCTTCCTGAAGGCTATCACGGCCGGGCCGGCCATTGCGACCCGTTAAGTCAGTCCTGACCCTGGAGAAGGCCCGGGCACCAGTCTGGGGGCTTCAAGTGCCGTCAACCGGCGCTCCGGCGCACTCATTTCGGCCTATGCCCCAGAAAGATGATGTCCAAATCGCCGGTCTCCGCCCGTGCCCTGCCGCTTGCCTGCGCCCGAAGCAGCCCAATTTGTCTCGGCCCGGGCCGGACACGTCAAACCGCCCAGTCGAAGGATGAGTTTTCCTCGATTTCATCGATTGTCGTGAGCCCCATAAGGACCTTGTTGAGGCCGTCGTAGCGAAGCGAGCGGTATCCAGACCTGGTCGCGGCCTCGGCAATATCCTGCACGCTCCGGCGGTCGGAAATCATCCGGCGAATCTCCTCGGTGATGATCACAAGCTCGTGAAAGGCCACGCGTCCAAAGTATCCGGTGCCGCGGCAATGAGGACAACCGCGGCCGCGGAAGAAGGGGACCTCGGAGAGACCCTCCTCCCTGAAGTATTTGAGCAAAACCTCGCGCGGTGGGTAGTAGGCCTCCTTGCATTTGTCGCAGATGCGAGCGGCCAGCCGCTGGGATAGCACGCCAATGACGGAGGGAGCCACCATGTAGGGCTCCACTCCCATCTCTATCAGGCGAACGATGGCCTGCGGCGCAGTGTTCGTGTGCAGGCTGGCAAATACAAGGTGCCCGGTAAGCGCGGCTTCCGTCGCTATCTTCGCCGTCTCGGTATCTCTTATCTCACCGATCAGGATCACGTCCGGGTCCTGGCGCAGGAATGCGCGAAGCACCACGCCGAATTTCAGATCGATCATCGGGTTGATCTGGCTCTGGCTGACACCGGCCATCGGTATCTCGACGGGATCCTCGATGGTCGTGATGTTGATCTTGGGCGAGTTGATCTCGTCGATTGCTGCGTAGAGCGTGGTGGTCTTGCCCGACCCCGTGGGGCCGGTGGCAAAAATGATGCCGCTTGGGCTCCTGATCAGCCGGCGGAAGGGCTGGAGAATCCTCTGGGACATGAGCATGGTATCCAGCGTGATGCTCATGCGCTTTGTCGCCGATGTGAGCACCCGGACCACGGCCTTCTCGCCGCGGATCGTGGGAATAAACGAAAGCCGGAAGTTGGTCCGGTTAGTCCCCATTGAGATGAAAAATCGCCCGTCCTGCGGAAACCGCGACTCGGAGATGTTCAGGTCGCTGAGGATCTTGAGCCGGGAGATAATGGCGCGGTGGAGCACCCGGGGAAACGTCAGTATCTCGCGCAATGAGCCGTCAACCCGGAACCGGATGCGCGACTGGACCTCCTGCGGTTCGATATGAATATCCGTGGCGCGTTCGCGCAGCGCAAAATAGAGAATCTCCTCGAGCACATTGGCCAGAGTCTTCGTTTCGGCGATTTCCGAGATCTTCTCGATCGCCAGGTCGGGATCCGAAAAGAGGGCGTTGCGCTGGAGCGCGGCAATCGAATCGGTAATCGAACGCTCCGTGCTGTAGAGGACGGAGATGGCGTCGTCTATCTCGCAGGGTAAACTAAACACGGGGCTGAGGGGAATCTGGGCGATTCGCTCAAGACTGTGGACAAGACCCGCGTCCTCGGGGGTGGCCATGGCGACGGTGAGCACCCCGTCGATCACGTAAAGCCCGATCGCGCGCACCTTCCTGGCGATTTCAATCGGGATCAGCTTGACCGCCTCATCGGTGATGCTCGAAGCGAGCACGTCGACGTACGCGATCCCTAAAAAATCACCCCAGAGATGGCAGGCGTCCTCCTTCAGAAGGAGCTTCTGGTCGATCAGGGACTGAAGCAGATCCAGCGGCGACCCGTGCATTTCCGCGAGGGCGTCCAATTTCGAGCCGAAATCAAGATCTGCGCGGCCGCGAAGAAGCTCGACGAATTTACTCTTAACCAGATTTTGAGGCACGGTGGGCGTTGTGCTGTTCGAACAGCCGACTGATCGTGTCCTGATCGAGTTTCTCCATTGAAAACAGGCTTGAGGACCGGTCCAGTTTCACGTCCCGGAGCAGTTCGGGAAGGGAGTACTTGACCTCGGCGAATGGTGCGGCCGAGTCCGACTCGGGGTTCGGCAAGGCTTCCTCGGGGGTCTTCATCGTGCTTCGGGTTGCGCGGGCTTCTCGCCCAGATAGCCGTCGACGATCTTCTTTATGCGGGACGTCATATCATCGGGGGGATTGTCTTTGCGCAAATAGGCCACGGCGCCCAAATGAAGACACGCTTCCACCGTATGGCGGTTAACCAGCGAAGTGAGCATGATGACGATACAGTTGGGGTCGAGGAGCTTCAGCCTGCGCAGCGTTTCAATCCCGTCGATTCGAGGCATGTTAACATCGAGCAGCACGAGAACCGGTCTTTCGAGTTCGTAGATCTTTAGAGCCTCCTCGCCATTGGCTGCCTGCAGGATGACCGGCTCGCCGAGCGGCTTGACGAGTTGGATGACGAACTTCCGGATGTGCGCCTCGTCGTCCACCACGAGAACTTTCCCCCTTAACGTCATAATGCGATTGGAAGTGTGATGCAGAATTCGGCGCCGCCCCAGGCCAAGTTTTCGGCGTGGATCGTCCCGCCGTGGGCCTGCATGATCTCGTTGCAAATGGACAGGCCGAGCCCGGTGCTGGGTTCGCCTCCGGTGGGTTTGACGGAGGTGCGGCCGTAATCCTTGAAGAGCCTGTCGTGTTCATCATCCGGGATTCCCGGCCCCTGGTCCCTGATCGCAATCGAACACCGGCCTATATTAAGTCTCTCCTCAATGGTAATGGTCGAACCCGGAGGCGAGAATTTGACCGCGTTGCCGAGCAGGTTGTTCAGGACCTGCCGGATCTTCGGTCCGTCAACATGCAGCAACTCCGGCAGCACGCCGGGATTCAGCACAATCGTCGAGCCCTTCTGCATTGCGGTGGCGCTGTTCAACTTGACAGCTTCGTCTACCAGCTCTGCCAGCGATGTGGGTGTCGGGTTGATTGACATCTCGCTGGCCTCGAGAACGGAGGTATCGAGTAGCTCGTTGATCAGGTCGAGCATCGACTGGCTGGCATCGTAGATTGTATTCAGCATGTCGAGCTGCTCAGAATCGAGGGGACCGATCTTTCCGGAACGCAGCGTATGGGCTAGGGCGCGAATGGAGGTGGCCGGATTGCGCAAGTCGTGCGCCGTCACCGAAAGCCGCCGATCTTTCGCTCTTTCGTCCTTATACATTTGATTGAGCCGTAGTCTGTTGCGAAGGTGCACGCGAATCCGCGCCAGGACTTCCTTTTCGCGAAACGGCGTGGGCAGGAAATCGACGCCGCCGGCGGCCAGTCCCTCGGACACTTCCTCCGAGTTGCTCTTCGACGTAGTGAAAATAACCGTGGCGGGGGCGCCGCTGTACGGGTTTTTCAACGCGCGGCAGACATCAAATACGTTCGCCCTCGGCAAACTGACATCAAGCAACACTAAATCCGGTTCAAACTGCTGGTAGTAGCTCAAGGCGGCATCACCGGAATTCACTGTGACGATTTCATAGCCCTCCAGAGCGAGAATCTCCCTCAGATTGAGCACCTTGGCATGATCATCGGCGACAATCAGAATCCTTCGATTCTTCAGCCCCAATCCAGGATGAGAGCTATCGATGGTCATAAGACCGGACCCTCTCAAATTCTGCCGCGGAGGGCGAGCAATTTGAAGAAGCCAGCAAGCGCGCCCATCACTGGGGGTGTTCCAAAATGAGAACATTTCAAAAGGCGTGATGGCTCCTGTCCTCGGAGCCGGCCATGGCTTAACTGCACTCGTCTCGCCCAAGTAATCTTTACCCTTTAGGATAGCGGATGCTAGAACGGCTATATTGCGTGCTACGTGTAAAGATCGCGTGATACCTGTTTTCTTCCGTCCATTTGTGACTCCTTTACGGCTGAGTTTGTAAACATTCGAAACGTGAAGATTCACGCTGCGGGGCTCAGAACAGACCTCGGTGGACATGCGATGCCCTCCAGAAGCCGAGTTAGAACCTTACAGGCACCACGCGCACCGGCTCACCACCTGAAATCGTCTCGATTTCAAATCAGAAGGTCAGTTTGCTCGGAAAAAACTCCTCGTTGGACCGGGTCTATTGACGGCGGCAAGAACGTCAGGGACGTTGCTCGACGGGTGGCTTAACGTCAGCAAGTGGCATCCAGATTCGATATGCGGAAGTCGCGTCCCAAGTATTGCCGGCCGACGCAAAATCACAGAGACGCAGCGGAGCGACCCTCTTTCCCATCAGGAGGTCGAAGATCTGCCAGATGCCCTTGCTCGTCGGGCTCTCAACGAGCCCAACGTCAATGCAGCCGTCGCCATTGGATTCAAGGGCAACGGGAGCGTTGAGGTCGGATCCATGTTCAAGACGGGAGTCCCGAGCGAGAACAAGCGGTCCCCGGACAATGGCCGCGAATTCTGGATGGCCCGGTGCCCGAATCGCACGGGCCCGCAGATCGAGCCGCAACAGCACCATATCGCCGTCACGCCACAGGCGATCGATCGAGGCGTAGGTACCCGGAATTGGGGCGGGTTGCGAGGTACCGTTTATTGTGAGGGTGTTTCTTTCGCTCCATGCAGGAATCCGAAGCCGAAGGACAAACTTCCTAGGTTCGTTCAGGCCAATCTTCATACGGGTCGTGTCACCGAGAGGATAGTCCGAGACCTGCTCAAGATCGACATTGCCGCCTTTCGGCAGCGCAACAAGGGCCTTCATCTCTCCGTAGTAATTCACGACCGGACCGGCGGCGCCCTTCATCACCGCCAACTGCGGGATTAGCATCAGACCACGCGGCCCGTTGGCGACGCAGCAGTTCTGGTGGAGGCCGCATTGCTCGGGTGCGCGTTCCTTCGTCCCCGCAAGCGGGGAATGACTGCACCACCAGGCACCGTCTGGGGCCTGCGCGCCGAGCAGCGCGTTGTATGTAGAGCGCTCGATTTCATCGGCATAGGCTGGATCGCCGGTGAGACGGAGCATCTGGCCTGCGAGTTTCATCCATGTGACGGTGACGCACGTCTCCATTCCCTTGACCCATGGCTCGGTCTGACGCGTATGGCCGTTGTGCCACCGCTCCCAATCGGAGCCCGATCCGATCACGGTGATCTCATTATCGCGGATGTTCGCAAAGACCTTGGTAATGGCGTCGTAGTAGTCCTGATTCCCAGTCGAGCGGTAGAGTTCGGCGAGCCCTTCGAAGCAGGACATCATTTCGTAAGCCTTCGAGTGGCCTCCGTCGGAATATTCCTTCACCACGCTGGCCGGCCCCGGAAACATCTGGAAGACCGGTATGTTAGCGCGCGCCTTGCGCAGAAGGTCGGGACCGTCCGGGGTCGGCCAAGCGCCGACGAGATAATTGGCGAATTCAAGGTAACGCGCGTCTCCGGTGCGGCGATAAAGGAGGATCATCGGCTCAAGGACCGAACTCGTCGCCATTCCATTCCACATGTCATTAGTGAATGGTTTGGCCCTTCCCGGCCCGATCTCGCCGATAAGGAAATCCGCCTCGCGCCGTGCGGCGTTGAGCGCGCCGGCGTCTCCGGTCGCCTCGTGCCAAGCTAGTAGGCCAAGTAGGACATACTTACGGCCCCAAACATCCCAGCGCTGAAGGTGCCCGCCATCGGGGTATGCTCCGATATAACCGTCGGGAGTCTGGGTCCCGATGAGATCTGCGACGGCGCGTTCGTCAATGGCACAGAGGCCAGGATTGCCTGAGTAGCGCCAAGCGTCGATTGCAGACGTGATCCATTTGCCCCAAAACTCGCTGCGCCACTCCATCTGGTCGCGGCGTTCCCGAAAAGGCGCGATGAGTTCGTCGGCATCCTGCGCGGCGATTCGGGCGCGCAGGCAGAGATCGATCTGCTCGCCGAGGTGGCCGCCTAAATGCACCGCTCCGGGCGGCAGCGGCGTCAGGACATCGGGGACGCGGGGCTGCACCTTGTCAGCCGTGCTGTTGGCTTTGGCCTCAACGGAGGCAGCAAGAGCAAGCAACGCTAGGCACCCCGAGGTAAAGAGGCGAAACAAGGAGCGGGTTTTCAACGGAAGAATTGAGTTCCATCCGATTCGGTCCTCCTCGCAAGCGGCAATTCCGAGCAGGGTCTTGGCTCGAGGGCCCTAGGCCCACCGAATCCGTTAGGGCATCATTCGTTTGGAGCCGGCTCCTGCGGCAAGCCTTATGGCTTCTGTCCTCGGAGCCGGCCAATGCATCAAATCGGTATGCGTCTTCCTAACGTCATCTTTACAACTCTAATACACGCTATATTAAAACGGGACGTCCTCATCCACCGTTTCCTTCGAAGGGGCGGGTCCCTTGGTTGGACCACGGGGCGCTGCATCGCCGGACGAGGGCTCGGCGACATCACCGCCCGCACCCGCTGCACCGCCAGCCTGGGCTCCGTCGCCGCGGCCGCCGATAAACTGGAAGTTCTCGAGCACCACCTTCAGCTTGCTGCGCTTCTGCCCGGAGGTCTTGTCCTCCCACTGGTCGAACTTGAGGCGGCCCTCGATGAAGAGCGGCCGGCCCTTGACGCAGTACTTTGAGATGACCTCCCCCTGCTTGCCCCAGGCCTCGACGTCGACGAAGGCCGTCTCCTCCCTTGTCTGGCCGCTCTCGTCCTTCCACGACCGGCTGATGGCCAGTCCGAACTGACAGATGGCTGTCCCCTTCGGCGTGACGCGCATCTCGGGATCGCGCGTCAGGTTTCCCATCAGGTAGACTTTGTTGAAGTTGGCCATGGGAATCAGACCTCCTGAACGAACGTGCGGTAGACGCTGTTGTTGAGCCTGAGGCGCTCGCGCAGCTGGGCGGGTCCCTGCGGCGGGGAGCTGAAATTGACGTGGACGTAGGACGCGCCCGTGAACTTGCGGTCGGTGACGCGGGCAAAGTCCTTCTTTCCAATGTTCTCCACTGAGGTCACGTCCCCGTGGACGGCCGCAATCTCCTTTTTCACTCCGTCAACGATCTGCTCGACGGTCTCCTGTTTTCCGCGGTTGTCTAGGATGAAGGTTGCGCGGTAGTTGCGTTTGGTCGGGTTACTCATGGGATGTCTCTTCGGTTGAGCTGGTTCATCGCTCGGTCGGGTCCGCTCGCGAGAAGCAGTTCCAGGCCTTGGACGTAGGTGG
>CAZHPC010000069.1:0-16244 GCA_964534685.1 uncultured Opitutaceae bacterium
CGCAGCTGCTCGCGCTCGACAAGCTGGGCCAGCTGGGCGGCGAAGCTCTCTGCCAGGTCGCGCTGCGCAAGGGTCAGCGTCGAACCCGGCGGGAGCTTGAGGATGAGAACGCCGACCGCCGTGTCCTCCCGGACCAGCGGAACGTGGAAGCCCTCGGATGAGGGGAGGGTGTCGGTGAAGCGGCCTGCCTTCTTCTTGTTGCGCCATGCCCAGTCGGCCACGGCCCGCTCCTTGTCCGAGATGACGAAGGAGCCCGCAAAATGCGGCATGAGCGAGGACCCGTTCCCGTCGTCGAGAAGCAGGGCGGTCTTCGCCCCGAAGTGGGCGTCCGCCTGGCGGAGCGCCGAGAACACGGCGTCGTCCAGGGTGCGTGCGGCGCTCAGCGCCTGGGTCAGGTGGAAGAGCGCCGTCGCGCGGTCCTCCCTCATGCGCTCGTTTCGCTCTTGGGCGCGGACGCGAGCCGTAAGCTGGCCCGAGATGAGCGCCACAACGAAGTAGGTTGCAAACAGGAGCCCGTCCTCGAACCGCCCGATGTAGAACGTGAATACGGGGGGGATGAAGAGGAAGTTCCATGTGAGGGCGCTCACGACCCCGGCGACGAAGACCGGGCCCGGGCCGACGCGCAGGCTCAGGATGATAACCGCGAGCATGTAGAAGAGACCGACCGAGAGGTAGCCCGAGTGCGGAACGATGAACCAGCCTGCCGCCGTGAGTGCCGCCAGGACCCCGAACACCTCAGCGTATTCCCGGGCGGGGGAGACCTGGGCCGGCCGCCAGTCAAGAAAGGCCGTGGGTTTCTCCGCTGCGCGCTCCGCCGGCACCACGTAGATGTCGATCGTCCCTGCTATGCGCAGGAGCTTGTCCACGAGGTTCCCGCCGCGGATGCGGTCGATCCACCACGGGTTGCGGGATTTGCCCACCACGATCTGCGTTGCGTTGTTCTGGAGGGCGACCCGCACAAGGGCCTGGGCGACGTCGTTGTCGTGGGTCACGACGACCTCGGCCCCCAGCTCGCGGGCGAGCGTGAGGTTCTTCTCGAGGCGCCGCTGGGCCTCGGCGTCTAGGGGGGTCGAGGTCTCGACGCACACCGCGATCCAGGAGGCGCCCTGGGAGGCGGCCATCCGCCTCGTCCAGCGCACAAGCTGGGTTGAGGAGGGGCTGGGGCCCACGGCCACGAGGAGCCTCTCGCCGGAGCGCCAGACGGTCTTGAAGGTCCCGACGGAACGCAGCTCTCGAAGGCGCTTGTCGACGTGTTCGGCGACGAAACGAAGCGCGAGCTCGCGCAGCGCCGTCAGGTGGGTGTCCTTGAAGAAGTTCTCGGCCGCCACGGCGGCGCGGCCCTCGATGTAGACTTTTCCCTCGCTCAGGCGCTCCCGGAGAGCCTCGGGCGTGATGTCGACGAGCTCGATCTGGTCCGCCAGGCCGAAGACCGAATCCGGCACGGTCTCGTGGACGGTCGCCCCGGTTATCTGGCGGACCGCGTCCGCCCGGCTCTCGATGTGCTGGACGTTGAGGGTCGTGTAGACGTCGATCCCGGCATCGAGGAGCTCGACCACGTCCTGGTAGCGCTTCGGGTGGCGTGAGCCCGGGGCGTTCGTGTGGGCGAACTCGTCCACGAGGACCAGCCGGGGCTTCCTCGCGAGGATCGCCTCGAGGTCCATCTCGGTGATCTGGATGTTCTTGTACTCGACTTTCTTGCGGGCGATGACGGGCAGCCCGACAAGGAGCGCCTCGGTCTCCGCGCGACCGTGGGTCTCGACGATGCCGACAACGACGTCCACCCCGTCGTGGAGCTCCTGCTGTGCCGCGCGGAGCATCGCAAACGTCTTTCCGACCCCCGGGCACATGCCGAAGAAGACCTTCAGCTTGCCGCGGCGGGCGCGCTCCTCCTCCCGGTGGAGCGAGGCCAGCAGCGCGTCGGGGTCGGGACGTTGGTCAGGCATGGGCCTTGGCGATTATGGGGACGTGGCGGAAGGGCGCAAGCCACCTGGCGCGCGGGGGTGCGCGCTCAGGGGTTCAGTGAACGCGGGTGAGGCGGAGAGGGCGGGGGCCAGTCCGCACGCGAAACCCCCGGCCCGCGGACCGCGCCCAGCTGGCCCACTGCAAGCCCTACTAAGAAGGCCGCGAGCGCCACGAGCGCGTAGGCCCATGAACGGCTGCGCCTTGGATCGGCGGCCTGTCGCATGGGATCACTTTCCGGCTGCGGGTGGCGGGACGGCGAGGCCGTCGAGCGCCACGTTGAGCCGAAGGACATTGACCCCGGGCTCGCCCAGAACACCCAGGTCCCGTCCGTCAGTGTTTGCGGCCACAAGCGCCGTCACCTTGTCGGTCGGCAGGCCGCGGGCCTTCGCGACCCGTGCTGCCTGGATCTGCGCGTTGGCGAGGCTTATGTGGGGATCCAGCCCGCTCGCGGACGACGTGACGGCATCGGCCGGGACCTGCGCATCGGCGGCGAGGCCGTTGGCCGTCCTGTAGGCGCCGACCGCGGCCTTGACGGCGTCGTTCAGCTTCTGGCTTGTGGGGCCCAAGTTCGTGCCTCCGGAACTCGTCGCGTCATAGCCCGTGCCCGCCGCCGAGGCCCTCGGCTGGAAGTACTTGTCGCTTGAAAAGTTCTGCGCGAGGAGCGCCGAGCCCCGGATGGCACCGTCGTTGTCGACAATGAGGCTCCCGTTCGCCTTTGCGGGGAAGAAGGCCTGGGCGCCGGCCCAGACCACAAACGGGTATACCCCGCAGAGGAGAACCGCGAAAACGAGCGTCAGGAGGAGCGAGGTCTTGAGTTCGATGAGGAGAGTTTTCATGGGATTCAGGCGAGGTGGATGGCGTGCACGATGACGTCGATCAGCTTGATGCCGACGAACGGGATCACGATGCCGCCGAAGCCGTAGAGGAAGAGGTTTCGCCGGAGCATGGCCGCGGCGCCGATCGGCCGGTAGGCCACGCCCTTAAGTGCCAGCGGGATCAGCGCGACGATGATGAGGGCGTTGAAGATGACGGCGCTCAGGATCGCGCTGAGCGGCGACGCGAGGTGCATCACGTTCAAGGGGGCGATCGCCGGGAAGACCCCGACCAGCATCGCCGGGATGATCGCGAAGTACTTGGCGACGTCGTTGGCGATGCTGAAGGTCGTGAGGGCCCCCCGGGTGATGAGGAGCTGCTTCCCGATCTCGACAATATCCAGGAGCTTCGTCGGGTTGGAGTCCAGGTCGACCATGTTGCCTGCTTCCTTGGCGGCCTGGGTGCCGGTGTTCATGGCGACGCCGACGTCGGCCTGGGCGAGCGCAGGCGCGTCATTCGTGCCGTCGCCTGTCATGGCGACCAGGTGGCCGGCGGCCTGCTCCTCGCGGATGCGGGCGAGCTTCATCTCGGGCGTTGCCTGGGCGAGGAAGTCGTCCACACCGGCCTCGGCGGCGATGGCCGCCGCCGTCAGCGGATTGTCGCCCGTGATCATGACAGTGCGGATGCCCATGGCCCTGAGCTGCGCGAAGCGCTCCTTTATCCCGCCCTTGACCACGTCCTTCAAGAAGATGACCCCGAGGGTCTCGCGGCCCTCGGCGACCACAAGCGGCGTTCCGCCCTTCCTGGAGATATCATCGACCGCGGACGTGACCTGCGCCGGGTAGGAGCCGCCCTGCGACTCGACCCAGGACTTCACATTGGAGGCCGCGCCCTTTCGGATTGAGCGCGCGGGCGAGCCTTCGGCGGCGGCCAAGTCGACTCCGCTCATGCGGGTCTGGGCGGTGAAGGGGACAAAGGTCGCGTGCGTGGACGAGAGGTCGCGTCCCCTGAGGTTGAACCTCTCCTTTGCTAGGACGACGATGCTTCGGCCCTCGGGGGTCTCGTCCGCAAGGGACGCAAGCTGGGCGGCGTCGGCCAGGCGCTCGGGCGTCACGCCCGGCGCCGGTATGAACTCGGAGGCCATGCGGTTTCCGAGGGTGATCGTGCCCGTCTTGTCGAGGAGGAGGACATCGATGTCGCCCGCGGCCTCCACGGCGCGCCCGCTCATGGCGAGCACGTTCCGCTGGAGGAGCCGGTCCATGCCGGCGATGCCTATCGCGGAAAGAAGGCCTCCGATGGTGGTCGGTATGAGGCAGACCAGCAGCGCAATGAGCGCCGTGATCGTGAAGGCGACGTTGGAGTAGATCCCGAAGGGTTTCAGCGCGATGATGACCAGCAGGAAGATGAAGGTGAGGGCCGAAAGGAGAATCGTGAGCGCGATCTCGTTCGGGGTCTTTTGGCGCGTGGCGCCCTCGACGAGGCTTATCATGTGGTCGAGGAACCCCTCGCCCGGGTTCGCGGTGATCCTGATGAGGAGGCTGTCCGAGAGGACGCCCGTGCCGCCGGTGACGGCGCTGCGGTCGCCGCCGGCCTCCCTGATGACCGGTGCCGACTCGCCCGTTATGGCGGACTCGTCGACGGAGGCCGCGCCCTCGACCACCTCGCCGTCCCCGGGGATGAGCTCGCCCGCGACGACGACCACGAGGTCGCCCCTGCGAAGCTGCGAGGCGTCGATGGACTCGGTCTTCCCGTCCTTCGTGCGGCGCTTGGCAACCAGCTGCTTCCTCGATGCACGCAGGGCGCGGGCCTGGGCCTTGCCGCGGCCCTCGGCGACGGCCTCGGCGAAGTTCGCGAAGACGACCGTGAAGAGGAGCCAGAGGGCGATCTGAAGCACGTAGCTGAACGGCTCCTTGGAGGTGAAAAGCTGCTGGAAGGTGAGGACGGCGCCGACCAGGGTCACGAACATCACCGGGTTCTTCAGCTGCTGTCTCGGGTTTAACTTCACGAACGAGTCCACGACAGCCTTCTGCATGATCTCGCGGTCAAAGAGTGAAATGGTCTTGGTGCTCATGGGCGCATTAAGGTTTTTGGAGGGCGTGAAAGGGCTTTCAGAAGAGGGTTCCGGCGCCCATGAGGTAGTGCTCGACGATGGGGCCCACGGCCAGCGCGGGCAGGAACGTGAGCGCCCCGACGAGGAGCACCGTTCCGATGAGCAGGACCACGAAGGTCACTCCCTCGGTCCTGAAGGTTCCGGAGCTTGCCGGAATGAGCTTCTTGGAGGCGAGGTTGCCTGCGAGCGCGAGGATGGGGACGATCATGAGGAACCGGCCGAAGAGCATCGCGATCCCAAGCGTCGCGTCCCAGTGCGGGTTGCCGTCGGCCGGCGCGGCCGTGAGGCCGGCAAAGGCGCTCCCGTTGTTGCCGACGCTCGAGCTGTAGGCGTAGAGGATTTCGCTAAAGCCGTGCGGACCCGCGTTGTTGAGGCCTGCCTGGCCCCAGTCGCTGACGCTTGCCCAGGCCGTGAAGCCGAGGATTGTCGCCGAGAGCACCATGAGGACCAGCATGACGAGCTTCACGTCATAGGCCTCGATCTTCTTGCCCAGGTACTCGGGCGTGCGCCCGACCATGAGCCCGGCGATGAAGACCGCCAGGACGACGAAGATCAGCATGCCGTAGAGGCCGGCGCCCACGCCGCCGAAGATCACCTCGCCCGTCTCAATATTGAAGAGGGGGACCAAGCCGCCGAGCGGCGTGAACGAGTCGTGCATCGCGTTCACGGCACCGCACGAGGCATCCGTCGTGATCGTCGCAAAGAGGGCGGAATTGAAGATGCCGAAACGCACCTCCTTGCCCTCCATGTTCCCGTCCGCCGCCGCGACCCCCAGTTTCTGGTGGATCGGGTTTCCGTAGGACTCGGCCCTCCAGCACACGAGGACGCCGGCGACGAACATGGCGAACATCGCGCCCCAGACGGCCCAGCCGTGCCTCTGGTTCTTGACCATCCGGCCCAGGTAGTAGGTGAGGGCGCTCGGGATCGCGAAGATGGAGAGGATCTGCAGGAAGTTGGAGAGCGGGGTCGGGTTCTCGAAGGGATGGGCGGCATTGGCGTTCGTGTAGCCGCCGCCGTTGGTCCCCAGCATCTTGATCGCCATCTGGGAGGCCATCGGGCCCTGGACGATTGTCTGCGTGTCGACGGACTGGTCGACCATGACGGGCGTCTTCCCGTCGGCGGCCAGGATGGGCTTGCCGGCCGCGTCGGTCTTCGGCACCTGGATCGTGTAGGGCTCGTAGGTCTTGGCGACCGTGTAGGGCCTGAAGTTCTGGATCATGCCCTGCGAGACGAGGCAGAGGGAGTAGACCAGGCAGATCGGGACCAGCAGATAGTAAGTGGTGCGCACGATATCGACCCAGAAGTTGCCGATCGTCTTCGCCGACTGGCGGGCGATTCCCCGGACGAGGGCCGCGGCGATGGCTATGCCGGACGCGGCCGAGGTGAAGTTGTGGATCGCGAGCGCCACCATCTGCGAGAAGTAGGACATCGTCGACTCGCCGCTGTAGCTCTGCCAGTTGGTGTTTGTCGTGAAGCTCGCCGCGGTGTTGAACGCGAGGTGCGGCGCGAGGCCCGGAAGCGCCTGCGGATTGAGCGGAAGGTGGTCCTGGAAGCGCAGGATGAAGTAGGTGCCGAGCATCCCGACCAGGCTGAAGGCCAGGAGCGAGAGCGCATAGGCGATCCATCCCTGCTCCTGCAAGGGGTCGATTCCGCAGATCCGGTACGTGACCCGCTCGACGGGCTTCACGATTCGGTCGAGCCACGTCGAGCCGCGTACGTCGAGCACCCGGACCAGGTAGAGCCCGAGGGGCTTCGTGATGAGGAGCAGCGCCCCCACGTAGAGGGCGAGCTGGAACCATGAGTTGGGATTGTTCATTGCGGGTGACGGCTCAGAACCACTCGGGCCTAAGGACGGCGACAACGAGGTAGATGAGGAGGGCGACGGCTATGATGCCAAAGATTGCGGTTTCCATGGTGTTTATGGCGGGTTTGAGCGGTGGTGGCGCCCGGTGTCAGCGCACCTTCTCGCAGAAATATGCGAAGGCTGCTGCGAGGACGAAGAAGCCGACCGAGAGGAGGATGAAGGCCGTGTCGCTCACAGGAGGCCCTCCACGTTCCTGAACTTCGGATGCACCGCACCCGAACCGGTAAGAATCTGATTTGTTTTCACGCCGGCGAAAATAGCATCCGCGGCGCAAATCCCTCAGTCAATAGCCCGGCCCAAACCGTTAAGATTACATTAAGAAATCGATCCCATCCCTCAAAACACAATCAAGGAAAGAGGGCCAATGGGATCACCAGATGAGTCGCGCGCCTGCGCTCGCGATCCTCGGGGGGGCCAGGTTGTAGACGCCGAGGGCGCTGTGCGCGGTCTCGACCCTGGAGTTCCCGAGGTTTTCCACACTGGCGAAAAGCTCGGCGCGGGCCGAAAGGCCGAACCGAAGGGATGCGTCAGCGACGGTGGCCGGGGCGAGGGGCAGCAGGTTCTGGTCGTCGTCGAACTGCGACCCGCTCCGGCGGATGCGGCCCTCGAGGAAGAGCCGGCGGCCGGGGTGCCACGTAAGGCCGACGGAGGCGTTGTATCGGGGCACCTCGGGAAGGGCCTTCCCGACGAGGCCCGGGGCCACCGAAGCCGACCCAACCGTGGCCTCCTCGTCGATAGCCGAGAGGTTGAGGCTAAGCGTGTCGGAGAGCTTCCAATCGGCGCCAAGTTCGAGGCCCTGGGTGTCGACGCGGCCCAGGTTGAGCCTTTCCTGGCCGACCGCACCCGCGGCGAGCGTGCCGAACAGAGGAAAGCTGCCGGGTCCCTGCGCAAGGGTGACATTGGCGACGGCGTCATCAAGGCGCGCCGCGAAGGCGGTCGCCGTGACGCTCAGCCCTTCGTGCTTCCACGTGGCGCCGAACTCGCCCGAGTCCGCGTGCTCCGTCGAGAGTGCGGCGTTTGAGAGCGTGGTCGTCGTACCCTGGCGGAAGGGCCGGTAGAGCTCGTTCAGTGTCGGCTGCCTGAAGGCCCGCTGGCCGGCGACGTGGATCTCAAGCTCACGCGTCGCCTGCCACGCTATCCCGGCTCCTGGGCTGATTTCCGTGCCCGTCTTCGTGGGGTAGGCGTTCTCCAGGAGAAGGGCTCCGGTTGCGATGGAGGTGTTTCGCAGATGCCCGTCGCTGTCCTCCCACCGGTCGAGGCGCACGCCCGCCGTCGCGTGGACGCCCGCCCCAAGGGGCTGGCTTCTCCCGACGAAGAGGCCGGCAAAGGTCTGGCGTCCGCCGGCGAAGCGCTGCTCGGTGTAGGACCCCCCTGAGTAAAGAAAATCCTCCCGCGTCTCCCCGCGGACGTCCCGGACATCGGCGCCCACGGTTGTCGAGGCGCCGGTTGAATCCTGCCATGTTGACGAGCCGGCGAAGCCGGCCGCGGTCGCGGGCACGTCGAACTGGTCGCTCGCCGGGGTCTCGGACGTGCGGGAGGCGTTGACCGAACTGAAAGTCTGCCAGGAGCTCTGCCCCTGGAGATAGGCGGTCATGGACCAGGTCTCGTCGGGGCTTGCACGGCCGGACAGGGCCACGGAACCGACGAGCTGCCGGAGGCCGTTTTGCTGATAGGGCGTCCCGTTGTCGCGCCACTCGTCGAAGCGCCGGAGCGTGACCGTCGCCATGACGCCGCCTCCCACGTCGCCCGACCAGCGGGCCGACTCGAGGTTGTGGCGGCTTGCGGCGTCGGTGTCCACGGGGCCCCGGTTCTCCGGGGCGACGAGGACGACCCCGTCGGCCGAGAAGGCCCGGCCGCGCAATTCGAGCGTCCCCGAGCCCGCGGCCACGGCCTCCGAGAATTCCGCGCTCCTCGTGCCGAAGTCGCCCAGATTAGCGACAAGGGTGCCCGTCCCGGGGAGCGGCTGCGCCGAGAAGAGCTGGATCACACCCGCGAGGGCCTCGTTTCCCCAGGCCGAGGCTCCGCCCCCGGGCACGACCTCCGCGCCCGCGAGCGAATCCACGGGCACCGAACTCCATGGCACCCAGCCCCCGAAGGGATCGTTGAGCGGAACGCCGTCCAGGAGGACGAGCGAGCGGCTGGCGCCGCTTGGGCCCAGGCCGCGAAGCGAGACGCCCTGCGACGTCGGGTTTGCCGTCATGCTGTCGTTGCGGCGAAAGAGGCTGAAGTCGGAGAGGCCGCGGAGCGCGCCGTCCACCGTAAGCGACGAGCCGTCGGCAAAGGCGTCAGGTGGGACGACCTCCACCGTGAACGGCACCTGCGACTGCGACTCGGGTGCCCGGGTGGCGCTCACGATGATCGGGTCCATGGCCTGCACCTGCCCGGAGGCTGGGGGCAGGACGGCTAGGGCCATGAATGCCAGGAGGGAGCGCACGGGTTGTGGAGATTGGCGCAAGTCGGCGCGCAATCAACTCCCTAGGACTTCTGGCTCCGGGTGTGGACATTGGCGGGAATCCCCTTTTCGTATGTTGCCTCCAACGAAGACCCCATGGCGTTTGTAACCCCCTCATCGGCCGCGGAAGACTACGATGTGATCGTCGTCGGATCCGGGGCGGCAGGGGGGCAGGCTGCCTACACGCTGACGATGGATGGCGCGCGGGTCCTCATGATCGAGGCGGGCCGAAACTACGACCCGAGGAGCGAGACGCCGATGTTCCAGACTCCCGACACGGCTCCGCTTCGCGGTGTTGCAACCCCCGACAAGCCGTTCGGATTCTTTGACTCGACGGTCGGCGGCGGCTGGACCGTACCGGGTGAGCCCTACACGAACGCCTCCACGGAGGAGGGCCGGCAGTTCAAGTGGTACCGGGCGAGGATGCTGGGCGGACGGACGAACCACTGGGGAAGGCACGCCCTGCGCAATGGGCCCTACGACTTCAAGCCGAAGAGCCGGGACGGGCTTGGGCTCGACTGGCCGATCTCGTACGAGGATGTCGCGCCCTATTACGACAAGGTCGAGATGCTGATCGGCGTGTATGGCACGAATGACGGCCTCGAGAACACGCCCGATTCGCCGGAAGGGTGCCTGCTGCCGCCGCCGAAGGCCAGGATTGGCGAGCTTCTGGCCCGCCAGCGCGGCCGAAGGCTCGGGATCCCCGTGATCCCCATCCGACGGGCGGTCCTCACGCGGCCCCTGGACCACAAGACCATCCCCGCAAAGCTCCACCCCGGAAACGCCAGGGCCCAGCGCATCCTGGCCGAGGACATGCAGGGCAGGGCCTCGTGCTTCTGGGCCACCCATTGCGGGCGCGGCTGCGCCATCCGCGCGAACTACCAGTCGACGACGGTGCACATCCCTCCGGCGATGGCGACCGGCAACCTGGACATCCTCGTGAACGGGATGGTGCGCGAGGTCGCGGTCGGCCCCTCCGGCAAGGCGACCGGGGTCGTCTACATCGACAAGGCGACGGGCCAGGAGCACCGCGCCAGGGCGCGCGTGGTCGTCCTTGCCGCAAGCGCCTGCGAGACCGTGCGCCTCATGCTCAATTCGAGGAGCAGCCCGTTCCCGAACGGGATCGGCAACTCGAGCGGCATGGTCGGCAAGTACATCATGGACACGGTCGGGGCCAGCTGGGGCGGGCAAATCCCGCTCCTTGAGAACCTGCCGGCGCACAACGAGGACGGCGCCGGCGGGCTGCACGTCTACGCCCCCTGGTGGCTCTACAGGGAGCAGCACGCAGGCAAGCTCGGGTTCGCGCGCGGCTACCATGTGGAGTTCGCGACGGGCAAGGGGATGCCTAGCTACGCCCCCTATGTGCCCGACACGGGTGGGCGCACGAGCTTCGGGCTCAGGATGAAGGAGGAGGCCCGCCGCTACTACGGCTCCCAGGTGTTCTTCACGGGAAGGGGGGAGATGATCCCGAACGAGGACTCGTTCTGCGACTTGGACCCCACGGTCGTCGACAGGTGGGGGGTCCCGGTCCTTCGCTTCCACTGGAAATGGTCCGAGCACGAGGTCCGCCAGGTGGCGCACATGCAGAGGACTTTTGCCGACTGGATCGAGGCCATGGGCGGGACGAACAAGACGAGGCCCGACCCCGACGGGAAGAAGGCGATCACGGACGGAGGCTTCGTGATCCACGAGGTGGGAGGAACCGTCATGGGCTCCGACGCGGCGAGCTCGGTCACCAACTCTTGGGCGCAGACCTGGGACGCGAAGAACGTCTTCATCGCCGACGGCGGGGTGTTCGCCTCGAATGCCGACAAGAACCCGACCCTGACGATCATGGCGCTCGCCTGGCGCACGGCCGACCGAATCCTGGACGAGATGCGCCGGGGCAACCTCTGATTGAAAGCGATGACCCCTGAGCTACCCCCACGAATCGACAGGCGCCTTGCGATCAAGTGGATGCTCGCCGCGGGCGCCGGCGCGCTCATGGTCGACCGCCTCTCCCTAGGCGCCTCCGCGACCGCGCCGTCCGCGGGCGCTGGAGGCGTGCCCGAGCCCGGCTACGGCAGGGACCCGGAGCTCGTGAAGCCCCACAGGCCGGGCGAGTACTGGCCTCTCACGTTCACGGACGCCGAGCGCCGCGAGGCGGCGGCCCTGTGCGACGTCGTCATCCCGGCCGAGGGGGACTGCCCGGGCGCGTCGGCGCTCGGGGTACAGGATTTCATCGACGAGTGGATCAGCTCGCCGTACCCGATGACGGCCGCGGACAGGAAGCCGATCATGGAGGGGCTTTCATGGCTCGAGGCGGAGTCGAGGAGGCGCTTCGGCTCCGGCTTTGCCGACGCGACCAAAGCCCAGCGCCTGGCGCTCTGCGAGGAGGTGTCCCGCGAGGCGGCCGAGGGCTCGGAGCTTGCCCTTGGGTCGCGATTCTTCAGGCGCTTCAGGAACCTCGCGATGGGGGGCTTCTACACGACGCCCGCGGGGATGAAGGACCTGGGCTACGTGGGCAACGTTCCGCTCGCGCGCTTCGACGGCCCGCCGGCCGAGCTCGTCGCGAAGCTCGGCCTGGCGGACGAGGTCAGGTGGTGAGGCCGCCTAGAAGCCGTAGATCGCCTTCGGCAGGGGCGAGCCCAGCTCTGTCCCGTGCAGGTAGTGCCGCTTGACCTTAAACATCTGCGCCCGGCGGCTTAGCATCCGGTCCAGCTTGTCCATAAGGAGGGACACGGCCTTATGGCACTCGTCGGACTCGACGCTGGCGTCCAGGGCCGGCCCGTGGATCGTCACATGGCCCTTTGCCTTGAACCGGGTCCCGAACTTCTCCTTTCGGTCACACTCCAGCTCCACACGCAATCGCAGGATACGCTCCTCGTGTCGGAACAATCGATCGGACTTCTCGTTTACAAAGTATTTCAGCGACGGAGTGAGTTCGAGGTGTATTCCCGAAACGATCAGTTCCTGACGATTTTGTCTGTTCATGTCTGTGGCTTTGTTTTTGGTTGTGCCCTGTGCGGTCGGAACAAGTACCGGCCGCGAAAAAAACCCGCCCGTTTCCAATGCCATCGCCCGAATCCGCCCTTAAGAACCTCTCAGCGGTGATAGTCACCGGCGGATCTTCCGGTATTGGAAAATCATTCATCGAGCTCTGCGGGAAGCTCCGCCCGGATTTGGCGTTTTGCAACCTATCTCGGCGAACCCCCGACATAAACATTCCAAAGCTTAAATTGCGCCATGTGCCGTGCGATCTTTCGGATTCTGAGCAGGTCGAGAAGGCCCTGGCGGCGGTGCTGGATTTCCTGGCGGTGGACGCCCCGACCGGGGGAATCCTCCTCGTCAACAACAGCGGCTTCGGGCTCTACGGAAATTTTCCCGAACCTGCCACGGAGCAGCAGCTTGAAATGGTCGACCTGAACGTGCGGGCGGTGCTCCACCTGACCGGCGCCCTCCTTCCGACCCTGAAAGCCCGTGGGGGAGCCATCATCACGGTCGCGTCGACGGCGGCGTTTCAGCCGACCCCGTACCTTGCGGCCTACGGCGCCACGAAGGCGTTCGTGCTCCACTGGAGCATGGCGCTGAACGAGGAGCTCCGAGGAACGGGGGTGCGTGCCCTGGCGCTCTGCCCCGGGCCCACGTCAACGGACTTCTTCATGCGCGCGGGCCTCGAGAAGGGGTCCGTGCCGAACATGTTCGGTGAGACGAGCGAGAGGGTGGTCCTGGCCGCCTTGAGGGCGCTCGCGGCCGGCAAGTCGATGGTGGTCAGTGGCTGGAAGAACAAGCTGCAGACGGCGGTCTCCTCGAAGTTCCCCAAGCCGTTCGTCTCCAGGATGGCCGGCATCGCGCTCGCGCGCTGGCGGCTGAACCGGGTGAAGAAGTGACCGAGCCGGGCCATGCGGGGCCGAGGGCTTCGGCCTGGCCGAGGCGCCTTGCCCAGGGGCCGGCGCGGATGATCGCTCCCGGGGAGCTCGGCTCTTGGGTGATCTTCGAGGACGAGAGGATCCTCGCCTTGAACAAGCCGGGCGACGTCGTGTGCCACCCCTCGAAGCACGGCCCCTGGTCGAGCCTCGTCGGCGCCGCGAGGGAATACTTCAAGCTCGAGCGGACACACCTGGTCTTCAGGCTCGACCGCGAGACAAGCGGGGTCGTCGTGCTGGCGAAGGATCCCCGTATGGCGAGCATCCTGCAGACGGCGATGCAGGACAGGCGCGTCGGGAAGACCTACCTGACGATCCTGACGGGCGAGCTGGCCGAGCCGGTCACGGTTGACCAGCCGCTCGGCGTCGACACGGCGAGCCCCGTCTTCATGAAGTCGGCCGTCTGCGCGGACGGCCAGCCGTCGGTCACCCGGTTTGAGCCCGTCTCGCGCGGCGCGGGATTCACGCTCGCTCGAGTCACGACCGGGACCGGCCGCAAACACCAGATAAGAGCCCACGCCCAGTGGCTCGGGCACTCTGTCGTCGGCGACAAGATCTACGGTCCCGACGCCCGCCTCTACCTTGAGTTTGTCGACGGGGGCTGGACCCCGGAGCTCGCCCGCCGCCTCCTTCTTCCGCGCCAGGCGCTCCACTGCGCGAGGATAGACCTGAGGGGCGCGGGCCAGCCCCACGTCTTCGAGGCGCCGCTGCCGGCGGACATGAGGGACTTCTGCGCGCTCCACGCCCTGGGCGCTGGGGCGGCCATCCCTCCGCCCGGCTAACGCCAGGCCCGGATCGTCAGGTCGATCGCCTTTCCGAGAACCGCCCGCAGCGCCGCGACCCGGGCCTCAAGCGGGAGGGAAGACGGCGTCTCGATCGTGTATGAGAGGCGCGTGTGGTTCACCTGGAGGTAGATTGATTCGGGCCACTTCTCGCGGCTCGGTGGGTCGAGGAGGGGACGGATGATTCCCGCCTTCGCCTCCCGTCCCTCAATTACGGGGCTCGTGTCGATTGGGCAGACCCTTGACGCCGCCGCCGTCATGGCCTCCGCCAGGCTCGGCCTCTTGTCCGGGTTCAGCTCATAGAGGTAGAACCCCTTGGATTCCCAGTCCTCGTGGACGCAGATCGCCAGGTCGAAGTTGGGCTGGCGCTTGAGCCAGCCGACGTGCGCCCGGATCTCGGGGGAGTCCAGGTGTCGGTAGTCCCTGTTAAGGTCCAGGCCCTCGGCGTTCTCCCGGGTCCCCCGCGAGAGGCCGTCGGGGTTCAGGATCGGGCAAAGGAACCACACGGCCCTCGTGTCCAGGGCGCCCGACTCAATGAGCGCGAGGAGGGCCAGGGGAGGGGCGGGCTCATCCCCGTGGCTGCCCGCGGAGAGATAGATCCGCGGCCGCGGTCCCGGGGTGCGCTTTGTTAGCGCGATCAGGGGACATCCGCCGGCGTTGCCGAACACCTCGGTCCTGAAACCGGCCTTGGCGCCGGCACTTTCAAAACGGGCCGCCAGTGCGGCCGGATCAAAGGGAGCAGCTTTGACAGCGGACATGCGTTGGTTCTTGCTGGTCCTTCGCCCGAATCACAAGCCGCAAACCACGCCACCCTCCATGCCACAGGTCCGAGTCCGCTTCGCCCCCAGCCCGACAGGCTTCTTCCACATCGGAAGCGCGAGAACCGCGCTGTTCAACTGGCTCTATGCGCGCCACACCGGGGGCATCTTCATCCTGAGGGTCGAGGACACGGACCAGACGCGCAACAGCGACGAGTTCCTGAGGCTGATCTACGACAGTCTGCGCTGGCTGGGCCTCGACTGGGACGAGGGCCCCGGCAAGGGCGGGGCCCTCGGACCCTACCGCCAGAGCGAGCGCGCCCCGATCTACAAGGAATACCTCGATAAGCTGAAGGCCTCGGGCCGCACCTACGAGAAGGACGGAGCCCTGTTCTTCAAGATTTCTGGGGAACCCCAGGTGATCGAGGACGCGATCCGCGGAAGGGTGGAGCGCACAGAGGAGAAGGACTTCGTCATCGTGCGCTCAGACGGCAACCCGGTCTTCCACTTCGTGAACGTCGTCGACGACATCGCAATGAAGGTGACGCACGTGATCAGGGGCGAGGACCACCTTTCGAACACGAGCAAGCACACGGAGCTTTTCAAGGCGTTCGGCGCGCCGCTGCCAACCTACGCGCACATTCCCCTCATTCTTAAGCAGAACGGGCCCGGCAAGATGTCGAAGAGGGACCAGGGGGCCCTCATCGAGGAGTACCAGAAGAGGGGCTTTCTTCCGGAGGCCCTCGTCAACTTCCTCTGCCTCCTTGGCTGGTCGCCCAAGGACGACCGGGAGAAGCTGCCGCTGGACGAGATTGTGCGCCTCTTTGACCTGCCCGGGGTGAACCAGAGCAACGCCCGCTTCGACGAGAAGAAGCTGGCGCACATGAACATGGTCTACCTGCACGAGATGAACCCGGAGAAATGCTTCGTCTTCGCGAAGGATTTCCTCGCGTCGCGCAATTTCTTCGCAGGCGCTGCGCCGGAAGATGCCTACCTGCGGGACGTGATCGCGCTCTGCCAGCCCAAGGTCCGCGCGATCGAGGACCTGCCGGGATTCATCGGGTACTTCTTCAGCGAGGAGTATGCGATCGATCCCAAGGCCAGGGAGAAGGTCTTCTCGAAGGGAGACCCAAAGGCCCGCCTCGGGGAACTCCTTGCGGCCCTGGCACAGGCGGACTTCTCGAGCGACACCACGCTTGAGGCACTGATCCAGGGACTCGCCGCCCAGCACGGCGCGGGCACGGGAGACTACATTCACCCGGCGAGGCTCGCCCTGTCGGGCACCGCGGTGGGGCCCAGCTTCTATGGCTTGTTGCGGGTGCTCGGCCGCGAACGGGTTGCGAAGCGGATCGGGCGATTTCTCGCTACGGCTTGACCTCTTGTTTGGCGGGCGGTTTGCTTGGCCCTCAGAGCGAGATTCTGCGAATGTAGCACAATGGATAGTGTAGCGGCCTCCGAAGCCGTCGATCCGGGTTCGACTCCCGGCATTCGCACCAATTAATTTTTAGGCTGGATCAGCGCCATTTTTCCAAGCTTTGCAGACCCAAGAATCGGCCCGAAGAATCGAGATTGCGTCTGGACGTGGAGGGGCCCGTGGT
>CAZHPC010000070.1:0-16101 GCA_964534685.1 uncultured Opitutaceae bacterium
ACCCGCTCCGGAATTATCCTCGACTCGTCCTGATTACTTAACGGAGTAGTGCTAGGCGGCGTTAATTAAGGCACCCGTTTAGCGGCTTTTCGGCGGCTCTTTTTTCATCGTTTTCATCTCGTTGGATCGATTCTTAGCGTCTTAGGAAGGAGCGCCGCTATGCCGCTGGGTGCTCGGTCACCTAACGGTCGACATCATGCCAATAGATGGCGCCCATCTCGGGCTCAACACAACCTGGTTCAAGGAAGCGCTGGCCCTAGTGGAACGGCTACCGGGCGGCGCCTAGGTTAGGCTTTGATCTGGCCAGAAATCCATGGCTCGTCAACCGTCACCCGGCAAAGTAGAGTACCATGCCAGACAGCGCCCAGACCGGGCCCCCGAAGAGGGCCGTTTTCCTTAGCTACGCCCGCGAAGATACTGCGGCAGCGCAGCGCATTGCTGAAGACCTGCGCAGCCACGGCGTCGAAGTCTGGTTTGACCAAACCGAACTGCGCGGCGGAGACGCCTGGGACTCGAAGATCAGGAGACAGATCAAAGAGTGCGCCCTGTTCGTGCCGATCGTGTCGGAGCACGCACAGGGCCGCCGTGAAGGCTATTTCCGTTTGGAGTGGAAGCTCGCGGCAGAGCGTACCCATTTGATGGCCGAGGGCGTTCCGTTCATCGCGCCCGTGGCCGTTGATGAAATAGCCGAGAGCGCCGCCCTCGTCCCGACGGAGTTCATGCGCGTGCAGTGGACGCGGCTTCTCGGTGCTCTGCCGACGACGCAGTTTGTTGAACAGATAAAACGCATTTTGGCAGCGCCTGACGAGGTCGTGGTTATCCGACCGCCGGCCCGAGCAGACAACGTGGCACGGTCATCGCGAAATGGCCCGTGGGCAGTTGTCTCGCTCTTGGCTGTCGTCATCATCGCGTTGACGGCTGTGCTCCTTGTCTTACGCCATTCACAAGCCAAGAAGATTGCCGCACAAGTTGAAGCGCAAGCCCAGGTGGCGGACAGCAAATCGATCGCGGTCCTCCCGTTCGAGAATATGAGCAAGGACAAGGATAACGCGTTCTTTGCCGACGGTGTCCACGAGGACATACTGACGAACCTGTCGTTTATCCGTGACCTGCGCGTCATCTCGCGCACTTCGGTCATGCAATACCGCGGGACCACGAAGCCGATCAAGACGATCGGGCAGGAACTCGGCGTGGCCTACGTGCTTGAGGGAAGCGTGCGCCGCGAGGGCAATAAGGTCCGCGTCACGGGTCAGCTTATCGACGCACGCACGGATGCGCATGTCTGGGGCAAGGCGTACGACCGAGACGTGACCGATATTTTTGCGATCCAAGGCGAGCTCGCCGAGGCGATTGCTAACGCCCTGCAATCGGTGATTTCCCCTGAGACGAAGGCCATCCTAGCGCGGCGCCCGACCGAGAATTCGGTGGCCTACGACGACTACCTCAAGGCTCGGCAAATCCACTATTCAGATGAATTTCTTCAAAAGGAGGGCGAAATTCCTCTTCTCGAGGATGCAGTCCGGCTGGATCCCAAGTTTGCTCCGGCATGGGCCGATCTCGCATCGCGGCGAGCGTACGCCTACTTCCAAAACGAGCAATCCGAGCGCCAGCTCGATTCTGCGAAGGACGCGATCGATGTCGCCGTGCGTTTGGCTCCTGATGATCCGGCGGTCATAGAGGGGCTAGGCGACTATTATTATTATGGATATCGCGACTATATCCGCGCAACCGAGCAGTACCTGCGGCTCGCCCAAATGCGGCCAAACGATCCTGTGGTTTATTTCTCTCTTGGGCTTATTCAGCGGCGCCAGGGCCGCTGGGGCGACGCGATTCCAAATCTTCTCAAGGGACTGAAACTCGATCCCATCAATGAAAGCTACTTTCGAGAAGTTGCATGGTCCCTGGTTGCTGTCCGGCGCTACGGCCAAGCTCAGACCTTAATCCAAGCGTACATGGTGACGCATCCTCAAGAGCTGGAAGCAGCATTTTTATTCAGCTATACTGCGTTCTTCGCACTTGGATCCACAACCGAGATGCAGGCATTCGCGCATCGCACGGTAGAGCCATCAAAGCGCGGTGAATTTTTCTACTTTCAGAACCTCAACGCCCAATTGTGCGGCAACTGGGCCGAATTCATCCGGCTCGACCGCGAACAGCGTTATTGCGAAAGTAGCTTCGGCATTCCCCATTGGTTCCAGGATGTAAACGCGGCGGAGAGTCTTGCCGAATCCGGCGACATGGCGGCAGCACGAATCCGCGCCGCCGATGCTAAGGGTCTCCTAAGTGCCGAGCTTGCGCGCCAGCCCGGCAACTCGGAGCTGTGGGCGGATCTAAGCCTGGCGAATGCGCTCTTGGGTGACAAAGGCGAGGCAATGCGCTCTGCGCAACGGTCGGCCGAACTCATGGCTGAAACCCGCGACGCTGTAGATGGGCCGAATGACTCAGTTACGCGCGCCCATGCGCTCGCCTGGATTGGAGAGAAAGACCAGGCATTGGCAGAAATAGAACGTCTGCTTCATGTGCCAGTAGCGCCCTGGGGAATGAACATCTATGAAAATCGAGCCTCATGGCGGCCACTTCAAGACGAGCCGCGCTTCAAGGAGTTGATTATGGACCCAAAGAACAATGAGCCGCTGTTCTGACCGATCCGATTCTTTCTGCTGCTTGTGACCTGATCGCAAATTGAATATTGATCGATAAGAATTGGCGGGATGGACGGGACTCGAACCCGCGACCTTCTGCGTGACAGGCAGACGCTCTAACCAGCTGAGCTACCACCCCGTAATCCGAAAGAACGGTCATTTTCCGGAGGAGATCAGGATCGGTCAAGAGGTAATTCCAATGCGCTGTTTTTCGGTCGTCTCTCGGCCGAACTCGGATATGCCTCAAGCGCAATGAATTCTCCAGCTACAAGGTGGCGCGTCGTCGCTGCGGCCGCGATCTCTCTGTCGAGCTGCGTCAAGAAAGCCGAAGTGGCGCCGACCGCAAAGCCGGCCTCAGTCGAGCTTGTCCAGGAGGCGGAAAGGAGCCGCCACTTCGACGCGGTCAACAGCCATCTCGAACTTGGAGGAACGCTCTACGGGTACGTCGACGTTGACGGAGACGCGCTCGCCCTGGCCCAGACTGTCCAGCTCATGGCAGGCCAGATCGCGGCCACGCAGCCGCAGGCCGCCATGTTGGCCAAGCAGGATTACAAGGCGCTCTTCACTGAATTGGGCCTGACCGACATCAAGGCGATCGGACTGAGCTCGGTGCGCGAGAAGGCCGGATACTACCGAAACCGGGCGTTCATCTACACCCCCGACGGCCGACACGGCCTGTTCGCCGTGTTCGGCGGCCAGCCCGGGCGTTTCGTCGGCACGAGGCTCGCACCCAAGGATACGGACTTTTTCGGCGAATATGAATTCAACCTGAGCGCCGTGTATGACACCGTGAAATCGGTCGTCGCAAAGGTGAGCGGGCCGGAAGCCGTGGCCGCCATGGAGAAGCAGGTCGGGGCTGCCGGAGTCGCGTCGCATTACTCAATGCTCGACCTGATCGAGGGCCTGAACGGGAGGGCAACGGTCGTCATGCGGCTCGATCCCGAGAAGACGATGACGATCCCCGGCCCCAACCCTATCAAAATACCGGCGCTCTCCGCGATGGTGCGGGTCGACGGCGTCGGGTCGGCGCTCGAGGGCGCGATTCGGGCAAAGCCGGAGTTGTTTGAGGCGACCCAGGAAGGCACGCTTCATCTCTATACCTACCGGAACAAGCCCGTGATGGAGGGCCTGCAGCTCGTCCTGGCCGTCGATGGAAAGGCCCTCTACGCTGCAACGTCCCCGGCGTTCCTCCGGGAGTGCCTCCAGCGGACCGAGGGGCTTGACTCGGATCCCGCGTTCACGGCTGCGCTCGCGGCCGCTGGGAACGAGGGCAACGGTCTCACCTGGGTTTCGCCCCGCTTCTTTGCGCGCCTAAAGGGCCTTGGGGCCATCAACCCGAACGCGGGACCCGTGGCGAAGAGGGTTTTTGACGCCTACTCCGCGAGCATTCCGGCGGCGAATCTGCCGCTGCTTTCGCTGCGCACCAACCTGCCCGACGGTGTCATGATCCGCTCGACATGGAACACCTCCCTGAAGGCCGACCTGGCGCTCTTCACGATCTACAACCCGGTCACGATCGGCCTAGCGGCGGCCATGGCGATTCCCGCCTTCCAGAAGGTTCGGGCAAATTCCCAGACGATGGCGGTCCTCAACAACCTGCGCCAGTTGTCGGCGGCCGCGGACCAGTACTACCTTGAAACCGGCTTCACCACGGCGACCTACGACAACCTGGTGGGGCCCGACAAGCTGGTGAAGGGGCTCGTCCCGGTGGCTGGCGAGGACTACCACTCCGTCGTCTTTGCGAAGGGAAGGCCCCTCAGGGTGCGCATGCCGGGCGGACAGGTCATCTCCTACCCCTTCGACGCGCGCGAATCAGCCCAGCGCGCCGGGACGTCAATGAACGTTTCCAATACGCCGTATCCCGACGTCGAGAAAAGGATCGCGATCGTGGGCAATCTCCGCGCGCTCGAAGCGGCAGCGAACCGTTACTACGAGCTGAAGGGGGTGAAGACCGCGACCCTCGACGACCTCGTCGGACCGGGAAAGGCGATATTCGAGATGAAACCGGTCATGGGCGAGGACTACCGGTCGGTCGTGCTTGAGCAGGGCCTTCCCCTTCAAATCCGGCTGCCGGACGGACGGATTGTCCGCGACCCGAACGCCGGGGGAAAGTATCCCGGTAGCCGCTCCGTCTCGAACACGCCCGTCTCCTCGGATGACGGCATCATGGAGAACCTGAGGCAGCTGAACGATGCCGCCAACCAGTACTACACCCTCCACGACACGACGACGACGACCTTCGAGCAGCTTGTAGGGCCCGGCAACGCCATTTCGGCGATCACGCCCGTCCATGGCGAGGACTACCGCCCTCTCCTGTTCAAGAAGGGGCATCCCCTGCGCCTTTACCTGAAGGACGGCCGCGTCATCACCTACCCGCCTTGAGAAGAAATCGCAGGTCTTGGCAATTGAGGCTGTTCGCGCGATCCATGACGCCAACGCCAAGATAAAGAAGACGACGACGCTTCCGGTCCCCGAGCCTTGATGCTTGCATTGCGTCCCAAGTGTAGCCGAAGCGGGCCATCTTCGTCTCAAACCGAGCCGTCTCCTCAACTCGGGGCGAATGGCCGTTTGCCGCCGGCATGCCGCCGACAAACCCAGAGTTGCAGGGCATAGGCCGTTGGCTGTCATTATTCGCGATGAATTCGCCCGGCCGGTATCTCTGGTGGTATGCGTTGTCCTTGGCCTTGGTCGGCGTCTGCCTCGCGCAGCTGCGGTGGCCGTCGTACTTTGCAGTCCCACTTCTGGCGGGCCCCGATGAGAGGATCGCAGCAGCGTTCGGGCTATTCCTCCTGACACCCATTGGCTGCTGGTGCGCGCTGGCAGGCAGCCCTGACAGCTCACGCATCAAGGCCAGGGCCTTAGCCTTTAGCCTCTTCGCAGCGGGCTTCTGCGAGGTCCTTCATCACGGGATCGTGGACCTGGGACGGTACGATCCCGCCTTCCATGACAATCTGGCCTGGCAGCTCAACTTGCACAAAGCCGTGCTGAGGCTGGAAGGCGGTGGCAGCGCCCCGCACTCCTACCGCTTCCTGCCGGACTGCATCATTTCATTCTTTCAATGGCTTTCCGGCAGCTTCGATGTGGCGCGGATCGCCTACAGGCTTTTGGCAAACGGTCTTCTTTTCACGATGATCTACCGGTACGGCCGGATCTACCTGGCTCCCACCTTCGCGATCGCAGCCGTCCTCATTATCGCGTTTCTCTATCCGGTCACGATTCTGCGGTATGCCGGCCAGTTCACCGATCCGGCATCGCACCTGAGCTTCGCGGTCTGCCTCTTCTGCCTGGCCTCCAGGATGGAGGCTGGATTCCAATGCAGCCTGTTCGTCGGTGTTCTCGCAAAGGAATCCATCGTCGCTGCGGCGATATGCCGCTCCTTCTACGGAAAGGAGCGTCTGAGGTCCGCAGCCCTAGCGGTCGCTTACTTCGCCGCCGCGACGGGTATTGCCCTCGGCATCAGGCGCTACGTCAACCAGGGTCCAATTCCGATCGCGTTTACGTCCATCAGCGGCACCCCTTCTAACGATCTGGTCAACAACCTGGTGGCCTGGCGCCAATGGTGGCCGATGTATGCCGTCACGCTGGGGGCGCTGCTTCCGGGCGCGGTAGCCGGGTGGAGACTCATGGACGGATCGTTCAGGGCCACCTGCATCACCATCGCCGTCGCAACGCTGGGCTCCAACCTGGCCTTCAGCCTCTTCTGGGAGGAACGGAACATTGTGCCGGCGTTCATTCCGCTAGCCGTTGTGAACCTAAAGTACCTCCAGACCCGCCTGCGCAGGGAGAATGACGGATTGAAACCGGAATAGGCTTCTGCCAAAAGGCGGTGCAGTGTCCCCGTAGCTCAGCTGGATAGAGCATCTGATTTCTAATCAGATGGTCGCGTGTTCGAGTCACGCCGGGGACGCCACTATTCTCGCCCGTTATTTCGCTGAGGACAGGACCTCGTGCCAGAGTTTGGCCTCCCCTGCTATTCCGTGCCGGTGCAGCTTTGCGTCGATCTCCTTCAGGGACGGCTCATCCACCACGTGCCTCGGATCGCCGGGGAGCTCCGGCATCACCCTTCTTGCGATCGACCAGCACGCCCAGGCCCTCCATCTGCGCAGCTCCCTCCGAGGCCCGTTCACGCGGTCGGCATAGTGCTGGAAGTGGATCCGGGGATTGCCGATGAAGACGTCCCTGGGAGTGTGTCTCATGAACCAGGCCATGGCCGAATAGGGCATCGGCCATGCCAAAAGGATGGGCTCGTCCCCTATCAGGTCGGCCCCCATCGCCCGGTCGAGGCAAAGAATCGCCCGCGCCGCGTGCCTTCGCTGCCAAAGCGAGTGCCCGTATTCGAGGCAGGCGTCGTAGAAGCGCTCCCCGCGGTCGTCGGCCCCGAATGCATTGAGCGTCCGCCAGTCGAGGCCCGGCCTTGGCGGGGGAAGATGGGGGCACGGGGCCAGCATGACTGGTTCGGTGCCCGCAAATCCGCCTCCCGTCAATGCGGCTCGACACGCATGCGTCATTTGGGAGACAAGAGCGGCGCTGAACACATCCTCCGAAAGGCAAGTGCACAGGGTCCCCTTGTGGCGGAGCATCGCCATCTGGCCCGTCGCGGCGGTCGTCCGGCTCTGGTGGACGACCATCCGGATCTGCATATCCGAGGAGGATCGCCGGATCGTCGAGCTCCGCGGCGAACCCACGATCTTTGTCCTTTGGCACAACCGCCTTTTCATGGCGGCCGAGGTCGTGCACCGGTTCCGCAAGGGCAGCCCCCTCTACAGCCTCATAAGCGGAAGCCGCGACGGATCCTGGCTCGCAGCCTTCTTCTCGGCCGTGGGCCTTTGCGCCGTTCGGGGCTCGTCAAGCCGCGACGGGCGCGAGGCCGCGAGCGCCCTCGTCGACGTGCTTCGGTCGGGCTTCGACGTGGGCATCACGCCGGACGGTCCCAGGGGGCCGGTCTATGAGATGAAGCCCGGGGCCCTCATTGTCGCACGGCGGGCCCGCACCCGCGTCGTCCTCGCGGGAATGGACTATGAGTCGTCGTGGCGGGTCGGGAGCTGGGACGGGTTCCACATACCGCGACCCTTCTCGCGCGTCCACATGCGCTTCGAGGTTGTCGCAAATGACGCCCTCGACGAGCGCGACGAGGCCGCCCGCCAGTTGGGCCGGCGGCTCGTCGAGCTGAATCCCGACCGGAGTCCGGCTCCCGTCAGAAGGCGGGCGTGACCGTGACGGTGTCGCCGGGTGCGGCGTTGTAGTCCTCGCCCGTGCTCCAGACCTCGTCGTTGAGGAGGAGCTTGAACGCGAGCGGCTTTCCCACGCTCGGAAGGACGATGCTCCAGGTGTCGTTCGAGACGCAGTCGAGCAGCGTTCCCTTGTTCCAGCTCAGGCCTGCGCCGTCGCCGCGGATGTAGAGGGCGTTGCCAAAACCGACGTCAACCTTGACCGTGATCGAAACTTTGAGGCCTTTCGGCTTGGCGACGACCGCGGGCGCGACCGACAACGAGGCGGCCGGCTTCTTGATTCTTGGCGCAACGGTGGATTTGCGCGCTGGGGCGTGCGCAGTGAGCTTGGTCGCCGGGGCGGGCGTCTTTTCTGACTTGGTGTTCTTTTTCATATGAGACGATGGATTACCCTGGGTACAATCAGCCCCACGGACTCGTGGAAACGGTAGCATTTGCAACGCCAAAACGCAAAAGGCCCGAGAATTTCCGGGTCCGCCACCCGTTTGCCATTACATCGTCACATCGTAACCCGGTGCCCTCACCTCACCTGCAGCGTGTCGCCCTCGAATTCCAGGCCGAGCGAGGGGATCGAAACAGCCTTCCGGCCGCCGTCCCGGCGGACCTTCCCCGCAACCCACGCGTCATAGCCCGCGGAGCGGGCGGCCTCGAGCGCCGCGCCCGCGGCGCCGGGCGCCACGTAGACCGCGAACCCGATCCCCATGTTGAACGTCGCGAACGCCTCCCTCGGGGCGACGGGACCGGCCTCCATGAGGAACCTGAAGATCGCCGGCTGCGGGTGCGGTTCCGTGATCTCGTAGACAAAGGGTTCCTCGAGCCTCATCAGCTTGCGCCACCCGTGGCCGGTCACGTGAGCCGCGTAGTTGATCCGCACTCCGCGGCGCTGACACTCCCTGACGAACGCGACGTAGATCGTCGACGGGGCGAGGAGCGCCTCGCCGAGCGTCATGCCACCCTCGATTCGCGTCGCATAACGCTGGGGCAGGCTCTCGGCTATCTTCCTGCAGAGTGTGAGCCCGTTGGTCTGAACCCCAGAGGAGGCGACGAACACGATCGCGTCGCCTTCGCGAACGTCGCCCACGATACGCAGCGACTTGGGCGAGATCCTGCCGATGGCGGAGCCGGCAAGGACGATCGCCCCGGGCTCGATCAGGCCCCGCAGGGCGGGCGTCTCTCCCCCGCCCCACACGGCCCCGGCCGCACGGCAGCCCTCGGCAAAGCCCTTCACGAGCTCCTGCGACCTGTTCTCGTCGGAGAACCAGTCCGAGCTGCCCACGGCAGCATGCATGGCGACCGCGATCGGCAACGCCCCGCAGGTGATGAGGTCGTTCGCGATCGTGGCCACCGTGTCGATGCCGATCGCCCGGTAATGGCATTTGCCGCTCTCTGCTTGCACGGCATCCGCGACGAGGTTCTTCGTCCCCAGCCCCTCCTCGACGTGCGCCAGGAACTGGTCCCCGGCCTCGATCAGGTAAGCGCTTTCGCCGCGGACCGTCGCGGGCTCCTTAAATCCGTGGCCGACCAGCAGATCGGTTGTACCCAACGCCGCCTTCTGGCAGGCACGCTTGAACGCGTCGAGCGGGCCGTACCGTACGCCGGAGGATTCGTAGGACAGCGACATGGGCGCCTTCAGTACGACCGTCCCTCGTATTTCTCGAAGTAGTTCACGTAGGCCTGGTTCACGACGCGGTAGCCGCCCGGCGTCGGATAATGCCCCGAGAAGTACCAGTCCCCAGTGTGGTTGGGGACCGCCGCGCGCAGGTTCTCGATGGTTTGGAAGATGATCTCGATCTCGCCCTGCCATTCTATCTTCGAGGGCCTCACGAGCTTCGAGATACGCGCCGAGATCTCCTCGGCTGTGAACGGCTCGTAAAGCCTGCGCACATGGTTGACCGCCCCCTTCTTCTCGACCTCCTGGCGGCACGCCCTGTACACGTCCGCAAGCAGCTCCGCGCGCCCGCTTCCCTTCAGCAGGTCGACGACGGCCTCGAACGCGACGAACTTGCCGATCTCCGACATGTCGATCCCGTAGCAATCGGGATAGCGGATCTGCGGCGCGGTGGAGACGATGATGATCTTCCTCGGGTTGAGCCGGGCGAGGATCCTGAGGATCGAACGCCTGAGCGTTGTGCCACGCACGATCGAGTCGTCCACGCACACCAGGTTATCCACTCCGGCGCGGACGGACCCGTACGTGATGTCGTACACGTGGCTCGCGAGCTGGTTCCTCATGGACTCCTGCCCGATGAAAGTCCGGATCTTGATGTCCTTGCTGACCACCTTCTCGCCGTGCGGCCAGTTCCTCAGGACAAGCTCGTCGACGAGCGCCTCGGTGAGGGCACCCTCGCGGCTCGCCTTGAGGATCGCGTCCTTCACCTCGGCGCGCCTTATCGACCGAAGCGCCGACATGAGCCCGTAGTAGGCGACCTCGGCCGTGTTGGGGATGAAGCTGAGGACCGTGTCGGCCCAGTTGTGGTCGATCGCCTTGAGCACCTGCGGGGCCAGCTTGCCGCCGAGCGCCTGGCGCTCCCGGTAGATGTCGATGTCGTTGCCGCGAGAAAAATAGATGCGCTCAAACGAGCACGAGGCCCGGGTGAGCGCCGGCGTGAAGGACTGTTCCGAGATCGTGCCGCGGCGCTTGATCACGACCGCATGCCCGGGCTGGACCTCCTTCACCTCAGACGCCGCAAGGTCGAACACGGTCATGAGCGGGGCCCTCTCGGAGGCGAACGCGACGACCTCGTCGTTCTGGAACCAGTGGCATGGCCGGATTCCCGAGGGGTCGCGCGCGACGAACGCGTCGCCGTTGCCGACAAGGCCGCACAGGACGTAGCCCCCGTCCCAGTTCTGGGAGGCCCGCGAAAGCACCCGGGTGAGGTCCAGCTCCTCGCTTATCCTGCGCGAGAGCTCGCCGCCGCTCATGTCGCGGGTCCTCAGGTACCGGTAGATGTCCTCGTGCTCCTCATCCAGGAAGAAGCCGATCTTCTCCAGTACCGCCTGGGTGTCCGTGGCGAACACGGGATGCTGCCCGATCCCGATCAGGGACTGGTTAAGTTCCGCCGTGTTCGTGAGGTTGAAGTTCCCGCAGAGCGCCAGGTTGCGCGTGGCCCAGGGACTGCGCCTGAAGTACGGATGGCACGCGCTCAGGTTGTACCCGCCACTGGTGCCGTAGCGCAGGTGCCCCAAGAAGAGCTCGCCGCCGAAGTCAAAGTGCTTCTTGACCGTCTCCGGAAACTCCGGGTGGATCACGCCCGATGAGACCATCTCGTTGTACTGGCCGAGCAGGTTCTTGAAGATCCTGTCGAGCGGGTTGGACTTGACGTTTCTCTCGCGGAACATGAACGGCTCCCCCGCGGCGACGTCTAGCTTCACGCAGGCCACCCCGGCGCCGTCCTGCCCGCGGTTGTGCTGCTTCTCCATCAGGAGGAAGAGCTTCGTGAAGCCCCAGAGCGGCGTTCCGTACTTCTCCTGGTAGTAGGAGAGCGGCTTGAGAAGCCGCACCAGGGCGACCCCGCACTCGTGGGATATTAAATCGCTCATGGCACTTCAGCCGATACCCGGGCGCTTCATCGCATTCTCTATGCTCGATTCCCAGCCCATTCGCAACACGGCGACGGACCACTCGAGCGGCCCCCGCGCGGTCTTCAAGGTAAGGGTGCCCCCGGCCGTGATGGATCCGATGGCGTCGGCAGGGACACCGGCCTCCGCGGCCGCGCGGGCCACGCCGGGCGCGTCCGCGGGCTCAACTGTGATCACGACCCGGCCCTGGCTCTCGCCGAACAGGAGCGCGTCGAGGCGGGGCGCCTCAATGGAAGTCAGGTCCAGGGCGGCGCCAAGACCGCCGGCGCCGAAGAGCATTTCGCCCACGCAGACCATCAGGCCGCCCTCGCTAAGGTCGTGCGCCGCGCGGACGCAGCCCGCCTTGATCTGCCCGAGCAGGAAGTCTTGCAGCCTCTTTTCCGCCGCCAGGTCCACCCTGGGCGCGTCGCCCGTCTTCTTGCCGTGGACGAGGCCGAGGAACTGGCTGCCACCAAGCTCGGCGGGGACCCCGCCCAGAAGGATCATGCTCTCCCCCGCCTCCCGGGCGAACTGGCGGGTCACGTGCGACTCGCTCTCGATGAAACCCACCACGGAGACGGTGGGAGTCGGGTCGATCGCACCCTCGGGCGACTCGTTGTAGAGGGAAACGTTCCCCCCGACGACCGGCACGTCAAAGAAGCGGCACGCCTCAGCGAGCCCCGCCACGCATTCCTTCAGCTGGTAGAAATTCTCGGGCTTGTACGGATTCCCGAAGTTGAGGTTGTCCGTCATCGCAAGCGGCGTGGCGCCCGCGCACACCAGGTTTCGCAGGCATTCGACCATCGCGATCTGCGCGCCGCGGCGCGGGTTCAGGTAGCAGTACCTCCCGTTGCAGTCGTTGCTGATCGCGATGAACTTCTCGCTTGAGCCGAGTCGCAGACGCACGACGCCGGCATCGCTGCCCGGCAGGACGACTGTCCCGTGCTGCACCATGTGGTCGTACTGGCGCGTGATCCACTTCTTCGAGGCGATGGTGGGATGCGAGAGGAGCCTGGGAAGCGCAACCTGCGCGCCGGCAAGGTCCAAGTCGGCGAGGCCGTCGCCTTCCGGCGTCCAGCTCGACGTCGCGTCGAGGTACCCGGGCCGCCGCGCCTCACGCTGGTACACGGGGGCGTTGTCCGTGAGCGCCGAGGCCGGAATGTCGGCGACCACGATGCCGTGCTGGCGGACAACCATGCGCCCGCTGTCCGTCACCATTCCGACGTGGGAGGCATGGAGGTCCCACTTTGCGAATACCTCCTCGATCTCCCGCTCGCGGCCCTTCTGGACGATGACCAGCATCCGCTCCTGCGACTCGGAGAGCATGATCTCGTAGGAATTCATGCCTGACTCGCGCTGGGGCACCCGGTCGAGCTCGATCTCGATTCCGGCGCCCCCGCGGCTCGCGGTCTCGCATGTTGAGCACGTGAGACCCGCCGCACCCATGTCCTGGATCCCGACGACCAGCCCGGGGACGGCCATCATCTCGAGGCAGGCCTCGATCAGGAGCTTCTCCATGAAGGGGTCGCCCTTCTGCACGGCCGGCCTGTCCGACGAGCTCTCGGCGCTAAGCTCCTTGGAGGCAAAGGCGGCCCCGCCCAGGCCGTCGCGCCCCGTCGCGGCGCCCACGTAATAGACCGGGTTGCCGAGGCCCGTGGCTTTCCCGCGGCGGATCTGGTCGTGTCGCAGCGTGCCGAGGCAGAGCGCGTTCACGAGGGGATTGCCCTCGTACGAGCGGTCAAAGTAGACGTCCCCGGCGACGGTGGGCACGCCGACGCAGTTGCCGTAGTGCGCGATGCCAGCGACGACTCCCCTCAGGAGCCGCTTGGTCACGGGGGTGTCCAACTCGCCGAACCTGAGCGAGTTCGTGAGGAGGACGGGCCGCGCGCCCATGGTGAAGATGTCCCGGATGATCCCGCCGACGCCCGTCGCGGCGCCCTCGAACGGCTCGATGGCGCTCGGGTGGTTGTGGGACTCGATCTTGAAGGCGATCGCCCAGCCGTCGCCCACGTCGATGATGCCCGCGTTCTCCTCGCCCGCCTTCACGAGCACCCGCCCGAAGTTCTCGGTCGCGCCCCTCTTCTCGGTTGGAAACCCCTTCAGGAGGGGCCTCGTGTTCTTGTAGGAGCAGTGCTCCGACCACATGACCGAGAAGATCCCGAGCTCCGTGAGCGTCGGGACCCTTCCCAGGTGACCTCGGATCTGCTCGTACTCCTCCGGGAGCAGCCCGTGCTTCCGGACCAGCTCAGGCGTGATGGGCTGATTGAGGACCGGGTCCGGGTTGGGCGGAAGCGCTTCTCGCTTCATGCGGTCTTGCGGATCACCCCGGGGAACCGGACCGACAGGACCGCCCGCGCGACGGCCAGCCCGTCGGTGCTTGGATGAAACCTTTCGAAAGCGCGGTCCGGATGGGGCATCATTCCGAACACGTTGCCCTCCTCGTTTCGGACGCCCGCGATGCCGTCCAGAGAGCCGTTGGGGTTCTCAAGGTACCGGAGAATGATCTGGTGGTTCGCCTCGAGGCTCGCCTTGCCGGCCCCGTCGATCCGGTAGTTGCCCTCGCCGTGCCCGATCGGCAGCCGGATCCGCTTGCCGAGCGTGCGCGGGTTGAAGGCCGAGCCGGCGTCCTGGACCACGAGATCGCACGTCATGCAGCGGTACTCGAGCGAGTTGTTCCGGATGAGGGCGCCCGGCAGCAGGCCAGCCTCGCACAGGATCTGGAACCCGTTGCAGATGCCGAGAACGAGCCCGCCCTTCTCGGCGTATTCGCGCACGGCGCCCATGATCGGCGAGAAGCGCGCAATCGCGCCGCATCTGAGGTAGTCGCCGTAGGCAAAGCCGCCCGGAACCACCACGAGGTCGGTCTCGCCAAGCGCCGTGTCCTTATGCCAGACGAAGCGCGTCGGAAGCCCGAGGCCGCTGGCGAAGAGCTGGAACGCATCCTGGTCGCAATTGGAGCCGGGAAACTGCAGCACCGCGATTTTCATGGCGCCATGCTCAGCCGTCCGCGATCTCGTAGTGGTAGTCCTCGATCACCGGATTGCTCAGGAGATCGCGGCAGAGCTTGTCGAGCTGCGAGCGGAACTGCGGCGTGTCGGGCCCCTCGACCTCGAGCTCGATCACCTTGCCGACCCTGGTGCTCTTGAGCCCGCCGAGTCCGAGGCTCCCCAGGGCATGGCCGACGGCGACTCCCTGGGGGTCCAGGACGTTCCTCTTGGGTGTGACAAAAACTTTGATCTTCACGGACCGATAAAGGAAAACGATCACGCCTTGAATCCCCAAGCGGTCAAGGTTTTTGGCCCATTATCCGTGTCATTTTTCCTTGTTGCGCGGGTGATACCGGGCGTGCTCGTCCTGCAGGCGCCGTCCCCCGACGGCCGTGTAGATCTGCGTGGTCGAGATGCTCGCGTGTCCCAGCATCTCCTGGATCGATCGGAGGTCGGCCCCGCCCGAAAGCAGGTGGGTTGCAAAGGAATGGCGCAGGAGGTGGGGCTTTACCGTCTTCCTTATCCCCGCGCGCTTCGCGTGCTTCTTCACGATCGCCCACAGGGCCACCCTCGAGAGCGAGGTCCCGCGGCTGCTGAGGAAGAGCTCGCTGCGCGTGCGCGCCTTCACGAAATGGGGCCGCCCGGAGTCGATCCACGCGCCGACGGCGTCCCTGGCCCTGGCCCCCATGGGGACGACGCGTTCCTTCGACCCCTTGCCGAAGACCCGCGCGAACCCGTTCTTGAGATCGACCTGCTGGAGCGTCAGCGCGGCGAGCTCCGAGACCCGCAGCCCGCTCGAGTAGAAGAATTCGAGGAGCGCGCGGTCGCGAAGGGACGCTGGGTCTCCCCCTGAGGGGGAAGCAAGCAGGCGGCCGATCTCCTCGGTCGAAAGCGTGTTGGGAAGCCGCCGCACGAGTCTGGGTCCCGACAGCAGCTCGGTGAAGTCGTCGGGCCTCAACCCCTCGCGGACCATGAACCTGGCAAACATCCTGAGCGCGGTCAGCTTTCGCGCCTGGCTGGACGCCGCGCCGCGGCTCAGCGACTGGATCCAGGCGCCCGCCTGCTCGGCGGTGACGCCGCGCCAGTCGGCCGCGCCCTCGCGCGCGATGAAGGCGGCGCATTGCTCGAGGTCGCGCTGGTAGCCCTCCCGGGTGTTTCGAGAGAGTCCGCGCTCCAGGTCAAGATACGCGAGGTATGCGTCGATGTCGGACGCAAATGCGCTTGCCTGCATGGGGCCGGCCGGCCCGCCTCAGTAGCGGCGGCGCGGGGCCGGGGCCGGGGCTCCGCCCTGCTCCTTCATCCGGAACGTTATCCGGGCCTTCTCTAGGTCGTACGGGCTCATCTCCATCTTCACCGTGTCGCCCGCCGCGATCTTTATGAAATTCTTCCTCAGCTTCCCGGATATGTGCGCCAGTACGACGTGGCCCGGGCTCTTGAGCAGCTCAACCTTGAACATCGTGCCCGGGAGAACCGCCACGACCTTGCCCTCAACTTCAATCGCGTCGTTGTCAGGCATGATTCCGGCGGGATCTCGTCGCTGGGGACTGGGGTGAAACGTTGTTCAATTTGGGCCTATAGTTGAACGGTCTAAAGGCGTGATTCCTCCCGCATAGTCAAGGATTTACCTCGGGAGGCCCGGTGCCGGCCTAGATGTTTTCGAGAATCGACCTGATGTTGCCCTTCATC
>CAZHPC010000071.1:0-15854 GCA_964534685.1 uncultured Opitutaceae bacterium
AGGAGTTCCGGCACGCCGCGCCTGAGCGTCATCACGCCGCTGTTCAACTGCCTTGCCCGCACGCAGGCGATGCTCGCGAGCCTGCGCAAGTCGATCCCGCGCGGCGTGAGCTACGAGGTCATCCTGGTCGACGACGGCAGCACCGACGGCACGCGCGACTGGATCGTCGGCCTGGGCGAGCCCTTTCGCGTCGTCCTGAACGAGCGCAACCTGGGCTTCGGGGCGGCGACAAACCGCGGCGCCGCCGTGGCGAGGGGCCGGACACTGGCTCTCCTCAACAACGACCTGGTGCTCAAGAGGGGCTGGCTTTCGCCGATGCTCTGGGCCCTGGGACTTCTCGGGCCGCGGGCGGGCTTTGTCGGCAATGTCCAGATCAACGCGGTAACGGGGGAAGTCGACCACTCGGGGATATTCGTGAACGAAAAGGGCAAGCCCGAGCACGACCGCAGCCTGCCCCACCCGCTCTCCGTCCTCTTCCGGCCCCGCAGAAGACGCTTCGCCGTGACGGGGGCATGCGTCCTCGTGCGCGCGGCCACTTGGCGCAGGCTCCGTGGATTCGACGAATCCTATGTGAACGGCTGCGAGGACGTGGACTTCTGCCTTCGCGCCAGGGAGGCCGGCCTCGTGAACGTGGTCGCCCTGCGCAGCAGGGTCCTCCACCACGTCAGCTCGTCTCCCGGCCGCAAGCGGCGGGACGAGGAGAACACCTGGCGCCTCGTGCGCCGCTGGCGGGACCCGCTCAGTGTCGCCGTCGCAGAGGCCTACCACCGCCCCGAGGCATGGAAACCCTTTTGGAATCACTTCAGGAATCTCATCAACGAGCCGGAGAACCTTGCCGAGAAGGCGGCGGCCAAGCGGATAGCGCGCTTCCTGATCCACCTCCCGGAAAGGCCGCCCGATGTCTCGCTCGCCCCGGCCAACGCAGCCATCGACCTCGAGCTCGCCCGGTGGCAGGAAATGTTCTCCCATTGACCATGTCCACGTTCCAGCACACCCCCCCGTATGGCGGCGCCTTCATGCGGCGCTTCACGCGCTACTCGGGGCTCTACTTCGATGAATTCGCCGCCAACTCGGCGTGGACGCGCGAGACCGCGGTCATACGGCTTCCGCCGGTGGCCGACATTGCCTGCATTGTCCTCAAGGGGGAGTTTCGCGCACATCCCGCGGCGCGTGGCCCGGAGAAGGCGTTTCCGGTGCTTGAGGTGCTCCTCGACGGGCAAAGCGTGGCGATGGTGAGCTCGAACGGCCCCGGGCCGTGGGAGGCGCGCCTTGCGCTTGAGCAGATGTCGTCTCAGCGGGGCCCCGTCGTCACCCTGCGGCTCCACGGAACCGCCTTCACGAACGCGCTGGCCTGGCTTGGCCGGGTCACCCGGTTCGGGCCGATCCAGCGCTACCGCGCGCAGAACAAGAACCGCCAGGTGCGGCTCCTGACGATCGAGTCGGGCTCCGGCGAGCGGATCTATAACTTCTCCAAGCGCGAGAGCCCCTACTGCACGGAATTCGGGCGGGCCCACCTGCGCACGGGAATGAACATCGTCGGGTTCCTGACCGCCGATCTCGGGATCGGCGAGTCGGCGCGGTGCATGGTTCGGGCGGCGGACGCCGTGTCGCTGCCCATTTCCCTCGTGCCCCTGAAGCTCAACTGCCGGAACCGGCTCGGCGACACGACCTACGCGAGCCGCCTCGAAGACTCCAACCCCTACGGAGTCAATGTGTTTCACATCGATCCTCCGGTCGCTCGCGACATCGACCATCACCACGGAGCGGAGTTCCGGATGGGCAAGTACAACATCGGCTTCTTCGCCTGGGAGCTTCCGGATTTTCCCGACGGCTGGATGTCGTCCCTCGACTACTTTGACGAGATCTGGTGCCCGAGCAATTTCGTGAAGGAGTCGCTCGCATTGAAGTCGATCCTTCCGGTGCTCACCATGCCGCACGCGATCGGCTTCGAGCGTCCGGCGGCGAGCACGGCTTCCGTGCGGGCGCAGTTCGGCCTGCCCGCCAGCCGGTTCCTCTTCCTTTGCCTCTTCGACCTGAACTCCTACACGGCCAGGAAAAATCCCCGCGCCGTCATCGAGGCATTCCGGATGTCGGGCCTTGCGAAGGCGAACGCCTCCCTTGTCATCAAGGTCCAGAACGCCGTCCTCAACCCCGCGGATTTCGAGGCGCTTCAGGAGGCCGTCCGCGACCTGCCCGGCACCGTGATCATAAGCTCGACGCTCTCCCGCGCCGAGGTCTACGCCCTTGAGGCGGCCTGCGACTGCTTCGTCTCGCTGCACCGCTCCGAGGGATTCGGCCTCGCGGTCGCGGAATGCATGTACCTCGGCAGGCCTGTCATCTCGACCGACTGGTCCGCGACCTCGGAGTACGTGAACCACAACAACGGATATCCCGTGCGCTTCACGCTGGCCACCCTGGCCGAGACCCACGGCCCCTACTCCAAGGGTTCGACGTGGGCGGAGGCCGACGTCGGCCATGCCGCGGAACTCATGCAGAGGGTCGCATCCGATCCGGCCGAGGCCGCGCGCGTGGGCGCCGCGGCACGGCGCACGATCGAGGAGCGCTTCTCCCCCGCCGTCATCGGGGCCCGCTACCGCCGCCGGCTTCAGACGCTTGCGAGCCTGTAGCCGGGGCCGGGCCGCCTCGCAATCCCGGGGCAAAAGCCGCCGCGAGGAGCGCCAGAACCATAAGCCCGAGGCCGATGCCAAAGAGGACAAGGGTCACGGTGAGGCCCCGGGGCCAGTAGGAGAAGCAGACGTCGTACGTGCCCGCCGCATCCACATAGATTCCCTTAAACGCGTGGTTTATCCTCAGGTAGGGCGCGGCCCTTCCATTCACGGTGGCCCGGAAATCGTCCTTCGCGTACGCCTCGGTGAGCACGATAAATCCGGGGCCGCTCGCGGTGACCGTGAATGAGGTCGAGTTCGTGGTGAGCCGGTAGTTCTCGGCGGCAGCCACCTTGCGCGTCTTTAGGTCGCCGGAAACCCTCGGCAGCGGGCTCAGCCTGGTCCAGTCGCCGTGCTCGACTGCCGCGAACGGCCGCCCGTCCCCGGCCCTGATCCACGAGCAGTACTGGCCGACATCGCCGTACACCGCGGCGCTGTCCGTGAAGAACGCCCGGGGCCACGCCGACGGACTCTGATAGACGTCCATGTCGGCCGCTAGGACGCGCGTGAGCTCGCCGCCCGGCCTCTGCTCGCCCAGATGGTAACCCAGGTAGTACCGGACATTGAGCAGATCGAGGACGGGTTTGAGCTTTGCGACCTCACCGGGCTCGACAATGTAGCGCCAGTCCCAGATGCGGTTGACCCCCGCCGCGTCCATGAATTCCCGGTAGTAGGGGTTTATGAGCGCGTCCGGCCCCGAGATTCCCTCCAGCCCGTAGACGATCGACCATCCGGGAAGGAGATCGTTGTGAAACCCCATCACGCGCGAAGGGGTGTCGCTGCGTGCCAGGACCGCGTCAACCGCGGGCGAATCAGCCTGAAGGTTCACCCGCCCTGTCGGCCGGACGACATAATCCGGGTATTCCCCGCCGAGCTTGAGGCCGTCGCGCCAGTGAAAGGCGCCGAATGCGAGGACCGCGAGGATGATGAGTGCCGGGGTCGGAGCCCCGGGCCGGCGCGATCGGTCGATGGCCCATAGAAGCGCAGCAGCCGCCGCCAGAAGGCTCCATCCGTAGGCATGGATGAAGGGCGAAACCTTGACGAGCCGGCCCCAGGTGTAGGCGGCGTATTCGCTTCGGAGGACCGTCTGCGCCGTCCCGAGATAGGCGGCGAAAAGCACCAGCATGAGCGCAACGACCAGGGCCGCGTCCCGCCTGCCGTCGCTCGTGCCCAGGCGTCCCCACGCATCCCTCCACCCGAAGCCCGAGACGACCGCGAAGAGGACGATCAGGGCGCACGAGAGCGTGTTGTCGACGTGCAGGATGTTGCCGAGGATCGGCACGTGCGTCACGAGCCCCGGTGAGATGACGCCAAAGACGAGCAGCACGGCGGGAAGGCATGAAAGAAGGAGCACGGCGGCAAAGCGGTCCGCCCGCAGGGCCCGCCAGCGCACGAGCGCCCACAGGAATCCTACAAGCATGAAGAAGTTGGCGGACGGATTGATGACGCCCTCCTGCAGCTGGAAGGGCCGGTAGAAGATCTCGTCGAAGAGCCCTATGGCCATTCCCGGCTGTATCTGGAACGCCATCGGGGCGTTGTAGCTCGTGTAGGATCCGCGCAGCGCATGGTAGAAGGTGTACCAGAGCGGCGAACTCACCATGGCGAAGACGACGCCCGCAAGGACGAGTCCGCCCAGCAGGCGCGCCTTCTCCCGTGGCGGGCGCTCGCCGAGCGCGAGCAGGCAAAGGCCTGAGAAGTTCATTGCCAGGAGGAGGACATAGGCCTCCTTCGCCGTCCCGCTGCACATCTCGGTCCAATTGGCCCCGATGAGGGCGGCGAGCCAGAGGATCACCCCGCGGGCGGAGCGGGCGTCCATGCAGCGAAGCCAGCAGTAGAGGATCCAGGGGGCGTAGCAGACGCTGAAGACCGCAGGATGGTTGATCCTGTAGACAAAGAATCCCATGAACGCGGCCGACACGGCCGTGAGGACGGCCGTCGGCAGGTGGCGGAAGGCCCGCCACACGCATAGCCCGATGCCGCAGGCGAAGACCCACTTGGCCAGCAGCAGCTTCAGGTCCCATGACCACGAGGCCCCGTTCGCGAGGATGGGCAGCAGCTGAAGGGGATCGCCGAAGCACGACTGGCCCTGCCCCAGGAGGGGCGATCCCGCCGAATCGTAGCGGTTCCAGAGCGGAAGCTCCCCGTCGGCGAGGAGCGCCCTGCGCTCGATCATCGAGAGGGGCAGATGGTGCCACAGGAGCGCCGCCACGTCCGCCTTGTGCGCGTCGCCGGCCTCGCTGCTCCGGGCTCCGGGCAGCCAGGGATTCTGCCCGTAAAGAAGCGCGATCCCGAGGTTGGGAGACACGAGGCTCCTTCCCGCGAAGATGACCGGGAAGTTCGCAACCGCCGTGCCGAGGAGGGCCGCAGCCGCGATGGCCCACGCGGGCGAGGCGCATGCCGCCCCCCAGAGGCGCCGCGCCCGCTCGTCCAGGCGCACGGTTCCGGAATCCCTGGCCCAGCCGATGATGAGGAGCAGCCCCACCGATCCCATGAAAAACGCCGCAATCTCCCTCCAGACCGGGGGTCGCACGATGTTGATCGCACCCCCAAAGCCTATCCTCGTTCGCGGGTCGGTGGCCCCGGCTGTCGTCTCGATCGTGAGCTTCCCGTCCTTCACCGTCAGCGACTGGATCTGAAATTCGGGCGCAAACTGCCCCGGTTCGAACAAGGCGATTATGCGGCCGGATCCGTCGACAATCCGCGCGCCGCTGACCGTCATCCTGGTGTCCCGGTCCAGGGGATCGAACCTCAGCGCCTGGTAGCGCCCGTAAGGAAGGGCGAAGCGAAGACGCGCGGGCTGCCCCGCGACGACGGGTTCAAGCACGGAATCCGGCTCGTTGATGCCGGCGCCAATGTCATAATAGAGCTGCACCAGCCCCGACTGCTCCGATTGCACCTGGATCTCGAAGGCGCAGGGACTCGCGCGCGACCTCGACCAGGGCTCCAGCGTGAGCACCGCGCCAGCCGAGAACACCAGGCACGCCAGCACGCTCCAGAAGGTCAGGGTTCGCCGTTTCAAGGTTTTGGGGCAGAATAGGCGGGCTGCCTCCGGCAAGGAAGCATTTCCAATCGGGCGGCGGACGCTCCCGTCACGGTCGGGCCATGGCTCAGCCGGGAAGCACCGGCGGCTCGCCGGCCGCTTCCTTCTGCAGCTTGTGCCAGGCAAACGTTCCCCGGACCCCCTGGAAATAGAAGTAGGCGAACACGGCGCCCATGATGAGTCCCGCCGAGTTGCCGGTCTTCGAGATGAGCATGACCTTCGAGGCGACGAAGTAGACCAGCATGGTCAGCGCGCAGATGCGGCTTTTTCTCCAGATGCCGACGGTCAGGCCCGCGATCAGGGCGACGTCGGCGAGGTTGAAGAGGTTGAAGCCTGCGATCGAGGCTCCGAACAACGGCAGAAGGCTCGCAATCAGCGTGACCACCGAGGAGATGATGCCGGCGATCCACGCATTCTTTATGTGCCGTAGGGCGTCTGAATCTGTCATGAGTTTGTGATCCTTGGTTTGGGGGCTGCGAAGTGCCGCGCATGGCGGGCGGCGGACGCCGGCCCCGGTGGGCCTGCTCAAAGCCCCTGTCGTCTAGGTTCGAATGCGGCCGCGGGCAAACAGTATATGGGCCCGCGGGCGCCTCACCCGGCCCACCCCTGGGGCCTGCGGGCGACGTAGACGTAGTTGTCGACGTCGCCGTGCTCGGACTTCTCCACGGACATCATCTGAGCCCCGGAGCGCGTGAGGAACGAGACGACCTCGTCCTTGGGCATGGCGTACATCTGCATCTTCGGAGTCCCCGGGAACCAGCCCGGATGGTGATAGCGCACATGCCTGGCCACCCGCATCCACAGGGTCGGGGGCCAGAACGAGAACCGGAGCCTGTCGGGGGGGTCCCCGGCCGGCACCTTGTCGGGAATCTGCACCGACATGACGCCGCCCGGGCAGAGGATGCGGATGAATTCCCTCAGGTAGCGCCGGGTGTAGCGGGGCGCGATGTGCTGGAGCGTGATGCGGCTGTAGACTAGGTCGAACGAGCGGTCGGGAAAGAGCCTGAGGTCGGCCCGGGCGTTCTGCGTGAAGCTCACCCGGCTGTCCGTGCAGTGCTCCCGGGCGAGCGTCACCATGCGCTCCGAGATGTCGACCCCGGTCACCCGCTCGAAATGGCGCGCGAGGGCCTGCGTGAGGCGCCCCGCGCCGCACCCGAAATCAAGGGCGCTGCGCATCCTGAGCTGCGGATCGAAGGAGCGGACCCGCGCAAGGTCCTTCTCGACCTCGGCGACGCCCGTCGAGAAGAACTCGGAGATGGCCCACCGGTTGCCCTGTTTTTGAGACTCGGTAAGGACCGCCCAGAAGGGGTCGTCCTTCGCGAGTGCGTCCCAATGGCGTCGTACCTGCCAGAGTTTCATCCAGGAAAGGCTTGGGCGGTCATGGATCGCTCGACCTCCTCAGAGCTTCTCCTTCAGGTCGATCTCAAGGTGGCGGACCTGGTAGGTGAGCCTTCGCGGGTCAAAGTTGCCGGGATATGAGGCCGGCCGGTCGCTATGGAAGAGCAGGACCGTGTCGCCTGGCTTCAGCACGACATCCCGGATCGTGGCCGGCACCACTTCGGCGGGCTTCAGGGCGGCGCGACAGACGACCTTCCCTCCAAGCGTCACCACCGCACCGCGCTCGTCGACCGACCTAAGGTTGAACTTGATGTCCGCCCTTATGGCGAACGGCTGCGGATTGCGGATGGCCACCGTGCTGTCCCCCAGGCTCCAGCGGAAGAATTCCCAGCGGGACTTTTCGGGGCCCCACCAATTGCGGGGGCCGAAGACCGCCTCGACCACGCTTCGGTCAGCCGGGTTGATCATCAGCTCCCGCGGTCCCTCCACAACGAAGCTTTCCCTGCCGGGCGGCTTGAGGAGCTCCGCCGATCCAAGCGCGCCCAGGTTTCCAATGACAAGAAGAATCGGCCATAAGCCCTTGCGGGGCACCATGATATTGAACGCCAAGGTCATGGGGAGCAGGACCCGTGCGGCGGCCGAGGGATAGTTCTCCCACACCGCATCCCCAAGGAAGACCATAAGAACACAGTAGCATGCGCCCACGCGCCACCAGGGCTCGAGCCAGCGCCTCCGAAGGACAAAGAACAGAAACTGCGCCATCAATCCCACGAGGACCAGGAGATCGATTCTCGTGACGACCGCGTTTGGGTAGCCGCCGGCAAAGGTGCTCGATAGCGCATCCCCGAGCTTGTTCATGAGGCCCACAAACGGCGGGGCGAAATTGCGGGGTCCAATGTCGTCCCCTTTCCCGAGCCAGAGCCTCAGGCAGAGCATCCATGCCGCAACGGGAAGAAGCACGAGGGCCCCCTGTGCCAGCCAGGGCGCCCACGTCCGCGGCCTGCGCGGTTCCGGCGGGCGCAGCGCGGCGCCGCCGAGGACGCTGGTGTCCTTTCCGAGCCCGGAAATCCCGAAGACCAGGGCCGCTGTCCAAGGCCGTCCGGACTCGATAAGCATCATTGCCACCACCGTCAGAAGAAGGCTTGGGCCGTCCAGGAGAGCGCTGGTGACGCTGAAGATGAGCCCGAACGAATAAAGCACGGCCGCCCATCTGAAGCAGTTGCCCCAGCTGATCGGGGGGAACCAGCGCAGCAGAAGGGCGGCCAGAATGAACCAGCAGACAATGTTCTGCGCCGCGTAGACGTTCAAGGCCCGCACCGGATCCCCGCCGCCGAGGATCCATGCCGTCCAGACAAAGAGTATCCGGCGCGCCCGGTATTGAAGGCTGTCCACGGCCTTCTTAAGCAGGGGATCCCTCAGGTACGGGTGCATTGCGATCTGGGCGTACCACTGGGAGTCGTAGCCGGGGGAATTCGCCCTCTCGTAATGGTTCACGGCCCTCAATTCGGGAAGGTAGCGGGCATGCTCGACCGTTCCAAACTGGGCCATGTACGTGAACCCCTGGCCAGGCAGGTAGAAGAACGCCACGCTCCATGCAAAGATCGCGACCGCGGCCAGGCACACGATCCAGCGAAGCGCGTTGGCCCTTCTTTGGAGAAATGATTTGAGTCGGACCACGAAAAGAGGACAAACCACTCTCCCCGCCGATTCAAAGCAAGTATGGATTTTCCTGAAGCCCCGACTCCGCCCATCCATCCTGAGTTGAGGCGCGCGGCCGCAGCGGCGGCCATCCTTGCCCTTGCTGTTTATGCCATGGTCCTCGTTGCCCACGTGGCCGCGGTGGCCGGGGCCTCGGATTCGTCGGGGTACATGAGCCATGCCCGCCTCCTCGGCGAGGGGCACCTTCATGTCCAACCCAGGATCATACCCGGGTTGCCGCGCGTGAGCGGCGCACGGCTGCTCTATGTACCCCTGGGATTCATGCCGGCGCCAAATGGCGACGGACTGGTGCCCACTTACCCCGTGGGCCTTTCCCTGTTCATTGTCGCCCTGAAGCCCCTCTGCGGCTGGCGGTATGCCGGCGACCTGGCCATGACCCTGCACGCGCTCGGCGGCCTGGCCGCAATGTACGCCCTGGGCCGCATGCTGGGATTGGGGCGCATATGGGCGTCCATCGGAGTCGCGATCCTGGCAGTGAGCCCCCTCTATCTCTTCATGTCGCTTCAGGCGATGAGCGACGTCCCCGCTCTCCTGTGGACGACCCTGGCGGTGCTCGCGGCACTCAAGAGCAGGGACCGCCCATGGTGGGCGCTCCTGGCCGGCGCGGCGATGGCGGTCGATGTCCTGCTCAGGCCGACAAACGTCCTCGCATTCGCCCCGCTCGCCGTGGCCCTTGGAACCTCGCCCCGGCGTTGGGCCCTGCTGATGCTGGGCGGCCTGCCGGGGGCCGCGTTCTTCTTTGGCCACAGCCTTGCCGCCTATGGAAGCGTTGCGGCCACGGGATATGGCGACGTAAGCATTGATTTTGGCATGCGCTACGTGCCCGAGACCCTGCTCCACTACGCCCGCTGGCTGCCGGTCCTCTTCACGCCCCTGGTGGCGTTCGCCCTGGGGCTGCCTTGGCTCGGAGGGGAAAGCCCAAGGAACCGGTGGCTTCTCGGAACCTGGGTTGTGGCCTTCGCCGCCTTCTATGCCACCTATCGATGCACGCACGAGGTGTGGTGGTACCTGCGATTCCTCCTTCCGGCGGTTCCGGCGCTCGTTGTCGGCGCTCTCCTTGTCCTGCGGGCCTTGTTCCGCCGGGCGCCGGCCTGGGCCGACCCGGGGCGATCTCTTGCCGCCTGCGCCGCTGTTTTGGTGCTCGTGGGGATCGCCGCGGGAGGGCCAGACCGCTTCCTGCATCCGTTCAGCATCGGCACGGAAGAGATCCGATACCAACGCCTTGCCAATTGGATGCAAGAGAATGTCCCGGCCGACGCCGTCTGCCTTACAGAACAGGCGAGCGGCGCGCTCTTCTATTACACGCCCTTCGCGCTTGTGCGCTGGGACGCCATCGACAGGGCGACCGCAGGAAAAGTCGAGTCGGCCATCCGCGCCGCAAAAAGGCCCCTTTATGCCGTGCTCTTCCCCTTCGAAATCCGCGATGCCGGCGTGCTGCGCGACGTGATGCCGGGACATTGGATCGAGGTTGGAAAGGTCGACGATGTTGCCATATTCCGACGCGACTTTGACGCCGCGAAACCCTGAGCCCACCGTGTCCGAGCCGCTTCTCCTGGACCTTACGCACACGAGCCACACAAGGGCCCGGACGGGAATCCAGCGGGTCGTGCGCTCGCTGCGAAAGGCGCTTGCGGAAAAGGCGCAGGCCGTGTGCTTCGATCCCTACGAGGGCGCCTGGCGCCCCCTCCAACCCTGGGAGGAGCGAAACCTCTCGTCCGCCAATCCGTCCAAGGGCCGGGGCTCCCATTGGCCGCTTCGCGCGCGCATCCTGGGGCGCCTGCGGCGAATGTCGGGCCGAACGGATTCCCCTCCGGCGAAAGGCGGCGCATCCGGTGTGCTCGTCCCCGAGATCTTCTCGCCGCAGGTCGCCCGCTCCCTGCCCCGCCTCTTCGCCGCGACAGCCGGCCCGCGCGTCGCCCTCTTTCACGACGCCATCGCGCTCCAGTTCCCGGAATTCACGCCCCGCTCGAATGTCGCACGCTTTCCCTCGTACCTCCGGGAGCTCCTGCAGTTCGACGGCGTGGCGGCCGTGTCCGAGGCGTCCCGCGAGAGCCTGCTGGAGTACTGGCGCTGGCTCGGCGCCTCGCGGCATCCCGAGGTTGTCGCCCTTCCCCTTGGCATAGAGCCGCCGCCGTCCGATGCCGGTTCGCCGGACCCCGGGAAGCCCCCCGTTCTCCTAAGCGTCGGGAGCATCGAGGGGAGAAAGAACCATGCGGCGCTCCTGGAGGCTTGCGAGACGCTCTGGTCGCGGGGCCTGGGCTTCGAGCTTCGCCTCGTGGGGATTTCAAACCCGGAGACGGGGGGTCCGGCGCTCGAGAGGCTCGAGCGGCTGCGCGCCTCGGGCCGGCCTTTGCGCCATGACGGCCCGGTTGACGACGCGACCCTCGAGGCGGCGTACCGCGAGTGCTCCTTCACGGTTTACCCTTCGCTGGCCGAGGGCTTCGGCCTGCCCGTGGCCGAAAGCCTCGCCCGCGGAAGGCCCTGCCTGTGCCGCACGGACGGGGCCCTGGGAGAGATCGCACGCGGCGGAGGCTGCATAGGCCTCGGCGCTGCGGGCCCTTCCGAGATCGCCGACGCGATCGCCGGGCTGCTGGCAAGCCCCTCCACGTTGGCCTCGCTTTCGGCCGAAGCCAGGGGCCGCCAATTCAAGGCCTGGAGCGCCTATGCGTCGGAGCTTTTGGCCTGGATGGGATCGCTTCGCCGCGACGCATAAGGAGATCGGAATGCGTTGATCGACGGGGGCCTGCGTGCGCCCCCATTTGCATTTGCAAACGCCCCCCGCGCTCTTAGCGTCGGGCCCGCATGGCGATCACCTTTTTCCTGAAGAACAAGAAGCCGATCTTGGGCCGTTGCAGCGAGGACTACTCGACCAAGATGCGCCTGCGCTACGCGCCTTTCTACCACGCCATGGATGCCCAGAAGGGCACCACCATACACCTGGACGGCAAGGAGATGATCATGCTTTCGAGCAACGACTACCTGGGGCTCTCGTTTCATCCCAAGGTGGTCGAGGCGGGGCGCGCGGCGCTCATCAAATGGGGGACAAGCACCACAGGGGCCCGGCCGTCGAACGGCTCCCGGACCTACCATCTCGAGCTGGAGCAGAAGATGGCCACTTTCCTGGGACGCGAGGCGTGCCATATCCACGCCGCGGGCTACCTGTCCTGCCTCGCGAGCGTCGCCGCGTTCGCCCAGAAGGGCGACGTCATCCTGGCGGACAAGAACGTGCACTCCTGCCTCTGGGACGGGATCCGCCTCTCGAACGCGACGGTCGAGCGGTTCTCGCACAACAATCCCGACGACCTGAGGGAGGTCATCGCGACGGCGAACCCCACCGCGCCGAAGATGCTGGTGATCGAGGGCGTCTACTCCATGGAGGGGCACATCGCCCGGCTGCCCGAACTCAACGAGATCGCCGAGGAGCACGGCTGCTTCATCGTCCTGGATGACGCCCACGGCTTCGGGGTCCTGGGCCGCCAGGGGCGCGGTACGGTCGACCATTTCGGGCTCAATGACGCGGTCGATGTCATCTGCGGGAGCCTGTCCAAGTCGCTCGCGAGCACGGGCGGGTTTGTGGCGGCCTCAAAGGACGTGATCGAATACCTTCGCACCCACTCCAAACAGACGATTTTCAGCGCGGCGATCAGCCCCAGCCAGGCCGCGTGCGCGCAGGCCTCGCTTGAGATCATGCAGACCGAGCCGCAGCACCTCGAGCGGCTCTGGGCGAACACGAAGAAATACCGGGCCATCCTGAAAGGCCTGGGATTCGACACGTGGGAGAGCGAGACACCCGCCGTTCCGATCGTGCTCGGCTCCAAGGAGCGCGTGTACCCCTTCTGGAAGGCGCTTCTCGAAAAGGGAATCTTCACCGTCATGGCCACGTCGCCCGCGGTGCCCGCGGGCAAGGACCTCATCCGCACCGCGGTCTCGGCGATGCACACGGACGAGCAGCTCGAGAAGATCGCCGCCGCAATGGCGTACGCGGCGAAGAAGCTTTAGAAGCCCGCCGCGTTAGGGGTCAGACGAGCGCCTCGCGCAGCATTCTCGCCGCTCCGGCCCACGTCGGAAGCGGCCGGCTTGAAGCCTCGGCCGCCAGGCGCGCATGCAGGGCGTCCTCGGTGAGAATACGCCGCAGGGCCTCCGTCCAGCCCGCCAGGTCGTTGCGCGGCACGACGAGGCACCCGCCCCCGGTCGCGTTCTCAAGGAGCGGCGCAATGCCGCTGCAGACGCACGGAACACCCCTCCAGAGCGATTCGAGGAGCGGCAGGCCGCAACCCTCCGCGATCGAGGCAAGGGCGGTGGCTCGGGCGGACGCAAGGAGCGCGGCGAGCGCCGCATCGTCCATGCGGGCGTGATGCAGGAGCCCCGGCCAGCGGGCGCCCAGCTCCCGCACCCGCTTGGCCATAGGTCCGCCGAACTGCGGGTTCACACGCCCGACCAAATGAAGCTCCATCTCCAGCCCTTCAAGCCTGAGCGCCTGGCACGCGTCGACGATCACGCCCTGGTTCTTCCTCGGCTCGAGGATTCCAATGGAGACGATCCGTGGCGGACCGGAGCGCGCCCCGGAGGAACCCTTCGAACGGGCGATGCCAGCCCCGTCGGCGCCCATCGGAAGCACCTCGACGGGCGGAGGGCTGGACACGCCCTGCCATTTCCAGAATCCAAGCAGCTCCTCCCGGCTCGCGGCGGAGACCGCCCACACCCGGTCAAAGCGCGAGAGCATCTTCATGTAGGACGGGTGCCGGGCGACGCTCTTTGGCCACGTGATGTCGGGGTGCTTGATCGGGATCGCGTCATGGTAGAGCGCCGCCAGCCTGCAGGGGCGCCGATCAAGGAATCCCGCGAAGCCCGGACGCTCGGTTTCGGAGAAGAGCTCCGGCGTGAAGATCCAGTCGGTCTTCGCAGGCATCGCCGCGATCCCGGGCCAGGCGGCCCCGGTTGCCGCGGCCCCCAGCTCCTCCTTCAGGCGCCGGCTGACCCGGGCTAGACCGGAGGAATGCCGCCAGGTGGAGGCGCTTGTCGTGTCAAAGAAGATCATGGACTCGCGGCGGCCTCGAGCCGCTTCAGAAGCCTCTCCGTGTTGGATCGGACGTCGAAGTTGGCCTCAATCCAACCCCTCGCCGGGCGCCGCAGCGACTCGCAGAAGTCATCGTCGCAGGAGAGCCGGCGGAGCGCATCCACCCACGCTTCAGGGCGATCAACCGGAAGAACGATGCCGGTCACCCCGTCACTTACGGCCTCTGTCGTCCCCGCGGTCGGGGACGTCACCACGGGAACGCCGGCCGCCATGGCCTCGGCGATCACGTTCGGAAGCCCGTCGCGGTCTCCGCTCGGGGCGACAACCCCCGTGTGCAGGAGGACGTCGGCCCATTCAAGGTGCTCCCAAACCTCCTGCGGGGGCACCTGCCCGACGAAGGTGACAAGGTTGGCCACGCCCAGATGGCCCGCCAGGGCCTCGAGCTTGGGGCGGAGCGGGCCGTCGCCCACAATCCGGGCGGTGAATTCCACGCCGGCCGCCTTGAGGGCCGCGTAGATCCTCAGCTGCCGGTCAATCCCCTTCTTCTCGACAAGCCGGGCGAGCGAGAGGAGGTGCAGCGGCACGCGGGAGGGGTGAAGCGCCTTCAGTGCGGGGAGCCGATCGAGGCCGCTGCGAATGCAAATGATCCTGTCCGGCTCGAGTCCCCGGGCGATGAGCGCCTGCCGGGCGAGCTCCGTCGAGGTGTGGACGAACACGGCGGCCTCGAGCTTCTCCTTGAGCCACCAGTCGCCCCCGTGCTCAAAGACGTCGTAGGCGTGGGCGCCGGCCGTGAACCGGTGGCCGTCGATCCGCCAGAGGAGCCATGCCGCCGTGGCGGGGCCGCCGCCCCACGCCGCGTGGATCAGCCGCGGCGGGTTTCTCCGGAAGGCCCTGGCGTAAAAGCAGGCGAAGCCGGCGCCGAGCATGTTCTCCCAGAAATTGATCCACGAGGGGGCGCGCCTCGTTGCGAGTCCGTGGAGCAGCTGCCTGAGCACCTCGGGCCTGCGCCACGACTCGTAGGGGATCAGCCAGAAGAGCTGGAGCAGCTTCCATTTGTTGAAGGGCTCGACCTCGACGCCGCGGAACGAGCCCCCGCCGCCCCACATCGAGTGGATCCTCAGCCGGACGCCCTTCGCCCTGAGCGCCACGATCTCCCGCTGGAGGAACATCTCGGTCGTCTTCGGAAAGGTCGTGAAGAGGTAGGTGATTTCGAGTCCGTCGGAGTTCAATGAACCTCGACTCTAGACGGTCCCGGGCCGCCTCGGAAAGATTCTTCGGACGGCCGGCCGCGCGCCTTCCCTTTTTGCGCTCGCGCGGACGGGGACTGTCTGATGCTTTCTGCCGTTTAAGCCGATGAATTACTTCCGCCGGAGCGACCTCACTACGGAGGTCATAGGCCTCCTCACCCGATACGACGAAACCATACGCCGCTTCGTGGGCCCAGGGTACCAGCACCCGATCCGCATGCGCGACTGGGAGCTCGCGCGGATCCTGGTGGCCATCCGCTCGGTGCCCGTCGGCTCAAGCGTGCTCGACACCGGCTCGTACAACACGTACCTGGCGCTCGCGCTCGGCGCGGCGGGCTACCGGATGACCGCCTCCGACCTCATCTGGCGGCGCATGATGAAGAGTCTCGAGCGCCGGCTTGGGTTCGCGCCCAGCAAGCACACCGAGGCCCCGTTCTTCACATGGCTCGGCGTGTACCGGCGCGCGGGCGTCCACGTGAGGAACCTGAACCTCACCAAGCTGGCCTGCCCGGACGCCTCCTTCGACTGCGTGGTCGCCCTCTCCGTCATCGAGCATGTCCCCAACGTTGGGCGGGCCCTCTCCGAGATGTACCGGGTGCTTGCGCCCGGGGGCCGGATGCTCATCACGACCGACTGCGCGCCGGAGCCCTCGCCGTTCGCGAACGGCGTCAGGTACTTCTCCGAGGCGGAGCTCGAGAGCCTCTTCGCCCCCTACCCCGTCACCTCGGCGCGCAACAGGCCGGACTTCTCGGAGGAGAACTGGTGCTACAACCTCGGGCGGCCCGTGGTTACGGTGTTCGTCGAGATCACAAAACCCCGATAAAGGG
>CAZHPC010000072.1:0-15736 GCA_964534685.1 uncultured Opitutaceae bacterium
GGGACCTTCAGCCACCGCCACGCCGTGCTCGCCGACATGGAGACCGGCGAGAAGTACACCCCGCTCAAGCACCTTGACGCAAAGCAGGCGCGATTCTGCGTCTACAACTCGCTGCTCTCCGAGGCCGCGGTCCTCGGGTTCGACTACGGCTACTCGCTCGACTATCCGGAGATGCTCTGCCTTTGGGAGGCCCAGTTCGGCGACTTCGCCAACGGCGCGCAGGTGCTGATCGACCAGTTCATCGTCAGCGGCGAATCAAAATGGCAGAAGACCTGCGGGATCGTGCTCCTGCTCCCCCACGGCTACGAGGGCCAGGGCCCGGAGCACTCGTCCGCAAGGCTCGAGCGCTTCCTTCAGGCGTGCGCGGAAGACAACATCCAGGTCGCCAACGTGACGACCCCGGCGCAATACTTCCACCTCCTGCGCCGGCAGGTGAAGCGCGACTTCCGCAAGCCGCTGGTCGTGATGTCGCCCAAGTCCCTTCTCCGCCATCCGGCGGCGGTCTCGAGGATCGCCGATTTCACGAATGGTGCGTTCCAGGAGATCCTGGAGGAGGCCGCACCGCTTACCGGGGCTTCGCGGGTGATCCTGTGCTCGGGCAAGGTCTACTACGACCTCTGCGACTACCGCGACAGGAACGGCGTCAAGGACACGGCAATCGTGCGGATCGAGCAGCTCTATCCGCTTCACACGAAGCGCCTGCAAGAGATCGCCCGGAAATACCCCGACGCCCGGCTCATCTGGTGCCAGGAGGAGTCGCAGAACATGGGGGCGTGGTCGTGGATATGCTCGCAGGTTGCCGACGTTTTTGGAAAGATCCCGCTCTATGCCGGCCGCGACGCCTCCGCCTCACCCTCCGTCGGCTCGCTGGCTCTCCACAAGCTAGAACTCGCCGGACTCCTCGAAGACGCCTATACCCTGTGACCATGCCCCTCGAAGTCAAAATCCCGCCCATGGGCGAATCCATCAGCACCGGAATCCTTGCCAAATGGCACGTGAGGGACGGCGACTCGGTGAAGAAGGATCAGCCGCTCTTCGAGCTTGAAACGGACAAGATCACGTCCGAGGGCACCGCCGAGGCGGCCGGAAAGATCGCGCTGAAGGTCGAGGCCGGGGCGGATGTGAAGATCGGCCAGGTCGTCGCCCTGATTGAGACCGGCGCCGAGGGCGGAACCCCTGCGGGCCCCGCCCCGAAGCCGGCCGCCGCGCCCTCGCCCCAGCCGAAGCCCGCCGCGCAGCCGGCAGCCGCGGTGCAGTCGCCCGCCGTCCGCCGACTCGCCGAGGAGACGGGGGTCAACCCCGCCGAGATCGCTGGCACGGGAAAGGCCGGCCGGGTGACCAAGGGCGACATGCTCCAGGCCGGCGAGCGGCCCGCGGCGCCACAGACCGTGCCAGCCCCCGTCCCTGCGGCTCCCGCCCCGCAATCCGGCCCGCGTCAGACGCGGCGGAAGCTCTCGCCCCTTCGCCAGAGGATCGCCGAGCGGCTCGTGGCCGCTCAGCACACCGCCGCCCTCCTGACCACCTTCAACGAGGTCGACATGTCCGCCGTGATGGCCATCCGCTCAAAGTACCAGGAGGAATTCGTGAAGAAGAACGGCTTCAAGCTCGGGTTCATGCCGTTCTTCGTGAAGGCGGTCGTCCACGCGCTCAAGGAACTGCCCGCGGTCAACACCCAGATCGAAGGGGACAACCTGGTCCAGAACCACTACTACGACATAGGCGTGGCCGTCTCCACGGAGAAGGGCCTCATGGTTCCGGTCATCCGGGACTGCGACAGCCTCGGAATGGCCGCAATCGAGCGCGCGATCACGGACGCCGCAGGCAAGGCCCGGGAGGGAAAGATCACGCTCCCCGACCTGGAGGGAGGCGTCTTCACGATCACCAACGGGGGCACGTTCGGCTCGCTCCTGTCGACGCCGATCATAAACCCGCCGCAGAGCGCGATCCTTGGGATGCACGCGATCAACGAGCGCCCGGTCGCGGCGGCCGGCCAGGTCGTCATCCGCCCGATGATGTACGTGGCGCTGACCTATGACCACCGCCTTGTCGACGGCCGCGACGCGGTCAGCTTCCTCGTGAAGGTGAAGCAGGAGATAGAGGATCCCGCGCGCCTGCTTCTCGGCCTCTGATCCGCCGCCCATGGACTCGTATGACGTGGTGGTGATCGGCGCCGGCCCCGGCGGCTATGTCTGCGCATTCCGAGCGGCGCAGCTCGGCCTCAAGGTCGCCCTCGTGGAAAAGCGCGCCACCCTCGGGGGAACATGCCTGAATGTCGGCTGCATCCCGAGCAAGGCGCTGCTGCATTCGTCCGAGCAGCTCGTGTTCGCCCGGGACCGCGCGGCCTCGCACGGCATCAAGACGGGCGCCGTCACCGCGGACATCACCGCCCTTATGCGGCGCAAGGACGCCGTGGTATCAAAGCTCGTTGGGGGCGTGGCCGCCCTCGCGAAGGCCCGGAAGGTGGCCGTCCTGACGGGCGAGGCCGCGTTCGAATCGCCGACCGCGCTGGCCGTGAAAGGTCCAGGCGGGAGCGTGTCCGTCTCGGCCAGGAACTTCGTCATCGCCACCGGGTCGGCCCCCGTGGAGCTCCCCTTCATGAGATTCGATGGGAAGACGGTCGTTTCGAGCGACCAGGCGATAGCGTTCGAGGCCGTGCCGCCGTCCCTAGTCGTCGTCGGGGGCGGGGCGATCGGGCTTGAGCTCGGCTCCGTCTGGGCCCGTCTTGGCAGCAGCGTCACGGTCGTCGAGTTCCTCCCGAAGATCATCGCGGGCTACGATGACGACGTCGTACGCGTCTTCTCGCGCCTGCTCCAGAAACAGGGCCTGAAGATAGAGACGGGCGTCAAGGCGACGGGCCTGAGAACCGAGGGGGGCCGGGCGGTCCTCACGGCCGAGCGCGACGGGAAGAATCTCGAGTTCCAGGCGGAGAAGGTCCTCGTGGCGGTCGGGCGCAGGCCCTACACGGACGGGCTCGGCCTTGAAAGGGCGGGCGTGGCGCTCGACGAGAGGATGCGCGTCAAGGTGGATTCGCGCCTGCGGACGGGCGTACCCGGCATCTGGGCCATCGGCGATGTCGTTGCGGGGCCCATGCTCGCGCACAAGGCCGAGGAGGACGGGGTCGCCGTGGCCGAATGGATTGCGGGAAGGGCTGGCCATGTCGACTGGGATCTCGTGCCCGCGGTCGTCTACACGGACCCGGAGGTCGCCGCCGTCGGGCTCGGAGAGGACGCCGCGAAGGCCGCCTCGGTCCCGGTCAACGTCGGCAGGTTCAACTTCGGCGCGAACGGCCGTGCGATCGCGAACGATTCCACCGACGGATTCGTGAAGATTGTCGCCGATGCGAGGAGCGACCGCATCCTCGGGGCGCAGATCCTTGGCCGGGGAGCCAGCGAACTCATAGCCGAGGTGGTCGCCCACATGGCTTACGGCGGGAGCGCGGAGGACATGGCGAGGACAATCCACGCCCACCCCACGATGAGCGAGGCGCTGAAGGAGGCCGCGCTGGCGGTTTCGGGGTCGGCAATCCATGCTATTTGACACGCGCGCCGGGAAAGGAATATCTAACGATGCTCCCGACCGGGCCAAGACCCGGGCCCTCAACGTGCCGAAAACAATCTCAGCCACCAGAGCGAATTGGCGGACCCGCGAGGTCCGCAGCGGTGCTGTTGCACCGTCCCGCGCGAGTCGGCCGGCAAGCCCCTGCAAATGACCCCAGCCGAACGCGAAGAAGCCCTTGAACGGCGCGAGGCCAACGCGGCCCTTCTGATGGCCAAGCTCGAGAAGGACCGGGCCGCGCTTGAGTCAGAGATCTCGGCGTCCGCGGCAGCGTCAAAGGCTGCATCGGCCATTAACCGGGCCCTGCAGGCCGACGCCGCGAAAAAGGTCAAGGCCCTCGAGGCCCAGTGCGTCGAGTGGGAGACAAAGCTGGCCCGGCTCAAGGCGGACGCGGGCAAGATTGCATCGGTTGCTCCCGCGCCGGCTCAGGGACTGAGCGCCGCGGAGATCGAGGCTCAGCATGCCGCGATCGAGGCCTCCAAGGCCCAGATGGCGCGCGACCGCGCGGTCCTTGATGAGCAGAAGGCCGCATTCGAACGCGAGGCCGCGGAGACGCGGGCAAAGCTCAGCGCGGAGGCCCACTCGCTGGCCGAGCTCAGGTCAAAGCTAGTCGCCGTCCGCAGCGAGATCGAAGGCGGCGTGAAGGCGCGCGAGGCCGAGGTTCGCAGGAAGGAGGCCAGCCTGGAGGAGGAGAGAAGGAAGCTGCAGGCGGCCGCCGATTCTCTCGTGAGGGACGAGGCCCAGCAGCACGAGCAGCGCGCGAAGCTCGAAGCGCAGGTTGCCGCCCTGGCAGCCAAGGAGGTCATGTTCGAGGAGCGCAGCCGCCAGCTCCAAGACCGCCTGAAGAATTTCGCCAGGACCTGAGGCGACCACTGACCGACTGCCGATCGCCCAAACATGCCCAAGGCCGAAGAGACCCAAGTCATCATCGAATTGACCCAGCACACCGTTCACGTCCTGCGCGCGGCGAACGGGACCGTGGACGCTGGCGGGGAATGCGCGCTCGAGAACAAGCCCGCGCTCGAGGCGCTTCTCGACGCCGTGGCCCCGTCGCGGAAAACCGAAGGGATAATCGCGACCACGCTGGTCTGGCCGGGCTCGTCCAGCTGGCACGTTTCCACGGACACCGAGGCCCTGCTGGACCGGTCGGACGAGTCGATGCGCGCGATCGCGGCCGCACTTCAGATGGACCCCAAGGCGCCCTTCTCCTATGCAGCGTGCAATGCCGGCGACGGGGGAAAGGTCACGCCCGATGGCACGGAGAGATGGGTTCTCGCGTCCTCCCCCCGAGAGGCGATGGCGAGGGCCGAGGGCGCGCTTTCGGACCTCAAGGTGGTGGCGGAAGGCCGGTCCGTTTCCGCGTTCGCAAGCGCCGGCGCGGTGGCGAGGGCGCTCAAGAAGGAGGGCGGGGGCGGAGCCGTGGTGCTCTGGGACCCGGGCTGGGGCCAGTCCCACCTGCTCCTCGTCAACCAGGGCGGAATCGAGGCGGCGGTCCCCTGCTCCGTCGGCATGGACGCCATTTTCGAGGCCGTTCAATCGGCCCTCAGGCTCAAGTTCCGCGGCGCGGGCGCGCGGCTGTTCTTCAACGACGGCTATGACTTCACCGAAACCGGGCCGAAGGTCGCCGCCATCGTCAGCGCCGGGTTCAAGGAGGCGCTCAGCAAGCTTCCGCCGACGGCCAGGCCCCCGGCGCTGGCCTGCCTGAGCCTTACGGGGAAGCAGGCGTGGTTCGCCCGAGAGGTGTCCGCCGCGGCCGCGATCCCTCATTGGGAGCCGGGCGCCGGAAAGCTGGCCGCGGAGCTCGGGCTGAAGTTCGCCAGCGGCGCCGTGGAGGCCTCGTTCTCGCTCGCGTCCCTGGGGCTATTGCAGTTTGCGAGCGGGCGGATGGCAGCCCGGGAGGAATGGTTCGCGCAGTGGGTTGAGGCTGAGGCTCCTCCCGAGGAAGCCGAGCCAGCGCCCGCCCCGGACGAGGAGGCGCCGGAGCCCGTTTCCGAGCCCGAGCCGGTGGTGAGGCCGGTGGCCGCTTCTCCAGGCCGCATCAAACCCACGCTTTCCATGGATACCTCGGCCAGCTCCGGGGTGGGCGCGCAGAAGCTGGTCCGGCCCACCGTCTCGCCCCGGTCCGTGACGGCTCCCCCGGTTCCCGCGTCCGCTGGCCAGGCGCCGGGAACTCGGCCTTCGGTGCCAACTCTGCACACGCGCCCGATGGCCCCGCCTATGGGCATGGGCCCGTCCTTTACCGCACCCCAAGGCGCGCTGCCCGCGTTTCCCGCGCCGGCTGCCGGCACTCAGCCCTCGTTTCCCGCCCCGAATTCGGCCGCGCCCCGCCCGTTTGCTGCGCCCGCTCCGGGCGCGCAACCTGCCTTCCCGGCCACTCCCCGGGGGACACAGCCGTCCTTCCCGGCGCCGCACGCGGCCGCACCGCCCTCGTTTCCCGCACCGGCTCAGGAGGCACCACACTCGTTTAATGCGCCCGCGCCTCGCTCGCCTTCATCTTCAAGTCCAGGCTTCCCGGTTCCAGGGGCCCCGCCTTCCGACCCCAGTGCCCCCGCCCCACAACCGTCGTCCGCAACCCCAGTGGGACCCAGTGCCAAGCCGGTGGCAGCCGGAGGCACCACGCCGCCGGCGCACACCGTCACCGCACTTCCCTTTGAGGCGGTCTCGAGGCTCAAGCCCGTCGCCAAGACTCCTGCCCGCGAACCGTCGCAGCCCAAGAGCAAGGTTGGATTCTATGTCGGCATCCTCGTCGCAGCGGGTCTCATCTTCGCGGCGATCGCCGTCGTCCTCGAGGCACGCATGGAGAGGGCCAAGGCCTACGACCTGGAACAGCAGGAGGCCCTCGCCCACCATGTTGCTGAGCAACGCCTGAAGGAAGCCGAGTTAGCCGCGAGGGACGAGGCCGAGCGCAGCCGCAAGGAGATGGCGGCGGCTATAGAGGCCACGAAGAAGCAGACCGAGGAGGAAACCCGCCGCAAGATCCTTGAGGAGCAGGAGGCGGAACGGCTGGCAAAGCTGCCGGGCGCGCTTTTAGTAGCGACGGTGCCCGCCGGCGCCTCCGTGTCGATCGACGGCGCCGCGTCAATGCGCTCCCCGGTGAAGGCGGACGGAATCGCCCCTGGAAGCCACCAGGTCCAGATCTCCCTCGCAGGGTACGATCCCATCCAGGTGACCGCCGAGGTGAAGGGGTCCAAGGCCACCGACCTTGGTGCGATCATGCTCCAGACCATCTACGGGACGCTCGAAGTCGCGAGCAATCCGAACGGCCTTGAGTTCGCCGTGCGCGCCGCGGCGGACCCCGCGGGCAAGGCGCTCCGCGCAGGAAGGACGCCCGCAACAGTCGACGACCTGACACGCGGCGACTATGTCGTGACCTTCACACGCCCGGGTTGCCGAGACCACACGTCGAAGGTCTCAATCGAGAAGGGTGCCAAGTCCCGGACGGAGACCAAGTACGTGGACGGCTCCCTCGACCTTACGAGCGAGCCAAGCGGCGCCTCGGTCAGCAAGGACGGCTCATTCCTCGGCACAACCCCCCTGGTGATCCACAACCTCACGCCGAAGCTGGCCTCCTTTGACCTGACGCTCCCCGGCTACGACTCGACACCCATCTCGTGCGAGATTCCCGAGGGCCAGACCCTCAAGTACGCCGCCCATCTTCTGCGCAAGGACCGGGTATTCAAGGCAAGCGAGGTCAAGACAATGCCCGAGAGCTACATGGCTCCCGAGCCCGTTCTCAGCGCCAGCCAGCGCAAGTCGGGCGGCGAGGTGGTGCTCTCGTTTGTCGTGCGGCGCGACGGCTCCGTGGCTGATGTCGAGGTCGTGCGCGCAAGCGACGATGACATCGCCAGGCGCTGCAAGCAGGCAGTCGAGAAATGGCTGTTCCGCGCGGCGACCGCCCACGACGACCGGACGGTCGACGCGAGGATTGAGCTGCCGTTCAAGTTCCCGGCGTCCTCCCAGTGATGAACCGCGCGCCGGGACGCGGCGTGGTCTGGCAAGGAACCTGCTGACCGGTGGCGATGGCATAAACAAAACCCACGTGTCGCTCCTAAGTAACCCCTACGATTCCGGCGACTTTTTCGACGAGATGTACGCCGCCAGCGGTGAAGTGCGGCCCCATTACCGCAGTCTCGTGGACCGCCTGGGCACCCTTCCCCTTGCCGAGTTCGAGCGAAGGCGGGCCGCGGTCGACCTCGCGTTCCTGAGGCGGGGCGTGACGTTCACGGTGTACAACGATTCCGAGGGCACCGAGCGCATCTTCCCGTTCGACCTGATTCCGCGGATCATTCCAGCCCAGGAATGGTCGAGGCTCGAGGCGGGGCTCATCCAGCGCATCACGGCGCTCAACCTCTTCCTCCACGACCTCTACCACCAGCAGAAGATCATCAAGGACGGCGTCATCCCCGCCGCGCAGATCCTCAGCGCCAAGCATTTCCGGCGAGAGTTCATGAATTTCACGGTTCCCCACAACATCTATGTGCACATCTGCGGGACGGACCTGATACGCGACCGCGGCGGCAACTACCTCGTCCTCGAGGACAACCTGCGCTGCCCCTCCGGGGTCTCGTACATGATGGAAAACCGCGCCGCAATGCGGCGCGCCTTCCCCAACCTCTTCCAGAGCTACGGGGTCCGCCCGGTCGAGGCCTACCCGGAGATGCTCCTAAAGTCCCTGCTGCACATCGCCCCTGACAGGGACGACAAGCCGAGCGTGGTCCTCATGACGCCGGGTGTCTTCAACAGCGCCTATTTTGAGCACTGCTTCCTCGCCCGCCAGATGGGCATCCCGATCGTAGAAGGGCGGGACCTCCTCGTCCAGGATGCGCGCGTGTACATGCGCACAACGGCGGGCCTCCTTCCCGTTGACGTGATCTACCGCAGGATTGACGACGACTTCCTCGACCCGTCGGTGTTCAGGTCGGACTCGATGCTCGGCGTCCCGGGACTCGTGGCCGCGTACCGCGCGGGAAACGTCGCGCTTGCCAACTCGATTGGCACCGGGGTGGCGGATGACAAGGTGATCTACGCGTACGTGCCGAAGGTGATCAAGTATTACCTCGACCAGGAACCCATCCTTCCGAACGTGCCCACCTACCTGGCGTCCGAGCCGAGCGACCGGAAGTACATCCTCGAGAACATGGCCACGCTGGTGGTAAAGTCGGCAAACGAGGCCGGCGGCTACGGCATGCTGATCGGCCCCGCATCGAGCAAGGAGGAGGTCTCAGAATTCCGGGCGAAGGTCGCCGCAAACCCGCGCAACTTCATAGCCCAAGACCCGGTCAGCCTCTCGCGCTCGCCCACGTGGTGCGACAACCGCCTCGAGGGCCGGCACATCGACCTGAGGCCCTATGTGCTCTGCGGGGAGAAGACGGTCGTGACGCCCGGCGGCCTCACCCGCGTCGCGCTCAGGAAGGGGTCCCTGGTCGTCAATTCCTCGCAGGGCGGCGGCTCAAAAGACACCTGGGTGCTCGCCGGCGACAAATGACGGCCCAACGACGCCCCACCATGCCCCCTGCATCGAAACTGCCCGCACCCCGTCCCCAGGCCAACGTGATGCTCGCGCGCGTCGCGCACTCCCTCTACTGGATGAGCCGGTACATAGAGCGCGCCGAGAACATCGCCCGCCTGCTCGAGGTGAACCTTCAGTTCATCCTCGATTTCAGGGGATACGACGACGCGCACCTGCGGGAGCACTGGGGATCGCTCCTTGCCAGCTCCGGAGACCAGGAGCTGTTCGACAAGCACTACGAGTCGGCCGACAGCCGGTCCGTAACGGAGTTCTTCGCGTTCGACCTGCGCAACGCGAACTCGATCCTGTCCTGCGTCTTTGCGGCGCGCGAGAACGCCCGGATGATACGCGACCAGATTTCGGTCGAGATGTGGGAGACGATCAACGAGCTCTACCTGTTCCTGAAGTCGCGGAGCACGGCGGATGTCTGGGCCGCCGGCCCCTACGAGTTCTTCCAGGACATCAAGCGCAACTCCCATCTCTTCCAGGGCCTGACCGACTCGACGTATTCGCGCAGCGAGGGCTGGGAGTTCATCCAATTCGGGAAGTTCATAGAGCGCGCCAACAAGACCGCGCGCATCCTGGACGTGAAGTACCACATCCTGCTGCCCAACGCGGGCGACGTAGGGGGCGCGCTGGACACCGCACAGTGGCAGGCCGTGCTCCGGTCGGCGAGCGCGCTCGAGGCGTACCGCAGGTTCTATGTGCGCGAGATCCTGCCGTGGAAGGTCGCCGAGTTCCTCATCTTTTCGGACTCGTTTCCCCGCTCGATCCATTTCTGCGCGGCGCAGATCGACGAATTCCTGAGGAGGATACTCGGGGAGTCCGGGGCGCGCCCGCGGACCGAGGCGGCGCGCGCGTCGCGCCGGCTGCTGGCGGACCTTCAGTCGCTGACGATCGACGAGGTCCTGAAGGAAGGGCTGCACGAGTTCCTGGTTGAAATCGCAATGTCTCTCGAAAGGATAAGCGAAGAGGTTGTCCAGACGACGATGTTCTACCTGGCCGAGTCGACGCAGGAAGAGCAGCAGCTGCAGCAGCAGCAGTAGGGAACGCCTCAACAGGGTGTCCTCAACGCGCATACATGCTCATCAGCCTTCTTCATCGCACCACGTTCGTCTACGCCGGCAAGGCGCACGACAGCTTCAACGAGGTTCGCCTAAAGCCCGTGGACGACGCAGGTCAGGTGTGCCGCAGCTTCGAGCTGCGGACGGAGCCGGCCGCCCACATGCGCGACTACGTGGACTTCTACGGCAATACGGCCCACTACTTCGACATATCCGAGGGGCACGACCGGCTGATGATCGAGGCGGTGTCCGAGGTTGAGACAACGCCCAACTCGGCCCGTCCGCCCATTCCCTCGGTGGCAAACCTGGAGTCGGGGAGCGAACGGGAGCTTGTGGCCGAGTTCCTTGTGGACTCCCACTACGTGCCGCTTGAGGTCGAGCTGTGGAAGGAGGCCCAGGATGCGCTGAGCGAGGGCAGGTCGGACGTTTGGTCGGACGTGCGGCAGATCTGCAGGCACGTGTTCAAGCACTTTGCCTACAAGCCAAGGAGCACGGGCGTCGCCACGCTGGCCACGGACGCGATCAAGCTGCGTTCGGGCGTGTGCCAGGACTTCGCGCACGTGGCGCTCGGGATGTGCCGGTGCTCGGACATCCCGGCCCGGTACGTGAGCGGCTATTTCATGAGGTCGCAGCGCAAGCACGACGACGACGAGGCCTCCCATGCCTGGATCGAGGCCTATGTCCCGGGCTACGGGTGGGCCGCGTTCGACCCCACGCACGACCGGCCCGCGGACGAGCGCTATATCAAGGTGGCGTCGGGGCGCGACTATGCGGACATCCGGCCGGTGAGCGGCACCTACCGCGGCGGCAAGACCCGCTCCCTGAAAGTCGAGGTCAAGGTCCGGGAGGCGGAGGCTGCACGCGCCTCGCGCTAGGTCTTTTCCTGCTGGATCGAAGCCACCTGGCCGCTGGTGTTGAAGACAACGCGGATGCGGTCGCGCACCTGGGCGGGAAATCCATCATAATAGGGGATGCCGCCGTAGAAGTACGGGCCGCCCCATCCCCTGAAGCGGTGGTAGTAACCCATGTAGATGACGCCGCCCTGGTAGTCCACGTAGGTCACGTAGTGCCACACCTGGTGCTGGCCGGTGGAGTCCGTGATGATGGTCACCCGATCTGGATCGCCGATCGCCAGTTTGACCGCGTCCATGTCGAAACCCGGCGCAATCTGGCCTGCCTTGACGAGCGCCTGCTGGTCGGGGTTGAGCCTCGCGAAAACCTCGGGGCTGTGGCTGATCCTGGAGTCGGGCGTTGAGCAGCCCGCGAGCAGCGCGGCGCAGACGGCGGCCGAGGCGATGGCGAAAATTCTGGTGGTTTTCACGGCTATGGGAGATTTTGGGTTGTTGGAGCAAATGGTCCTAACCGATCTCGTCAGGGATAGACGCCAATAATGGGCGATAGTTTCAATAAGATGCAAAAGATCCTAATTCTTTGGGACATAGATGGAACGATCCTGCGGTCGGGAAATGCCGGCATGAAGGCACTTCAGGCCGCCCTGCAGGACGTCTTCGGTGTCTCGGGATCCTTCGAGGGCATCGAGTTCGCGGGGCGGACGGACCCTTGGATCATCCGGCAGATCTTTTCCAGGTTCGGAATCGAAAACACGAAGGAAAACGTCGCCAGCTACGTCGACGGCTACGTGTCGAGCCTGCCCGGCATCCTCGAGAAAAGCGGCACCCGGGTCCTGCCCGGCGTGGCGGAGATCCTCGGAAGGGCCGCCGAGCACCCCGGTGTCGCCCAGGGGCTCCTCACGGGAAACCTGCGCCGGGGCGCCCAGGCGAAGCTCGGTTTCCACGGCCTTTGGGACTACTTTCCCATAGGGGCCTTTGCGGACGACAGCGAGGTCCGCAATGAGCTGGGCCCCCACGCCCTTCGGAGGGCCAAGGGCCACTGGGGCCTTGATTTTGCCGCAGAGCGCACGTGGGTCGTTGGGGACACTCCCCACGACATATCCTGCGCACGCGCCTTCGGAGCCCGGGCCGTGGCCGTCGCCACAGGCGGTTCAAAGGCTTCCGAACTCGCGGCGTTCAATCCCGACGCCGTGTTCGAGAACCTGGGGGACATCGAAGCGTTCTGGCGCGCGATCGGGGCCTGACGGCGCCGGCCGGTATTTGTTTGCGGAGGGGGCGTCCACGAGGCGTATTCCCTTCCCAAGACCACCAGCACTATGCCAAGAACCTACACGATCGCAATCGGATCGGACCACGCGGGATTCAAGTACAAGGAACTGATCAAGGCCATGCTCCTTGCGGACGGGCACAGCGTGCGCGACATGGGCACCGACTCAGAGGCGCCCTGCGACTTCCCCGACTTCATAAGACCGGTGGCCGAGGCGGTGGCACGCGGCGACTTCGAGCGCGGGATCGTGCTCGGGGGTTCGGGCAACGGGGAGGCCATCGTGGCCAATCGCATACGGGGCATCCGCTGCGGCGTATGCTGGAACGAGCAGGTAGCGATCTGGAACCGTTCGCACAACGACGCCAACTGCCTCTCGATCGGGCAGCGGACCGTAACCGAGGAGGAGGCCATCAAGATTGTCCGCACGTGGCTCTCCACGGACTTTGAGGGGGGGCGCCACATCGCCCGCATCCGCAAGATCGACGGAGTTTGAACGGACGACGAGCTTGCCCACGGGGCGCACGCCGCTCAGCTTCATCCTCCGGCCATGGCATTCCCTAAAGCTCCCGCCATCCTAGGGGCGCGCGACTTGCGCGCCGCGGAACTGGAAGAAAAACCGAACGAGGCCCTGCTCCGTATCTACGCCTGGATGCAGCTCTCGCGGCTCACGGACAACCGGATTCTGGACTTGTTTCGACAGGGCCTGATCCGCGGGACGGTGACGGGCGGCCAGGGAAATGAGTGGATGATCGTGCCGCTGGCGCTGCTGGCGGACAAGGCCCTGGACGTGGTCTCGTTCACCCACAGGGACCTTGGCGGGCACCTCATCTGGGGAGGGCACCTTTGCCAGCACCTCAACCAGTACTTCGCGAATGCGGACAGCCCGACCCGGGCGCGCGAAGGCAACATCCATCACGGCGACCCGGCCAACCGCTCGCTTCCGATGATCAGCCACCTGGGGGCGATGATGGGGCCCGTCCTGGGGGCCACCGACTCGCAGAGAAGGTTCGGGCGCAAGGCCGTTGGTTTCGCGTTTTTTGGCGACGGCGCCTCGAGCACGGGTGACGTGCACGAGGCCCTGAACCTGGCGTCGCTTCTTTCGCTTCCGATCGTGTTTGTGATCGAGAACAACGGCTACGCCTACTCCACGCCCACTTCCGAGCAGTTCCCGCAGGGAATCGAGCTCTGGCGCCGGGCGGCCGGATACGGGATCGAGGGCCTCGTGATTGACTGCGCCGATCCGGGCCAGACCGCGAAGGTGCTCGATGCCGTTATCGGGAGGGTGCGCAGCACGTCGCGCCCGGCGCTTGTGGAGGCGCGGACACTGCGGCTTCGCGGCCACGCGGCCTACGACACGGGCGACTACCTGCTCCCCGGCGAGGCCGACGGATTCGCTGCCAGGGACCCGCTTCCGAAGTTCAGGGCGTCGCTTTGCGCGCGTGCCGGGGCGGACCGGTTGGATGCACTCGACTCCGAAATCGGAGCGTTCATCGAGGAATGCGTCAAGGTGTCGATCGCGGTGCCCCGTCCGAAGCCGGACGGGATGGAGGCCGGCCTCTTCGCCCCCGTCCCCAAGCCCTTCCCCTGGCGCAAGGAGCCCGCGGAGCCTGAAACGTTGACCATGGCCCAGGCCCTTAACCGGGCGATTCACAAGGTGCTCGCCGAGCGACCCGAGTCGATCGTGCTCGGGCAGGACATCGCGACCTACGGCGGCGCGTTCAAGGTGACGGAGAACCTCTTCAGGGAATTCGGCCGCCCCAGGGTGTTCAACACGCCGCTCGCCGAGAGCACGTGCACGGGGTACGCGATCGGTCTGGCGCTCGGCGGCCACCGGCCGATCGAGGAATTCCAGTTCGCGGACTTCGCGACGGAGGCGATGACCCAGATCACCCTGAACGCGGCGACCATGCATTTCCGCTCCGGGGCGCCCTGCCCGCTTGTCCTCAGGATGCCCTGCGGCGGCGGACTCACCTTCGGGTCCTTCCACTCGCAGGAGCTCGAGTCGTTCTTTCTCTCGATGCCCGGGATCAAGGCCCTCTACCCGAGCACCCCCCAGGATGCCTTCAACGCGCTCCTGGCGGCTAGCGAGGACAACAATCCGGTGATCCTCTTCGAGCACAAGGGCCTGTACCGCCGCGGCAAGCACCCGGTTGCGTGGGATCCGGCCTACCGCGACGTCTGGCATCCGAGGCGGTTGCGCAGCGGCGGCTACGCGACGCTCGTGACGTACGGCGAGATGGTGTACCTCGCCGGCGAGGTGTGCGATTATCTCGCCTCCGAATACGAGGCAGACATTGAGGTGTTCGACCTTCGGTGCCTTTCGCCGCTCGACCTGACGGAGATCGCGCCCTCGGTGGCGCGAACGGGCAGGCTCATCATGCTTCACGAGGGTCGAAGGACCCACGGGTTCGGCGCGGAGGTTGTCGCGAGGATCACCGAGACCTGCCGAGCCCCGCTCAAGGCGCCGCCGCTCCGCATCGCGTCGCTCGACCTCCCCGTGCCCTTCGCCCCGGAGCTGGAGACCGTGTTCAGGCCTACCCGGGACCAGGCGATCCAGCTGATCACGGGGTGGATGTCGTGAAGAAGGCCGCCCTCCCGCGCAGCGCCTGGGCCCGCATCCGCCTCTTCGCGATGGACGTGGACGGCATCCTGACCGACGGGACGGTCTCCGTGTCCTCGGACGCAACCGAGACGAAGCGGTACTCGATCATCGACGGGCTCGGCCTCCTGCTCGTGCGCGAGCAGGGCATCCAGCTGGCCTGGATCTCGGGCAGACGGTCCGAGGCGACGAGCCTGCGCGCGGCCGAGCTCAAGATCCCGCACCTGATCCAGGGCCGTCACGACAAGCTCGAAGCGCTTTCGAGCCTGGCCGCCGGACTTGGAATCGCTCTTCGCGACTGCGCGTACATGGGCGACGACTTCATCGACGCGCCGGCCATCGCCGCCGCCGGAATCGGCATTTCGGTTCCCACGGCGCTTCCCGCGGCGATCGCTTCGGCGGACTATGTCACCCGCAGGCAGGCCGGGTACGGGGCCGTCCGGGAGGTGTGCGACCTCCTGCTGGCCTCGCGGGTCAAACGTCCCGGGAACCCAAAGGCGTCCCGGCGTACGAAGGCCTTGTGAAACAGCTTCAGAAAGTCGGTCTGGCAGCGGCCGTTCTCCTCGCCTGGGCCCCGCGCGGGTCGGCTGACGAGATCGCAGTTGCGCCGCCCGCTCGGAACTGGACGCTCCCGCTTTTCACCAGGGAGGGCTTTCGCCAGGTGACGCTTCGGGGCGACGAGGTTCGGCCGATCAGCTCGGATCGGATCGACGTCACCGGGATGAACGTCACTGTCTTCTCAGGGGACGCGGAGGCCAGAGTCGACACCGTTCTCATCAGCCCGGAGGCCACCTTCCTGCTCAACGAGAAGACGGTGCAGGGCGACAAGACCGTCCGCCTGGTCCGCGACGACGTCGACGTCAGGGGCGAGGGATGGAGCTACAACTACAA
>CAZHPC010000073.1:0-15711 GCA_964534685.1 uncultured Opitutaceae bacterium
GGCCCCGTTTCCACCAGAGCACGACCAGAAGGGCGGCGGGAAGCGTGGCGGTCACAGTCTTCGTCGCAAGCGCCAGGGCGTACAGGACGATCCCAAGGGTGTACCACCGCGCCCGGCGTGCCTGGTCGAACCTCAGGTACGCAAGGGCCGCCGCTAGGCAGAAGACGGCCGACAGCGTGTTCTTCTGCTCCGAGATCCACGCGACCGACTCGACGCAGACTGGGTGCAGCGCGAAGGCCGACGCGGCAAAGAAGGCGCCCGCCAGCGACAGGCGGCGCAGGACCCTGTACAGGAGGAAGGAGGCCGCGGCGTGAAGGAGGATGTTCGCCGCGTGATAGCCGACCGCCGAATCCCCCCAGAGCCGGTGCTCAAGCCAGAAGGCGCTGTGCAGGAGGGGATAATACTGCTGCGTCGCTCCCGGCTCGAACCAGATCCTCCAGAGCCCGTGGAGCGGGCGAAGGTCCGGAGGGGTCACGTGGCCGTCGTCGTCCCAAATGAATCCCGCGCGCAGCACAGAGGCGTATGCGGCGAGCGTCGCACAGGCCAGGAAGAGGCCGACCATCCAATCGCTCTGGAGGAAAGCCCAGGCGGGTCCGGGGGTTGTCTGATCCCGGCCAGGCGTCGCGGAGGCCGGCAGCGGGGTCTGCGGCTGCGCGCGCGGGACCCTATTGTCTGGCGTTCGGCTCATTCGAATCGGGGTGATTACGCCCGAGCCGAATTTGGGACACAACCGGATTCGGGCGGCGGTCCCGCCGATCTGCCTCAGCCCTTGCCGCCGAAGCTCACGAAGTCGTCGAGGTCGAGCAGGTCGAAGAACCCGTGAACGTCGTCGCGGCCCTTGGCCAGCCTCGTGATCTCCTCTCCAAACCACTCGTGGCCCGGCGACCTGCCGGGGGCGTGCATCCGCAGCCACGTGGACCACGCGGCGATCTCCGAGGGGACGCGCTTGGTGCGGGCCCGCACCCAGGCGAGCATCTGCGTGTCGGTGCGGCCCTTGCGGACCTCGGCCAGCAGGGCCTTGGCGGTTATCCCGGTGAAGTTGAAGAAGTGCTGGTCGAGGCCGCAGTCGTAGTTGTACGCGCCGTTCCTGCGCGCGATCTTGGCGCGGGCCTTGTCAAGGAGGCGGGGAAGGTGGACGAAGCCACCGAGCTGAACGCGCGGGCTGCGCGGGGGATGCCGGGTAAGGTCTGGTTTCGAGAGATTTAGCATGGCGATGAATGACGACAGACTGTCACGAATTCGGAAAGCTGCAACCCAATCACCCCTTCGGTCGAAAGACCTTGATGACGGACTCGTTGGCCTCGAGGCGCGGGCCCCCGATCAGGTCCACGCAGTACGGAATCGCCGGGAAGACGGCCCCAAGGTTCTCGCGGATGGCCTTTGGCCTGCCGGGCAGGTTGATGATCAGGGTCTTCCCGCGGATGCCCGCCGTCTGCCTCGAAAGGATCGCCGTCGGGACGAACGCGAGGGAAGCAGACCTCATCACCTCGCCGAATCCGGGCAGGAGCTTGTCGCAGACGGCCGCGGTTGCCTCCGGGGTCACGTCCCGCGGCGCGGGGCCCGTCCCGCCGGTGGTGACGATCAGGCAGCAAGCCGCCTCGTCGGCCATGCGCTTGAGCTCCGCCTCGATCCGCGCGCGTTCGTCGGCCACGACCCTGTAGTCGACGTCGAACGGGGTGGAGAGCCACTCCAGGAGCAGGGCGACGCACGCCTTGCCGGGCGTGTCCTCGTAGACGCCCGCGCTCGCCCTGTCGGAGACGTTTATGACCCCGATCCGAACCGCGGCCTTGGGCTTGCGCGGGCCTGGTGCTGAGGCGTGCTTCATCACAAGAGTCCGTTCAGGCGCGCGAACGGGTCCCATCCCTTGTCCTGATGCCATTCGTACTCGGCCCGGTTCGCGATCTCGATGCTGGTCTCCCAGTCGAAGAGCCTCGCGATGAGCCCCAGGGCCATGTCCATCCCGGCCGAGACGCCCGAGGACGTGAAGAATTTCCCGTCCTCCACCCACCTTGCCTCGGCGACCCAGTTCACGGCGGCCCACCTCGACGCCACCATCTTGAACACGCGCTTGTTGGACGTGGCGCGTTTTCCCTCCAGAAGGCCCGCGCTTGCAAGGAGGATGCTGCCCGTGCAGACGCTGGCGACGAAGCGGGCCGTCTCAGCCTGCCGCCTGAGTTCGGCGAGAAGGGGCGCGTTCGTCATTTCACGGCGGGTGCCCATGCCTCCTGGCACGAGAAGCACGTCGAGGCTGTGGTCGCCGGCAAGCGGCGCGTCGGCGGTGCACGACGGGCCCTGGTGGCTCCTGACGCTTCCGGGCGCTTGGGCGAGCATGAGGAGCCTTGCGCGGCCCTCCAGCAAACCGAACATCTCCAGGGGGCCGAACAAGTCCAGGAGCTCGAAGCCGTCGAAGAGCAGGGCGCCCACCGTGATCGGAGCTGGGTCGGCGCTCACTGTCGGGGGCCGGGGGGCCGGGGCCGCGCTCACTTCTTGGGCTTGAGGGTCGTGCCGGACACCGCCGCCAGCATGGACGCGAAATCGGAGCCCTTCTCGTCATCCGCCGCGACGCTGAAGGCCGCCATCACCTTGTCGTCGTACTGGACAACGCCGACGCCTATGACCTTGAACTCGTCCTTCTTGGAGGGCTGTCCGACCATCGACGCGTCCGTGAAGACGCAGTAGCAGCCGTAGGCGCCGCCCGCCGCGTTAAGGTCGCGGAGCACCTTCTTCTTCTCGACCGACTGGTCCACGAACTGCTCGCCGACGTCCAGGACCTCCTCCTGGACCTTCTCCTTGGAAACGGGCTGGGGATCCGGAACGAACGTGACGTTGATGATGCATTTGGCGTTCGCGTCGCCCGCGGGCGACAGCGTCACGGTGTACCCGCTTTCCGCCACCTTCTGCGAGGAAAGCCTCCAGCCCTTTGGGGGCGTGACTCCGAACACGCCGTAGGGACCGAGGTCCAGGGAATCGGCGGACGCGGCCATGGGGCAGAGGGCGAGGACGGTGAGGGCTAGGAATCGCTTCATAGGTGGATGTTTTTCGGGCGATAAACCGCCCCTGCATGTCCAATAACAAACCAGCGCAGCCTGTGGCAAGGAGGCGTTTGACCGGGCCAGGTCAACGCCCCGTGGGTTCAAGCTCCTCCCAGGCGCTGCAGATCGACTCGGGCGATTCGCCGCGGGCGCGCAGGGTCCTCAGGCTGAGCGCATCGTGGCGCTTCGCCAGCCGTTTGCCTCCCTCGTCGTTCATGAGGGGGCAGTGGTGGTAAGCCGGGGCCCGGACCCCCAGGGCGCGGAATATCAGAAGCTGCCGGAAGGTCGACTTCACCAGGTCCTCGCCGCGGACGACCTCGGTGATCCCCATGGCCGCATCGTCCACCGCGCAGGCCAGCTGGTAGCTCGGGCAGCCGTCCCTGCGCCACACAGGGAAGTCGCCGAAGTCGCGGCCGGCCACCGCGCGCTGCGGGCCGAGGCGCGTGTCGCTGAACTCGAGCGCCTCGCCATCAGGCACGCGAAGCCGCCAGTTGACCCCGCTCGCCCCGCCGAGGGGCGGCAGGGGGGCCCGGGGGTCGGGTCGGAAGGCCGGCGGGTAGATCGGTTCGTCGTCATCGGCTCCCTCGTGGGGGGCGCTGGCGGCCTCGATCACGTCGCGGCGGGACCGCGTGCACGGGTAGATCAGGCGCGCGGCATGCAGCCTCTCCAGGGCGTCGCGGTAGAGGGCGAGCCGCCCGCTCTGGCTGTAGGGCGCGTGTGGCCCGCCGTTGTCCGGGCCCTCGCCCCAGGAGAGGCCGAGCCAGCGCAGGTCCTCGATCATCGCCCGCTCGAAATCCATCCTGAAGCGCTTCGCATCGAGGTCGTCGTTGCGCAGGATGAGGGTTCCGCCCGCGGCGCGGGCCCTGCGCGCGGCGATCCAGAACGTTCGGGCATGGCCGAGGTGGAGGTAGCCGGTAGGGGAGGGCGCGAGGCGCCCCCGGTAGGGGGGAGGCGGCATCAAGGAATTGTGTTCATTTCCGGGCCAAGAACCGCATCTTGGCGTTCTCACACAACATGGCAAAGCTCCTGTGCGTTTACTGCGGGTCGTCCACGAAACTTGACGCCAAGTACTATTCGGCGGCCGAGGGGGTCGGCCGGGAGATGGTCGCCAGGGGATGGGGTCTCGTCTACGGGGGCGGCAATGTCGGCATGATGCACTCCGTCGCGCAGTCCGCTAAGGCGGCGGGAGGCTACGTCGTCGGCGTGATCCCGGACTTCATGAAGGACCGCGAGCTGGCCTACCACGAGTCCGACGAGCTCATCACCGTGGACACGATGCGCGAGCGCAAGCGCGTCATGGAGGAGCGGGCGTCCGCGTTTCTGGCGCTTCCGGGCGGCATCGGCACGCTCGAGGAGCTCGCCGAGATCATGACGCTCCGCTACATCAACCGCACGGACAAGCCGGTCGTCATCTTCAACCAGGAAGGCTACTATGACGAGCTCCTGAGGTTCTTCGACCGGATGACGGCCGAGCGATTCAAGTCCGCGGGCCTGCAGGCCATCTTCCGCGTGGCCCGCCAGGTCTCTGAGATCTGGCCGCTTCTCGACGCGCCGAACCGGTTCGAGTCGGACGCGATCTGGAAAGAGGCCCCCTGAAGCGATGCACCGGTCGGGCGCCCTGAAACTGCTATTGGCCCATGGGGAGCTCCCACTCACGCGCGAGGAGGCGGCGTCCGTCGATGAGACGATCGCGTTTGTCGAGAGGCACCCGGACTGCCTGCTGCGCACCTGCCTGCCGGGCCACCTCACGGGGTCGGCCTGGATCCTGAGCCCGGACCGCCGAAAGGCGCTCCTCACCCACCACGGCAAGCTCGGCAAATGGCTGCAGCTGGGCGGCCACGCGGACGGCGACCCGGATCTCCTCGCGGTGGCGCTCAGGGAGGCGCGCGAGGAGAGCGGGCTTTCCCGGTTCAGGGTCGTCGACACGCGGCTCTTCGACGTGGACCGCCACTGGATCCCTGGCCGCGGGGCCGAGCCCGGGCACTGGCACCACGACCTGCGCTTCATGCTCGAAGCCGATCCTTCCGAGCCGCTCACGCCGACCCATGAATCAAGGGACCTCGCCTGGGTCGACGTGGCGTCGGTCACCGCGCTCAACCCGGAGGAATCGATGGCGCGCATGGTGCGCAAGACGCTGGGAGGGCCCTAGGAAGCGCCCATCGGCATGGTTCTCATGGAACATGGGCGACACGGGCACTGTCGAGACGGAGGCTTACCCTTGTCCGCGACACCCCAATCACACCGGACCCGCCGTGCCTGTATTGCGATCCTGGTCGCCGGGTGCGCGGTCGCGTCGGCCCGAGCGCAGTCCTCTCCCGATGCTGCTGCTGCGCTGGCCTCGGATGGAATCCGGCCCGCGCATGTTTGGAGCGCCGAATACCCGCTCCTGGTCCTAGGCGACACCGAGTCGATCCTGGCCGCCCCGGCTCACTGGGGAGGGGACGAATGGCTGGATGCGGCCGAGGCGGTTGCCGCCGTGGGGGCCACGGCCGCGTTCGACCGCTCGATACGATCCAGCGTACAGGCCCATCGCACGGCAGGCGAGGACCGGTTCATGAGGCAGTGGCAGGAGTTCGGGAACTATTACGCGTTCGGCGCGCTGGCGGCATTCGACGCCTGGGGCGAACTTGGCGGCGACGTCAGGGCAAAGAACACCGCGATGGACGGAATCGCGGCCAGCATCATCGCCGGGGGCCTGATCACGCCCGCGTTAAAGATCGTGGTGGGTCGCGAACGACCGAGCACCACCTCGGCCGCATTCCGGTTCAAGCCATTCAGCACGAACTCTTCGTTTCCCTCCGGACACGCAACCGAGGCCTTTGCCGTCGCGACGGCGATTGCCGAGAACTACCCGGCCTGGTGGGTCCAGGGACTTGCCTACGGCACCGCAGGACTGGTCGGATACGCGCGCATCGAGCAGAACGCGCATTTTGCGAGCGACGTGGTGGCCGGCTCCCTGGTCGGCTGGTCGGTTGCGCGGGGCGTTGTGCACCGCAACGACGGGCCGCCCGGCGCGAGGAAGCTCACCTGGACCCCTTACGCGAACGCCAAGGGCTTCGGCGTCGTGTTCTTCAAGAGTTTCTAGGCGGCGCGCGCCCGCGGGCTCATTTTCCCGGCGGCTGCCAGAGATAGACGGCCTCGCTCCTCGGAATCCATCCGCTCTGCCCGTTTGGAAACGAGAGGCGGATCCACCCGAGAAAAGTCTTGTCCGCGATGGCCGCTGAGCCAGCCGGAAGCGTCGTGGTCTTCTGGGAAACATCGGCCTCCGTCGGGATCGAGCGAAGGATCCCAGGCCGCCAGGTCACGACCGCTCGGGTATCTGCCGTGATCCCGTACGAGCGGTACGCGATAAGCGATGCGCCCGCCGCAATGAGGGCGACCGCGAGCGCCATGTTCGCGGCCGGCACGGCCCACCTGCGGCGTGATATCCCGTGGAATGCGCCGAGGAGCAGGGCGAGGGCGGCCGCGGCGAGGGCCGCGGCCCCGATGCCGGCCAGCTGCCAGTCACCCGGGGACAGGAGCCTCGCAAGGGATTCGACCGGGCCCCGCTGAAGCAGGGCGTCCAGGGGCTCGGGCACGAACCCGGCCTTGTCGCAAGCGACCACGACCTGGCGGCGCGTCTCGGGGCTCGAGGGATTCTGGACGAAGGCCGCCGACGCCTGTGCGGCCGCCTCGCCCCAGCGGTCCTGCTGCGCAAGCGCAAGGGACAGGTTGTGGCGGGCCGTCCAGTCGGCAGGGTTGGCGGCGACCTGCGCGTTCCACGCCTTCTCGGCGGCGGTGAAATCTCCGCTCCGGTAGGCCGCGGCGGGATCGGCCGCGCAGAGACGGGACGCCGCCAGGGCGGCCGCGAGCGCCAGGGCTGGAACGAGGTTGCGCGGCAGCAGCAGGCGTGCCGCGTTGAAGGAGGGCAGCGTCTTTGCCGCGAATGCCGCCTGCGCCCTCGCGATCCAGTCAGCGGGCAGGACGGAATCGGCGCTGTAGAGGAAGCGGTCCGCCTCGGACCACAGCTCGGACCACGGCCCGTCGGGGAGGGCCGTCGGGGCCGGGGCCGCGTGGCTGATGCCCCAGAGGATGGCGGAATCCCTCTGCCATGCGAGCAGCAGGGGCGCCTTCTCGGATGAAGGCGCGGCCCTGAGAGCCTGGAGCGTGCCGCCGACGCGCTTGCGCGCCTCCCGGCGGGGCTTCAGCGGGTCCGTCGCCCGTGCGCGACGGAAGGCGAGGGCAATCCAGAAGAGCCCGAGAAGCGCGAATGGAGCCGCGCACGCGGCGGCAAGCGTGCGCATGCGAAGCGGTATGGTCGCCGAGGCCGGCGAAAGGACAGGGTCTCCGAGGGCCGACGCCGGCTCCTCCGGCGGCTTCGTCTCCGACTTCGGGGTCTCCGTGGTGACCCTCGGCACGCCCGGTGCGGCGGCCGTCTGGTCCTGTCCGGGCGCTGCGGCCGAGGGAGCGGGATCCGTGGTCACGGTGGCACCCGGCGCGGAAATCGTCTTATAGGTGCCGCTCTGCGGTTCGAAATACGTGAAGTCCAGGGCGGGAAGGTCGTAGCTTCCGGCCTTTGTCGGCACGAGGACGACATCCTCGGCAAGCGTCCCTTCGAAGAGCTTTCCGGGCGGCTGCGTGCGCTTCGGCTTGGGCTGGATGACCTGGAAGTCCGCGGGCACCTCGCGCGAGGGAAGGCCCCTGATCTCGGGCCAGTTCCCGGATCCGGACAGCTCGATGGTCCACGTCACCGGCTCCCCGGCCTTCACGTGGAGCGGCACCACCTTCGAGGAGATCCGGAATTCGCCGACGGCGCCCGTGAACCCCGGGGGGGCCGGCGGCAGGGGCCGGACATCGATCGAGACCGGGGTGTCGGGGACCGAGAACTGCTGGTACTGGCGCTGCTGGAAGAACCCGAACCCTGAAACGCCGACGCTCAGGTTGATCAGCTGGCTCGTGGGGTTGAGCCTCAGCCGTCCCGCCATCGGCGCAAGCGCCCGGGTATGGTACGCCAGTCCCGTGCGCCCCTCCGCGCCGTGGGTCTCGTACGGCTCGGGCTGCGACCAGTCCTCGGCGACCAGCGGGCTCGGGTCCCACTCGAACGTTCCGCGACCCCAGCTCGGGTAATAGCCCGTGGCGACGTCGATCGAGTACTTCAGGTCAAAGACCTCCCCCGCCCAGACGCTGTCGGGAGTGGGCGAGAGTCGTGCCGATGCGGCCTCGCCGAGCGGGGTGCCGGTCGAGCCGACGGTGGCTCCGGAGGCGTTGTAGTGGGCCGCGGGAACCCGGACCTTGCCGTTGTTCGTGCCAACCGAGAACTCGGGAATGTCGACCTGCTGCTGCTTGGAGAGGAGGACGGCGTAGGTCACCGTCACGCTGCGCGTGAACGTGCCCTGGATGATCGACAGGTTGCTCGACTGGCCCTGGTAGTCGATCCGCAGGCCGTCCACCTTGGGAGGCACGGGCACGTCGTCGGGCGAGCAGCCGTCAAAGACAAGCTGGAGCGTGGACACCTCGCCGACGGCGAGGGACCCCCCCGGTGGGTCCCAATGGGCCGACTGGCCGCGCATGGCCGGCGCGGCCGCCAGGGCGGCCGCCAGGAGGAAGGGGATCGTGGAGGTCCTGCGCATGGGGTTCACCAATTCTTGCCGGTGTTGGTGGGCGTGGGGATCGGTTCGCCGCGCCTGAGCATCTCGAAAAGTTCCGCCGGCGAATCCTGGTTCTTCACCTGTTCGAGCTTCTCAAGGGGAACGGCAAGTTCGGGCTTGTCCATCGCGGGATCGCGGGGCTGGTCCTTGCGCACCCCGCCGACCTTTTGCATCGTCTCGCGGGGCTCCTTTGCGTCGGGGGAAGTGGGCGTCGGCCTCGCCATGTCGCCAAATGCGCTCGGCTTCTCCGTGCCCTTGGACTCCTGGGGGCGTTGCTGCTGCTGGTTGCCAGATTTCCGGGATTCATCCTGGTTTCCAGACTGCTGCTGATCCTCCTTCTGGTTCTGGCTCTGACCCTGCTTCTGGTCCTGTTTCTTGTCCTGTTTCTTGTCCTGTTGCTGTTCTTGGTTCTGCTGCTGGTCCTGGTTTTGCTGTTGCTGCTGCTTCTCCTTCTCGTCCGGCTTTTTCAGGAGGTCCTCGAGTTCCGACCTCACGCGAGGCCAGTCGGCGGCCCTCGGATCCAGGGCTGCGCCGATGTCCACCGCCCGGAGCGCGTCGCGGACCGGCCCTTCGGGGACGGCCTGGCTGGCGGACTTGAGGTGCTGGCCCCATGTGACCGACTCCTGGCTGAGCTCCGCCCAGTCGATCGCGCTGCAGCGGTCCTGCGCCGAGAGGCGCGCGACAATCTTCGAAAGCGCGGCGGCCGGGTCGGGCGCGGTCGCGTCGGCCGCGAGGGCGCTTGCGGACCCGAAAAGGACGAGGGCCACGGCCACGGCGGAGACCGCGGCGGCGGCGGCGGGCGCCTTGCGGCTCACCGGTGCGCTCAGCCGTATCGCCCGCGACTTCGGCCGGACGGGGAACTCGAGCCAGAAGCTCGCGACAAGGCATGCGAGCGCCTGGGCGAGGGCCCATTGGAACCTCTCGGCGTACCGGACGCTGTTGTGCTCGACGAAGCGGCCCTTGCGGCCCTCGTCGACCGTCGAGGCGAGGACCCTCGACAGGTCGACCCACTCGCTCGCGTCGCGGTAGACGCCGTGGGTGGCGTCGGCGAGCTCGCGCAGCGTGCCGCTCTCCAGCTTCGACATGACGACGGCGCCCCTCTCGTCCTTCATGAAGCCCCCGGCGCCGTCCGGGATCATCGCGCCCGCGCTCGTGCCAACGCCCAGGCCGATCACGCGGATGCCCCGCTTCGTGAGTTCCGGCACCTGGTCCCTCCAGTCGTCGTCGGTGGCCTCGCCGTCGCTAAGGATGATGAGGAAGCGGTCGGCCGCCGACCCGCCCCCGAAGGCCTCGACGGACGCGTCGATCAGCTGCCGGTAGTTGGTTCCTCCCTCGGGGAGGAAATCCGGGCCCAGCACCGGCAGGAACTCCCGGAGGATCTCGTAGTCGGCGCTGACGGGCGACTGCAGGAACGCGGTGCCGGAGAACACGATCAGTCCCACCCGCTCGCCTTTCAACCGGTCGAGAAGGGCCTCGATCAGGAGCTTGGAGCGCTCGAGGCGCGACGGCTTCACGTCGGGCGACAGCATCGAGCGCGAAAGATCGAGGGCGATGACAATGTCCCTGGACTGGTCGAACACGGGCTCATCGAGGCGGCCCCATTGGGGCCGGGCCAAAGCGACGATTGAAAGGGCGACACCCGCGCAGAGCAGGTACCGGCGACGCGCCGCCGGGAGTTTCGTCGACGCACCCTCGGAAAGGCTCACTGTCCTGAGGCCGGCCTCCGCCCGCAGGATCTTCGGGTGGTCGAATTCCCCGAGCCGCCGGGTGCGAAGGATCTCCCAGGCAAGGAGCGCCAGAGGCAGGGCGAGGAGCCAGAGGAGGTGGGGCAGCGCAAAGGTCATCGGGGGCGGGACAGCCACGCGCCTGCGCCGAAGAGCGCGAGGCCGGGAACGGCGAGCCAGCTAAAGAGCTCCGTCGTCAGGAGGTAGCTCTTGGCCTGGAACTCGATCTTTTGGCTCGAGTCGATCGCGGCGAACGCCGACTCGATGGTGCCGGTCTCCGCAGCCCTGAAGAAGCGGCCCCCGGTCGTCCGCGCGATGTTCTTGAGAGCGTCCTCGTCGAGGTCGGCCATGATGTAGCGGTAGCCGATCTTCTTTCCATTCTCGAACACCGGGTAGGGCACGCGCCCGTCCTTACCCGCTCCTATCGTGTAGATCGGGATCCCGCGGGCCTTCGCGAGCTCGGCCGACTGCATCGGGGTGATCGCGCCCGTGTTGTTCGCCCCGTCCGTCAGCAGCACGATGAAGCCGCCCTTGCGCTTTCCCCCCGTCTCTCGCGCGGCCTGGTCGAGCCTCGTGAGCGCCACCCCCAGGGCGTCCCCAATGGCGGTGCCATCCTGGATGAGCCCGATCTTCACGCGCTCGAGCTGGCGCGCGAGCCACGCGTGGTCGGTTGTGAGGGGGGAGAGCGTGTAGGCCTTCGAGGAAAAGAGCACCACGCCGATCCGGTCGGAGGTCCGGCGCTCGATGAACGCCTGGATCACGGGCTTGATCGCCTGGAGCCGGTTGATGCTCTCGCCGTCCTTCTCGTAGTCCTCGCTCAGCATCGACCCCGACAGGTCGATCGCGAGGATGATGTCGTAGCCCTCCGAGCGGACCTCGCGCTTGTCCTCTATCTTCTGGGGCCGGGCGAGCGCCCCGATGAGGAGAATGAGGCCCGCGAGGGCGCAGCCGGCGGTCCAGCTAGAGGCGGCGGCCAAGGATGGCCTGTGCCACGCCGCCGCAAAGGGCACGAGGAGGACGGGGACCCGCGAGCGGCCGCGCAGCCACACGGCGAGCGGAAGCGCGCCGATCGCCAGGAGCCAGAGCGGGTCTGCCAGCCTCAAATTCGAGGCGGCCAGGACTAGGGGCGTCAGGGCCAGGGTGCTCATCGCGCCGATCCTACCAGTGGCTGCGGCGCCCACCCGCCCGCATCCGCGTGTGGAAGAACCGCACCAGCGCGTCGAACCTGTCGTCGGCGCTGCTGACGACCAGCCGGCTGAGCGGGTCGGGGAAGAGCGACTCCCAAGACGCGTTGCGGCGCGAGCGCCATTCGGAATGGGCGGCGCGGTCGGCGTTTCCACCGTCGAGGCCGACCAGGCGCCCCGAGGCGGGGTCGTAGGCGGTGATCCGGCCCTCTCTGGGCAGCTCCCGCTCCCAGGGGTCGTCCACGCGGAAGCCCATGGTCTGGTAGCGCCGCCTGAGAACCACCCAGCCCTCGGGCTCGCTCCTCGGCGGGAAGTCGCCAAGCCACAGCAGCACGCTGTGCTTCGGGGCCGCGCGGGCTATGAACCGCCAGGGGATTTCGGGAGGGGGGTCCGCGGGCGAAGGGGCGGGCCTGCCGATCAGGGATGCGGCGGCGTGGAGGATGGGTCCGCGGCCGCGCACCGGCTCCCGGAAGATCGGCCCGGTGGGCGCCGCGTGCACAAAGCCTACGCGGTCGCCGTTGACGGCGCCGAGCAGCATGACGAGTCCGGCCAGCTCCAGGAGCGCCTCGCGCTTGGACTGGCTTCCGGAGCCGAAGTTAAGCGTCGGCGAATCCTCAAGGACGAGCAGGAGCGTGACTTCGCGCTCCTCGACGAACTTCTTTCGGTAGGGTTCCCCCAGACGGGCCGTGACGTTCCAGTCGATGTCGCGCACGTCGTCGCCGTACTCGTAGCGGACGACCTGGTCGAATTCCATGCCGCGGCCCCTGAACGTCGAGCGGTACTGCCCGCTCAGGATGTTCTCAACCGCGTGCCGCACGCGCCACTCAAGCTGGCGCAGGACCGCCAGCGGGTTGCTGGGCTGGGTCGTAGCGATAGCCATCACGTGGGCGGCACGGGCGTCGTGGAGACGACCTGGGCGATGACCGCGTCGGGTGTGATCTCCTGGGCCTCGGCCTCGTAGGTGAGCCCAAGGCGGTGCCTGAGGACGTCGGGCGCCAGCTCCTGGACGAGGGAGGGGGAGAGGTAATCCTGGCCCCGAATCCAGGCGAGGGCGCGGCCGGCCTGGTAGAGCGCGAGCGAGGCGCGCGGCGACGCGCCGAAATTCAGGCGGCGCGCGGACGCGTCCGGGTTTTCGGAGAGGATGCGCGTCGCCCGCACCAGGGTCAGGATGTAGTTCTGCACGACCGGCGAGACGTGGATCCGGTCGACTTCAGAGCGAAGGGCGAGAAGCTCGGCCCCGCTTGAAACCGCCTGCAGGGCGGGCTGCTGGGTGATCTGGCCCCAGCGCTGCATCATGGAGGCCTCTTCGACGGCGCTCGGGTAGTCCACGAGGAGCTTGAAGAGGAACCGGTCGGTCTGGGCCTCCGGAAGCTTGTAGGTGCCCTCCTGCTCGATCGGGTTCTGGGTCGCCATGACGAAGAAGGGGCTCGGCAGGAGATGGGTCTGGCCCCCGATTGTGACCTGGCGCTCCTGCATCGCCTCGAGAAGGGCGCTCTGCACCTTTGCGGGCGCCCGGTTGATCTCGTCGGCCAGCACAAGGTTCGCGAAAATCGGGCCCCGGTGCGGGCTGAATTCGCCGCTCTTGGGCTGGAACACCATGGTGCCCACGACGTCGCTTGGCAAAAGATCGGGCGTGAACTGGATCCGCTCAAACTGGACGCCGAGCGCCGTACCCAAGGACCTGACCAGCAATGTTTTGGCGAGACCTGGCATGCCCTCCAACAGGACATGGCCGCCGGCCATGAGCGCGGCCAGCAGGCGCTCGACCGCGGCATCCTGGCCGATGACTGCCTTTCCTATTTCTTCTCGGAGTTTCTTGGACCAAGCGGGACCTGAGGACATGTTGTCGTTGAAGGGTTGGACGTTGGGCTGGATCTTGGGGTGCTTTCGAAGGTTGGTGGGACGGGACCGCTGCGGCGAGAAAATGGTTCCGTTTATTCGAGCACTTCGACGGGGTCGCCGACCCTCAGAAACCCGGACTTGGACTCGTGGACCAGGTTCTGACCGAACCTCACGCTTGAGGGCTCGTCCGGATCGCGCCGGAAGGCCGCCAGCGTGCGCAGGGGCTCGACGCCGCGCGCGCCCGTGAGCTGGTCGGTTGCCGTGATGACGCATCGGATACACGGGCCGCCGGCGCGCATCACGATTCCTCCGATGCGTATCCTTCTCCACGAGTCCTCCTCGAAGGGCTTGCAGCCGCCGATGACGAGGTTCGGCCGGAAGCGGTCCATCGGCACGCTCCCCGCGCCCATGCTATCGATTCGTCGGTTGAGCTCGCCGAGGGATCCGTCGCTTGTGGCCAGGAACGGGAACGCGTCGGCGAAGCCGACCCTGTCCCCGGGGAGGGCGGCCTCGGGCTTGACCGGCCGGATGAACGCGGGCCCGATGCGGACCAGCCTGCACGGCGTGGCGAGAGCCTCCGAGAGCCATGCGGCCGGCTCATCGCCGCAGTCCTCGGCCTTCAGGCCCTCGCTCTTCCACACGCGCACGGGAACGAGGCGCGCGCCCGGATCGGGGGCGCGGCGCACATGGAGGTCGTCCATGCCGCTCATCCGGAGCGTGAGCCTCGCGTCGTCGATCGAGGCCCCGACAAGGGCCATCCGGGCGACGGAGCGCTGGGTCATGAAGCCACCCTGGCGGTCCACGACCAGGAAGCGCCTGTCGCCAATGGCGCCCAGCGCATCGAGCTCGGCCGTCTGGACCGCCAGGCCGCGAAGGGACTTGACCGGGTAGATGTGGAGCGAGGCCAGGTGCATCCGTGCGCCCCGTCAGCCCTTCTTGGTGACCTCGCGCACCTCGAGCTCGACCCTCTCGGGGCCTTCAAGCTCCTTTGTCCCCTTCGCGCCGAGCTCGGCGAACCTTCGGGTCACCGGGAGGAGCGTCTGCTCGAACGAGCCGATCGCCGCGTTGAAGTGCTTCACCGCGGCCGAGAGCCCCTTTGCGGCGCTTCCCAGGTGGTCCGAAACGCCGGCAATGCGGTCGTAGAGCGTGCGACCGAGCTCGCTCAACTCGGCGGCGCTCTTGGAGACCGCCTCCTGGCGCCATCCGTAGGCCGCCGCCTTGAGCAGCGCGATGAGCGTCATCGGGGTGGCCAGCAGCACGCGTCGGCTGATCGCGCGGTCCATGATCGACGGATCGGACTCGATTGCGGCCGACAGGAACGAGTCTCCCGGCAGGAAAAGGACGACATACTCGGGGGACGGCTGGATCTTCGCCCAGTACTCGCGGCTCGCGAGGGCCTCGACGTGCCCGCGGACCTTCGCCGCGTGCTCCTTCAGCTTCTCGAGCCTTCGCTCGGGATCCGCTTCCGCCGCGGCCTCGCGATAAGCGTCGGTGGGCGCCTTGGCGTCCACGACGATCCGCTGGCCGCCGGGCAACGAGACCACGAGGTCGGGACGGCTCCGGCCCTCGTCGTCGGTGTACACCTTCTGTTCCGCGAAGTCGCAGTGCTCGGTCATTCCGGCGAGTTCCACCACGCGCCGGAGCTGGACCTCGCCCCAGGTGCCCGCGGTCCGGGTCGTGCTGAGCGCCGTCGACAGCTTCGTGGTCTCCGCGTGCATCCGCAGCTGGGCCGAGCTCAGGGATTCGAGCTGGCGGCCAAGCTCGCCGTACGCGCGCTCGCGGCGCTGCTCGAGCTCGTTGATCTTCGCGTCGACCTTCTCGAGGGATTCGCGCAGGGGTTTTACCAGCGAGTCTATCGCCTGCTGGCGGCTTGTGAGGTCCCCCGCCGACTTGTCGTGGAGCTGCGCGAAGGACTGCTCGGCAAGCTTGAGGAAGTCGTCGCGGTTCGCCCGCAGCGCCGTCGCGGAGAGTTCCGCGAATTCACCTTTGAGCCTCTCGTGCGCCGACCGGAGCTCCGCGACGCGGGCCTCGGCCCCGGCCCGCTCGGCAGCAAGCTCGGCCCTGAGCCGCGCCCCCGACTCCACAAGCTCGGCCCTCGCGGAGCGTTCCGACGCGAGCTCGGACGCGAGCCTCGCGCCGTCGGCCTCGCCGGCTCTCAGGCGCTCGGCGATCGCGGCCCCGCGGCTCCGGAGAAAAAGCCAGGCGGTCGCGACGCCTGCCGCGAAAACAAGAAATGCGTAGGTAAGAGTCACGCAAGGATGTTTGACAGTCGAAGGGTCCGCCTGCAAACACACATCATGTT
>CAZHPC010000074.1:0-15674 GCA_964534685.1 uncultured Opitutaceae bacterium
CCCGCTCCGGAATTATCCTCGACTCGTCCTGATTACTTAACGGAGTAGTGCTAGTCTATATGAGGACGCGTGGGCTTGTCGTTTTGCTGCTTTTTGCGGCCTCCATAGCTGGATGCGCGGCACCAGGAGGCGTTGCCCTTCACCCTGTTGATAATCAGATTCCGCCCCTGCGCTCCGGGGTTCGTGACATTGAGACGGTCGATGTTCCTCCGGTGCCGGCGAGCGATGTTCGACCTTCTTATCCTGCGGAGCTATTTACTAGTGGGGTTAACGGCACAGCCGTCGTTCTATTTACAGTCCGCGCCGACGGAGCCGTAACAGATGTGTCGGTAATCAAAAGCGAGGACATCCATTTTGGTAATGCTGCGATTGAGTCGGTTCTGAGGTGGCGATTTGTCCCGGCTAGAGTCGATGGCGTTCCGGTTGCTTGCGGGATGAGCTCTCCATTCGTTTTCTCATCCCCCGGGGCAAAATTGATCCTCAACCCTCGGCGATTGGGTCAAACCCGCCTGTTCCATTTGAAACCGAATTTCCAAGTGGAGGGCGCAGATAACCACACATTTGTCACTGACTCGTTGGCGAAAAGAAACTCTATCTTCCCGAAGAGATGCCAATTGTGCCGGATCAACTATCGGAGCCGACGCTTGCCTCAGGCATGGCTCCTGAGGGGCAGGAGCCGCGCGTTCGTTGGCGCGGCTCACTAAGACGTTTGGCAACGAAGGACGCGACAGGCGAAATCGAAACCTCTTGAATACGCTCATTAACTTTGCTCCACCTGCAATGGTCGGTGTCACGTTTACCACGCTTGGGATTCTGAAGCTGTATGGCAGTACGAAAGGAATTGTTGACGGAGGGGGGAGGCCATTTTCGTGCCGATTATTCGGTTCATATCCTTCTTGGAGTCGGCAAGTGAATCTGATCGTCCCATACGTGTTCCTCGCAATAGGCATCGTGAATCTTTGCGTCTTGCTGCGTGAAGTACTGGCGTCATGAGAAACGTGCCGAACCAACTGCCGGATCCGGCTTATCCGGCTGTCACTCCTCCTGCTGGCGCAGGAGTCGCGCCATCCGTCGGCGCGGATCATTTGGACGTTCGGCGTCTTAGAGCGTACACTGTGAGAAGCTCTCCTTGCATAGGTTGCGGCGCCATTTTGCCCGACGCCGGTGGCCCAATACACGATTATATGGAATCGTCGCCTGCATGTTGGTCGACGTATTCGGAGGTATTGGCGCGTGAATATGCCGATCGGAGACTGTTTGAAGGGGTGCATCGTCTTACGGTCGATTCGTATGCGGCACAGCATCCTGGTCGCGCTTCGGCTCAATGCATTCAATCGGTCGCCGGACACCTCATCAGTCTTTGTGCGATAATCGAAAACGGCGCTTCGAACGAATGGGCGACCAAGTTGATACGCGAGGCGGTCAGGGTCAAAGGACGCTTCACTTGGTTGCAGCCGCCGCAATTTCGGGGATCCATTACAGTTGTCGATGTATGGAAGGCTAACGGCACCGCAGGACATGAGGAGTTAGTTAGAGATTGGGCGTCGTCGGTATGGGCGGCATGGTCAATTCATCATGAGATTGTGCGCCATTGGTACTCCTCCATTCGGGGCGCCCAATCAGTGTCGAACCAACTACCTGATCCGATTTCTCCTTCTGTCACGCCTCCTGCTGGTACAGGAGGCGCGCCATCCGTCGCCGCGGATCGTCAGGACGTTAGGCTCCGGAGATCACCGTGAAGCTTCAGGGTAGATTCTCGATCGGCAACAGGACATATGCCGAGGGCACCGAGATTCCATGGTACAAGGTCTATCCATTCTTTCTGGTCCACATGCTGATTTTCGGCGGATCGGGCTTCTTTATGGCCTATGCCAACGGCCGCCCCCCAGTGCTTTTCCTCTATCTACACGGTGGATTTGCGATCACGATCTACACGATTTTTTACCTGTCCATTTTTGGGCGCGATGAAGTCAAGTGGATGTTCATAAATGCATTCTTGGGTTTGCTGGGCATCTATAGCCAGATCGGCTGGTTATTGTCTTTCTTGGGCAAGAAGATAGGGGATTACCCCCTTTACGTGCATGTGATTCCATTTCTCTATTTCGTGCTCTACACCTTTCTTCTTCGGCACGCAGTCATCGACATCACCCACTCGCGAGAATATCCCAAGAGAAGGAACTTCATAGAAAACTGCTACGTCATCATATCGATTGCCGTCTGCATAATCTCTTACCGATTGGAAATGCAAAGATGATTTCGGTACCGTAGAAGATATGAATCCAGCCATTCAAAACTTCTTTGCCACGATACCTAACAAACGTCCGGATCCGGCGTCCCCATTCGTCACGGCCCCTGCGGGTGCAGGGGGCGCGCCGTTGATCACCGCGGATCAACAGGACGCCAGGACACGATAATGTCAGATTTGCCAACGGAGCAACTCAACCACGCCACGTTGGAATTTGGGCGTGCATGGCTGGCATTGGCGATTGCGCTGGCGCTGCATGTGGCCGACGAAGCGCTCACTGATTTCTTGGCAGTTTACAATCCAACGGTGCTAACGATCCGTGCGCGGCTCCCTTGGATTCCGCTTCCCACATTTTCCTTTCGTGTGTGGATTGTTGGATTGGCGGCCGGGATAACGCTATTGTTCTTACTAAGTCCATTGGCATTTCACGGATCGAGACGGATTGTTTTGGTGGCTGTGCCGTTATCCCTCTTGATGATCAGCAATGGACTCGGACACATTGGAGCTTCGATCTTAAAGAGGCGTTTCATGCCAGGAGTATACTCATCGCCTTTCCTAATCGCAGCATCGGTGCTAGTGCTGGTCTATGCTTTGCGGTTGCTATGAGTTTTCAGTGAACGGGTCTAACCAACCACCGGATCCGACGCCTCCGGCTGTCGCGCCTCCCGCTGGTGCAGGAGCCGCGCCATCATTGGCATGGTTCATTAGGACGTTTGGCTGGCCCCCGCGATCTTTGCATGCCCACCAATATTCCTAGGTTCTTTCCGTTAGAAACGGCAGGGGGGGCGTCTTTGCCGTTCTCCGAAGCGGTTCAACTCGGCGACGTACTCTATGTTTCCGGACAGGTTGGGATTCTGCCGGGTACTCTTAAACTCGCCCCGGGAGGGATTGTGCCCGAGTCTCGTCGCGCTCTCGATAACATGCGGGAGGTGTTGGAACGCCATGGTAGCTCGTTGAGATGTGTGGTTAAATGCACGATCTTCTTAGCGGATATGGCCGATTGGAATACCTTCAATGAAGTCTACCGGGGATATTTCCCGACGACCCTACCCGCACGAAGTGCGCTCGCCGCGAGTGGCTTGGCGCTAGGCGCTCGAGTCGAACTCGAATGCATTGCTTATGTGCCGGCCGAGAAATGAAGGACGTGCCAAACCAACGGCAGGATCCGACGTCCGGGTCCGACGAGCCCCCGCGGGACCGGAACAGCGCCGTCGTTAGAGCGTGATATCGTGACGCACGGCATCATTCTACCATGCACCTCGTAAGCAGCTCATCGGTTCCCATCGAGCATCGGAAATCCCCCAAGGGATCGTTCGAGATTATCCGCAGGCACATTTCGGTGGCACTTGGCACGAAGCGAAATGTGGGCCCGTGGGGGAACGGCCACCCTTTCGAGGTTGAGGTGGCGCAGATTCCTCCTGGGAAGAAGGGCTATCCATATCATTCCCACGCAGCGCAGACCGAATATTATGCGGTTCTATCGGGATGCGGCACGGTTGCCGACGAGAAAGGCGAGAAATCTCCAATCAAAGCAGGTGATCATTTCAACTTTCTGCCGGGAGAGGCGCATCAAATGGTGAATGAATCGGAAGAGGTGCTAGAGTACATCTTCATTGCCGATAACCACCGCGCTGACGTGACGACGTATCCTGCAACCGGTAAGCGGATGCTCATGCCCGAGGCAAGATGCGTTCACCCCGTTTCGGCAGACTACTGCGAGGGGGAGGAATGAACCCGCCGAACCTGTTGCCGGATTCGACGCCTGCATCAGGCGCACCTCCTGCGGCGCGGAAGGCGCGCGACCGCAGGTGCGGATCGTTTGGAGGTTCGGTGGCCCATAGTCCATGATCCACTACAACGTCTGGTTCGCGCTCAAAGAAGGGATCGCTGAGGAAAGCGGCCTCGGGATTGTTGACGCATTTTTGCGCGAACTGTGCGCCGCCGGCGAGGTGTCGGCCTATCGGCTGCTCAAGAATTCGTCTGAAGGAGCGCGGACGAAGTTACCCAGGTACCATGCCGTCATTGAGTTCGACGACGATGAGGCACTGTCAAAGGCGATGAAGAATCAGGCGGCGCGAGGCATCCACACGGGTGGCCATGGACAGGTCATTGGCGTCGTCAGCGAGTTTCGCGTGGAGATCTTCCGTGTGGTCACGCCAGAGCCGACGGGCGCGACGAAGTATGGCTGCGAAATCTGATGCGCCGAACCAGCTGCCGGGTCCGATGCTTGCCTTCGTTGGCGCGGACCATCGAGCCAGGATGTGAGGCGGGCATGAACGCAGTTCTGCTCCGCCAGTGGAGGGATTCTGACTTCGGGCCGTTCTTCGAGATGAACACGGACCCGGAGGTCATGCGCTACTTCCCGGCGGCAATGACAGCGAAGGAGGCTCGCGATTCGTTCGAACGTGTTCGAAAAGGGATCGAGGAGCGGGGATGGGGGGTCTGGGCCGTCGACGTTGACGGGGCGTTTGCCGGCATGGCGGGCCTGTCGACCCCCCGTTTCGATGCGCCCTTCATGCCCTGCACGGAGATACTCTGGAGGCTGAGGCGCGAGTTCTGGGGCCGCGGGGTGGCTCGCGCCGCGGCAGAGCAAGCCCTGGACTACGGTTTCGCCGGGCTCGGGCTTTCGGAAATCGTCGCCTTTACCGCGGCGGTAAACCTAAGATCGATCCGGCTCATGGAACGGCTCGATTTTAAACGTGACATGGGGGGCGACTTTGATCATCCCGCGCTGCCGCCGGGACACTGGCTTCGCGGCCACGTCCTGTATCGGAGGAGGAGGCCGCTCCGGGCGCCGAACGCGGCGCCCGCGTCCGGGGGGGCCGTTAGGGCGCTGGCGAATCCAAGAAAGGCATATCGATGAAATCATCAGCATTCGTACGGGTGGGTTGGTTTTACGTTCCCAGCTCCATCGCAGGGGGCCTCCTCTGCCTTGCTGCTGCGGGATTCTGCGCGACCGTCTTTGTCGCGGTCGACCGGCGCTCGCATTCGGTAAGCGACACGCTTTACGGAATCTATCCCTTCTTCGTGGCGACGTTCCTCCTCCTTGACTGGGTTGCCCGAAGATCAAGCGAGGCGCCCGATCAGCCGGCGGCTCCCGCGCCCGGTTCTGGCGCGTCCTATGAAGCGCGGGAGCAGCGCCGCTCCTAGCGCCGTACCATGGGCCGTCCAGCCTGGAACACATGACGATCGTCAGCATCAGTCCCTCGCGACCGGAAGCCCGCTCGCTGATCGGCGAACTGGACGCCGAAATCGTTGCGCGCAATCCGGGGAGCCCAGTCAATGGGATCGACATTGACGACTTCGAGCGCGCGGGCGGCTACTTTGTCATCGCCAGGGAAGGCGGTGAAACGGTCGGATACGGCGCCTTTCGTCCGCTGGATGACCGCGTGGCGGAGATCAAGCGCATGTTCGTCTGGGCGGACGCCAGGAAACGCGGGGTGGCGCGGCGCATCCTGCGTCACCTCGAGGGTGAGGCCTGGCGAAGCGGTTTCCGATCCATGGTGCTCGAGACCGGGCACAGGCACGCCGAGGCGATTTCGCTCTACGAGTCGGAGGGGTATTTTCCCATCCCGCCGTTTCTCGGCTACGTCGGCAGCCCGATCAGCCGATGCTTTGCAAAAGGGGCGATCCAGCAGCCGGGTTCGGCACCGGCTCTGCAGGAGCCGCTCCATGGTCCGCGCGGGTGACAGGAGCGGCAGTTCTTCCCCACCTCCAGCCCGATGTCATCACCCGAGAGAAGATCCCCGAAGCTCATCGTCCTTTGGGCCCTCTGGCTTGCAATGGTCATGTCGATCACCATCAACCAGGCCAAGCTTGGCGGCGGGATCCTTCACGGGAAGAACGCCCTTGCACAGGGCATGGGCTTTCCCATGCCGCTTGTTCTCGCGCAGCTTTGCGCCGCCACGGCGGTTCGCTGGCTGCTCGTGCCGAGGACGAAGGATCACCGTAAATTACTAATCCTCATGATCATAGGGCTCGCTTTAAGCGAGTCGGGGGAGTTCAACGGGATCTTCCTCGTGGCAAAGTCCATGCCCGAGACCAAGATGGCCATCTTCTATTTGTCGTTGGTTTCGGCGCTTCAGTTCATCCCGTTCTACGCGGCATCGGGAGGGGTTTCGGCCACCGGGGACAACGGGCAGGCCTGACTGGACGCCGGATCCAAGCGCCGTTGCCGGGCCCAATTGCTTTGGGGCTTCTGGTTGCGCCAGCCTCGAGTGCGATTAGACAGAAGGTACGCGACAACCCCGTGGCCTACCTAAAGACAATGCTGACCTACAATCTTCCTTCGGAAGCGGAGGTTGATCGCGGGCGCCGCGGCGGGCGTCGTCTCCGCGTTCTCAGGCTCCCGAAAGGGCCCGCCGGCGCGTGACGGGCCTTCAGGATGAGAATCTCCCCATGACCGCGGTTGACCTTACGAGGGCCTTTGCCTCCATCACCACGCACTGGGACCCGCACATCGCCGGCGAACTGAACGGGCAGTATGTCAAGTGCGTCAAGTTCGCCGGCGAGTTTGTGTGGCACAAACATGATTCCGAGGACGAGCTGTTCCTGGTCCATCGCGGGGTGCTGCACATGCGCCTGAGGAACGGCGTTGTGACGGTCGGGCCCGGTCAGTTCTTCATCGTTCCCCGAGGCGTGGAGCATCAGCCGTATGCTCCTGAGGAGGTGGAGGTCGTCCTCTTCGAGCCTGCGTCCACGCTCAACACGGGCAATGTCCGGAATCAACTCACAAAGGAGAGGCTCAAGCGCGTCCGGACGTGACCTGCCCCGGGGAGGCGCCTCCTTCGGCTGCAACGCCCTCGGCGGGGCGGGGGATCTGGCCCGGGGCGGCGCGGGCGACCGGGACCCGTGCGCCGGCGAAGAACCCAAGACTCTTGCGCTAGGCCGCAATGGGTTCAACCCTTCGGCGGCCCTGGCGCCGGTCATCCGGGCGGCCGCAAATGAGAATTCTCGTAATCATCCTGGCGTTCGCAGCAGCCGACCTAAGGGCCGAGCTCCAGTTCTCAGGTTTCTTCCTGACCACGAACGAGTCGCTTTTCATCCTCAGAGACACGGACGGCGGCGGATCGTCGGCGTGGCTCAGGATTGGCGAATCGTTTCATTCGTACACGATCACGTCGTTCGATCGAGAGCTCGAGGTCATCACGGTTGAGAAGGACGGCCTCCCGGTCCGCCTGCATCTGCGGGAGTCAAGGGTCAGGGACGGAAGGATGACGATCGACGGGACCATCACATTCTGGCCCGACCGCCGGACGCAGAGCGTTCACGCGTCGCTGTTTCTCGGCGAGGACCAGGCGTTTCCACTGAAGCCCGGCGTGACCCTGCATCTTGTGGCCGAGAGGCGCCCTGACGGGACCATCCTCTACCGCCCCAGGCTTGTGACGCTCGACAAGGAGGGAAGGGAGATCTCGGAGCCGTGGCCCTTTGTCGTGACCCCTCCCGGCGGCGAATTCTCCCTTCGAATTGACGACGTGGGTTTCTCCTTCAAGCCGTGACCCCCAATCCTGCAGCCGGGCCCGAAGCCCTGGCCCGCCGGCATGCCCGCGGGGGATTCGGCCCGTTGGGCGGCCGCGACTGATCCGTATGCGATACCTGCTGATCATCAGCCATGACGGCTCCTTTGCCCCGACCGGGGCCCTGGTGAAAGGGATCGGCGCCTGGATCAGGAGCATGGAGCGCCGCGGCATCCGGATAAGCGGGAACCCCCTGCGGCCGCCCTCGGACGCCACGACCGTCCGGATCCGCGGGGGCAAGGCATTGATCGCAAGGGGGCCATTCTCGAGGTCCAGGGAGAAGATCTGCGCGTACGAGCTGACCGAGTGCGCCAGCCGCGAGGAGGCCGTCGGCGCCGCTCTAAGGCATCCCATGGCGAGGGCGGCGACGATCGAGGTGAGGCCCGTTTGGACCGAAAGGGCCGGCCAGCGCGGCTTCGCCGAGACCCGCCGCCCGGATTTAAGAGGAGACGCGGAGCCGATTACCGAATAAGGTGCATGCGTCTGGCGCGCCCGACGGTGCGGTGGATCCGCCGGACCCGTCCCGGACCGTGAAGACGCAGCGAACCGAACCCCTATGAACCAATTCGAATTCCTGTCCGTATTTGTTTCGATCATCATCGCGCTGGGGATCTCGAACATACTGTCGAGCGCGATGCGTCTCATCCGCCGCCGGGGCCGGGTGCACATGCACGGCGCGACGCTGGTATGGATGGCGGTGCTGTTCCTGCTTCAGGTGCTCGCCTGGTGGCTGGCGTTCCAGCGCCGGGAGTCGACGCATTGGACATTCTTCAGGTTTCTGCTCTATCTGCTGATGCCCATCCTTGTCTCGGTCCCGGGGTACCTGCTTGTGCCGGAAATTGAACTGGAGCTTGAACCCTCGTATGACCTCGAAAGGGAATTCAACCACAACCGGCGGTGGTTCTTCGCCATAATGGCGGTTATGGGCGTGACCGCCTTCGTGGAGTCTGCCGTGAGCTCCGGCTCATTTAGACTGGGACTTGGCAGCGCCTTCCCCTTGGTGGCGATCGCCCTGAGCCTGGGGGGATTTGCAATTCGGGCCAAATGGGCCCAACTGCTGATCGCCCTTGCGTTCCTGGCGACCCTTCTGTGCTACATCGGATTGGTGTTCTCCCCGCTGGCGTGAAAACGCCTCGCGACGAACTGCGGGACGCGCCAAATCCAGCGCAACCGCAAGCTTCCGGCGCCGGTTGGCCCCGCGCTGTGGTCATGCTCCTTCGCCACCTGCTCGCGGTCGCAGCCCTTCCGTTCACCGTCACCGTTCTCGTCCCCTATTGGATCGCGCAACGCTACGGCGTGGCATTGGTCATCGGTGCCTCGGCCAGCGCCATCGCCCTGCAGGTCGCAAGCTTCGCCCCGCTCGGACTCGGCCTTGTTCTCTTCGTGGCATCGGTCTGGCGGTTCGCCGCCGAGGGGAAGGGCACCCTCGCCCCATGGGATCCCCCGCCCGTATTCGTCCTTCACGGGCCGTACCGGTTCGTCCGCAACCCGATGATCTCGGGCGTCATCCTGATCCTGTTCGGCGAAGCGATGATCCTTTTGTCGCCGCACCACGGCGTCTGGGCGGCCTTCTTCCTCGCCCTGAACCTCGTCTACATCCCGCTCGTCGAGGAGCCGCAGCTGGAGCGGCGTTTTGGCGAACACTACCGGGACTACCGCCGCCATGTCCGGCGATTCATGCCGCGTTTCACGCCATGGCAGCCCGAGCCGTGACACGATGACGCCGGCCGACCCGCCTCCCGATCCTGCGGAGTCCGAGCCCCGCACCCCTGCAGCCTCGAGCCCAGGCGGTGATCCCCGGTCGGCCATGGACCGGGCAGACGTGAAGATCGTCATGGCCAGCCCGAAGGACGCGGGCGAGCTGACGGCAATCGCCCTTCGCGCAAAGGCCCACTGGGGTTATCCCGAAAGCTGGCTGCGGCGCTGGGAGAAGGCGCTCACCGTTTCTCCCGATTACGTCCGCGACAATCCGACGTTTGCCGCCGTCAGGGATTCACGCATGGTCGGCTTCTTTTCGCTTCTCATGCGCGGCAGGGAGGCGGCCCTGGAGCACTTCTGGGTCCTCCCGCCGGAAATGGGACGGGGAGTCGGCAGCGCCCTTTTTGCGGCCGCCGAAGGCGCCGCGCGGTCGGGCGGCGCGGCCTTCCTAAGGATCGAGAGCGATCCGAACGCCGAGGCGTTCTATGTCCGCAGGGGGGCCGTGAGGTACGGAAGCGTGCCCGCCGCGATGGACGGGAACGAGCGGTGCCTGCCTCTGCTTGGGAAGCGCCTATAACGGGGTTGCGGCCAGGCCGCCTTGCGGACTATGGAGTGTGTGCGGCACCCGCCATGAAACCAGGACCAAAGATCATCGCAGGCAGCCTGCAGCGCCTCCGCCTCACGAGGGGATACGCTGAGCTCAGGGCGCGGCTCAGGGCCGATGCGCGCCTGCGCCATGCGGGGGCATTTGCGACAGCGTCCCTATGGAGGCGCATCTGGCTCAACGTTGAGATCGAGCGCGAGGTGGAGGCGAAACTGCGGAAGGCCTGGCCGCCGGACGCGCTTTACGCCGTGAGGCATTGACGGCGCGGCAGGGCATGAACCCGGTCCACTTCGGCTGCGCCTGGGAGTTTCACCGGTGGCTGGAGGCCAACCATGCCCGGGCGGCGGAACTGCTGGTCGGCTTCCACAGGAAGGCCTCCGGAAGGGGCGGATTGTCCTATGCCGACGCCCTAGACGAGGCCCTCTGCTTCGGATGGATAGACGGGGTCCGCCGCAGGGCCGAAGCAGACAGCTATACGATCCGCTTCTCGCCAAGGAAGGCGCGAAGCACCTGGAGCCTCGTCAATGTCCGCCATGCCAAGCGCCTTATCGCGGGGGGCAGGATGGGCCCCGCGGGGCTTGCCGCGTACGAGGCCCGCGACACCGAGAGGACCGGGATCTATTCCTTCGAGAAACGCCCGAAGAGCCTGCCGGCCCCGCTCGAGAAGGCCTTTCGGATGAACAGGAAGGCCTGGGCCTTCTGGAGCGAGCAGCCGCCCGGCTACCGGCGAACCGCGATCTGGTGGGTAGTCAGCGCCGTTCGCGATGAGACGCGGCGGAGGCGGCTCGCGAGGCTGATCGGGGACTCGGCCGCCGGCAGGCGGCTGGGGCTCCTTGTCTAGAGCCTGCCTGGCGATGCGAGGAATCTGGAGCAACATGATCCGAGCCGACACTGGGATCCGGTGCCTGCGCCGACGGCGTGCACCGCGCGGCGCGGCCCGCTCTGTAACTTTTCGGCTCGGGCGGGGTTATGGAGGCAACCGATGTCCTTCCGAACATGAAAATGCTGATCGCCCTCCTCCTTTGGGCCATACTGCTGGTCCTGTGCTGGCCGCTCGCCCTCTTTCTCCTTTTCGTCTGGCCGATCCTCTGGCTGCTCGCGATTCCGTTCCGTGTCTTCGCCACGGTCATGGCGGCGATGCTCGCCCTGGTGGGGCTCATCCTTTTCCTGCCGGCGCGCGTGCTCGGACACCGGCACCCCTGAGCCCGGCGGCGGAAGGTTCGGACTGCCTGGCGGCCAATGAGACGCCCGGCCTCCCATGCCCGCCAAGGTGAAGCCTCCCACCGCGGCCGAGCTCACGGCCGCCCTAGGTTCCGCGGGCTCCCTGTGGACCGGCATCGTTGGCGCCGTCGGAAAGATGTTCGCGCCCCTCGATCTGCAGTGGCGGCCGTCCAAGGCGGAGTTCGGGTGCATATGCCTGCTCCAGCACCGCAAGAGGACCCTGCTCTACCTGACCCCGGACAAGGGAAGGATCCGGGTCGCGGTTGTCCTCGGCGAGCGCGCCTATGGCCTTGCGATGGCCAGCGCGATCCCCGGTGCGATCAAGACGATGCTTGCCGAGGCCAGGCCCTATGCGGAGGGACGGGGAATCCGGTACTGGGTGGATTCGCCGGGCGACATCGCCACGATAGCCGACCTGGTGAGAATCAAGACAACGCCGCGCGAGGGGCGCCCCCGTGCATGAAGGGGGGATAGGGCGCGCGAGGAGCGTGCACCGGTACGCCTGGCTCTGGGAGCCGCTGGAGAACGAGGCGTCGTTTGTGCTCGGATCGATGTTCGGGACCAAGGTCGTCTACATCGACGGCAGGCTCACCCTCTGCTTCTCTGCGGGTGACGAGCCCTGGCGGGGCGTGCTGGTCTGCACGGAACACGGGCACCACGCGTCGCTTCAGCTCGAGTTTTCCGCGCTTGTTGCGCACCCCATACTGCCCAAGTGGCTTTACCTCGCCGAGTCGGAGGACGCCTTCGAGCGCGTGGCCGAGCGCCTCGTGGCTCTCGTAAGGCAGCGCGACCCGCGGATCGGCGTCGCCCCAAAGCCGAGGAAGCAAAAGCGCGCCTAAAGCCGCGCGCGGCCGCCGGAGCCGCTCCCGTTTTGACATCCCGCCCCCTTTTGGGCATCAGTCCACCCCAGCCATGAGGACCCGAATCGCCGTGATCGCCGCATGAGGGGCGCTGTCTCTGCGCAGGGGGAAGGCCTCGAGGGCGGCGCGCGCGGTGGGCGATCTTGCGCTCGTGGCGATTGCCCTCGGACTCGCCGCGCTCTTTCTCCGGCACAACGGCTTCATCGGCAACGGCGACATCCAGCCGTACCCCTACTGACGCCATGATCCCGGGAGAATCCGTGAGATCGCGCCGGCCGCGTCCCGGTCCGGCCTCGCGCTGAGACCATGGCTGGGTATTCCGGCACGCCTCTCTGGAAGAAGCTGGGCTACGGGAACGGCACCGCCGCGTACGTCGACGGCACACCGGGCGGGTACGGCTCGCGCCTCACGCTCCCCAAGGACGCGGTGGTCACGTGGCTCGCGCGCCCGCGCCAGGGCATGAGGTTCGTCCACCTCTTCGCCACCCGGGCGTCCGTGCTCAAGTCAAGCCTCGGGGCGCATCGAAGGAAGATCGCGCCCGATGGTGTGATCTGGGTCTCGTGGCCGAAGAAGAGCTCCGGGGTCGCGACTGACGTCACCGAGGACGTCATACGGGAACTGGCCCTGCCGATCGGCCTCGTCGATATAAAGGTTTGCGCGGTCGACGAGGTGTGGTCTGGACTGAAGCTGATGATTCGGAGGGACAAACGGTGAGGGGGCTCGAACGATCGCCGGGTCCGGCGATCGAGGATGCCGCGGAGCCCGTCGCACGGTCCCGGCCCGAGAGGGGGTTCAAGCCCCGCTGGGTCTTGCACGTCCTGGCCGCCGTGATCGCGGCGGCCCTTGCGGCGGCCTGCAGCTCGACCTCCGGGGAGGACCCGAGAAGCCGCATGATGGTGGTCGACACGCTCGGCGTCCCGGTCCAGGGCGCGTTTCTCATCCTCGTGCCCGAGAACGAGAACCCATCGGCCAGGCCCGCGACCTACACAAAGGCGGAACTAAAGGCCCAGACATCTGACGCACAGGGGATGATCCGCGCAGACTTGGATGACTGCCTTTGGGAGAGCGACCACAGCTACCACTTCCGCATCCGCGCCCGCGGGTTCGAGGATCTGGAGATGACCGTCTCGAGGGACCTGTTCCCCCCGCTCCTCAGGGTGGAGATGAGGCGCCTGGGCCAGGAGCCCGTCCGGCGGTAGCGGAGGACAGCTGCCATGCCGACCAGGAAGGCCATGAACCGGATCGCCCGACGAATTTGGCTCGAATGGCTGGCGCCGTTCGCCTTCGTCTTCCTCGCGGTGGCCCCGCTCAAGAGCGCAGTGGTGGACTGGAACTGGGTCCCGACCGGCTCCATGAAGCCGACGATCCTCGAGGGGGACCTGGTCCTCGTGAACAAGCTGGCCTACGACCTGAAGGTCCCGTTCACCACGGTGCGGCTCTCCCGGTGGGGCGACCCGGCCCGCGGCGACATCGTGGTGTTCTTCTCCCCCCGGGACGGCACCCGGCTCGTGAAGCGCGTGATCGGCCTGCCCGGCGACACGGTCGAGCTCCGGAACGAGGTGCTGTACGTGAACGGCGCAGCAGAGCGCTACTCGCCGCGGGACTGCCGGCCGTTCCTTGGGGAGGTCTCCGAGGACGGGAATCCGGTGGTGGCGGTGGAGCACCTCGGAGGGCGCGACCACTACGTCATGGCCCTTCCGGGACGGGCTGCGATGCGCAGCTTCGGCCCGCGGGAGGTGCCGCAGGGAGAGTACTTCATGATGGGGGACTCGCGGGACAACAGCCTCGACTCGCGCTTCTTCGGGACCGTGCCCCGCGACCGGATCGTCGGGAGGGCCGCGGCGGTGATCGTGTCGTTCGACACGTCGCGGTTCCTCCTTCCCAGGCTCGCGAGGTTCGCCCGTCCGCTGGAGCCCGATGGGATCTGACCTCCCGGGTTTCCCGGGCTCCGCACATGGCGCACATCGCTGAAATCCTGATTGCGGATTCGCCGGCATCGCCCGCCGTGGCGCTCCCGAGCGTCCGCGCGGTGCCCGGGCGCGGCCTGGAAGGGGACCGGTACTTCCACGGCGCGGGGACCTTCTCACCCAGGCCGCAGAAGCCCGACTTCGAGGTGACGCTGATCCAGCGGGAGCACATCGATGCGTTCGCATCCGGATCGGGGATCACGTTCGGCCCGGCGGACGCGCGGCGCAACCTGGTCACGCAGGGCGTGGACCTGAACGCGCTCGTCGGCCGCGAATTCCTGGTCGGGACGGTGCGGATTCGCGGCCTGCGGCTGTGCGAGCCGTGCAGCTACCTCGCGGGGAAGACGTCGCCCGAGGTGCTCCGCGGACTGGTCCACAAGGGCGGCCTTCGCGCCCAGATCCTGACCGAGGGCGTCATCCGGGTGGGCGATCCCATTGTCGAGGTGCCGCCCGGCGGCCCCGCTCCGCAATGACGCGGACGGTCCACCTGCGATGGGGACCGGAGAGCGCGACCGAGCCCAGTTCGCCCATCCTGACCCAGACCAGGCCCTGTCGGCGCACCGGTCCCCTCATGGACGCCAGATGGATCGATTCGACAATCCGGTACCGGGTGATGCTGCGGGTCATCCTGCCGAGCAGGGGCCCGCGGGACACCTTGGCCGGGTCGAGGCCCGCCTGCTCGGCCGTCGGCAGCTCGTGGAGGCCGGCCAGGCGGCGCGAGCCCGGCGGGTTGAGGTGCAGGAGGAGCGCCCCCTTCCTCTCGCACCAGACGCGGACAACCGAGCGGCGTTCGATCCGCTTCGGCTCCAGCCTGGGATAGGCCTCCGGGTCCCCTTTGCCGGCGGCGGCGCAGAAGCCGCGCACGGGGCAGGCGTTGCACAGGGGTCGGCGGCGCAGGCACACGGTCGCCCCGAGCTCCATCATCGCCTGGTTGTGGTCGCCGGGGGCCGCGGGATTGACGAGCTCCTGGGCCAGGGGCGCGAAGGCCCCCGATGCTGAAGCGCTGTCCCTGTGCCTTGAGCCGTCGCGAGTCAGGCGCGCAAGGATCCTCACCACGTTCCCGTCCACGCACGCGCGCGGCTCGCCGAATGCGATGCTGGCGACGGCCGCGGCGGTGTAGGGGCCGACCCCGGGAAGCTCCCGCCAGGCCTCGGCGAGGCGCGGAAGCGGGCGGGCGGCGACCTCCCTTGCCAGGCGGTGGAGGTTCCGGGCCCTGGAATAGTACCCAAGGCCCTCCCAGAGCCGCATCACCGCCGCCTCGGGGGCTGCGGCGAGCGCTGCGAAGTCCGGGAAGGCCTCCATCCAGCGCCGGAAATAGGGCAGGACCGTCGCCACCTGCGTCTGCTGGAGCATGAACTCGCTGACGACGGTCGCGTAGGGCGACGGGGATTCGCGCCAGGGCAGGCGCCGCCGGGACGCCCGGTACCATTCCAGCAGGGTCGCCCGGAAGGCCGCGCGCCCGGCCGTGAGCGCGCCCCGGCCCGAAGATTTGCGTGTCATTGGGGGCAATTTTGTGACTATGGATCCCTCATGCCCAAGCGCGGCCAGGACGACGAGGAAAAA